>JBBTRN010000034.1:0-29212 GCA_038065175.1 Patescibacteria group bacterium | reverse complement strand
ATTCGCCTCCGCTAATACCCCGCGGCTTGCCGCGGGGAAAATAGAATGCGGCGAATCCTCCGTAGCTTTAGCGAAGGAGGATGGCAAGCTTCGGCGAATGAACATTCTATAATATTGCCCCTCGATACCTCGGGGCTTGCCCCGAGGTAGTTCATTTTATGATATTTAGGTGGTAGTATAAAGAGCAAAATTGCTTATTATCACTCCTCTTGACAGAGTGATAGAATTGGATATAATATTAATCGTATAATTAATTATCCACTAATCACAAATATAGCAAATACTGCAAATGCAGAAATTTGTGCCCATTTGTATGATTAGTGATTTGTGGAGAATTTATGAAAGTAAAACCTTTAGGCAATCGCGTGTTGGTAAAGCAGGACAGCCAGGAAGAAGTCACCAAATCTGGAATTGTTTTGCCGGACACAGCGGACAAAGAAAAAAAAGCCATTGGCACGATTATGGAATTGGGCAATGGTTCGGAAGTGTCGGCTTTAGGCCTAAAATTAGGCGACAAGGTTGTTTTTGGCAAATACGCGGGGGAAGAAGTGGAAATGGAAGAAAACGGTAAAAAGGTCGAGTATAAAATTTTGTACGTTGGCAAGGAAAAAGACGACAGCGACGTACTGGCGTTAATAGAATAATTAATTTTTGCAGATTTACAGATAGGCACAGATATACAGATAACTACAGATTTTAATATCCGTAGGTATCTGTATATCAGTCTTAATCTGTATATCGGCATTATATAATCAGTATGGCAAAAATCATCAAATATGGCTTCGATGCCAAGCAGGCAATTAAAGCCGGCGTGGACAAAGCGTCTAACGCGATTAAAGTGACATTGGGTCCAACGGGTAAGGCGGTTATTTTAGACAAGTCTTTCGGCAGTCCGACCATTACCGACGATGGTGTTACGGTGGCTAAAGACATTGAACTTGAGGACAAGTTTGAAAATATTGGTGCGTCTTTAATTCAGGAAGTGGCAAATAAGACCAACGAAGAGGCGGGCGACGGCACGACCACGGCTACGGTTTTAGCCCAAAAAATGATAGAAGAAGCGTTTGAGGCCGCGGCTTTGGCGAGTACCCAGGCCAATGAAATAAAAAAAGGCATGGACAAAGCCGTTAGTTTTGTGGTGGAAGAGTTAAGGAAAGTTAAAAAAGACGTAAAGACCAAAGAGGAGATCCAGCAGGTTGCCACAATAGCTTCTTTAGACCCCGAAGTCGGCAAATTAATTGCCGAAGCCATGGAAGAAGTAGGCCACGACGGGGTCATAACCGTGGAAGAAGGCCAGACCACGGGCTTGCAAAAAGAAGTGGTCAAAGGCATGCGCTTTGATAAGGGCTATGTAAACCCTTACATGATAACTAACGCGGAAAAAATGGAAGCCGTGTGGGAAGACCCGTATATTTTAATTACTGACAAAAAGGTGGCTTCTGTCCAGGAAGTCCTGCCTCTTTTGGAAAAAGTGGCGCAGAGCGGCAAAAAACATTTGGTGATTATTGCCGACGAAGTCGAAGGCGAAGCTTTGGCTACTTTTGTGGTTAATAAATTGCGGGGCACTTTTAATGTGCTCGCGGTAAAAGCCCCGGGCTTTGGCGACAGGCGCAAAGAAATGCTGCAGGATATTGCGGCACTAACCGGCGGGCAGGTTATTACCGATGAATTAGGGTTAAAGTTAGACAATACGGGCCTAGAGCAGTTAGGACGGGCGCGTAAGGTGATAGCCACGAAAGAGTTTACCACCATTGTAGACGGACAGGGCGACAAGAAAAATATTGAGGATCGCATTAGCCAAATTAAAAACGAACATAAGGAATCAACCTCTGATTACGACAAGGAAAAATTGCAGGAGCGGCTCGCGCGCTTAGCCGGGGGCGTGGGCGTAATTAAGGTCGGCGCGTTTACGGAAACCGAAATGAAAACCAAGAAGTTTAAAATTGAAGACGCGCTAAACGCCACGCGCGCGGCTGTGGAAGAGGGGATTGTGGCAGGCGGGGGCGCGGCGTTGGCTAAAATAGCCCCAATGCTTGAGGCGGAAATGTCCAAAGTTCAAGGCTCTCAAAGGACCGGCTATAAAATTGTCAGGAAATCTTTAGAAGCTCCGTTAAGGCAAATTGCGGCCAACTCCGGAGTGGAGCCTACCGGCATAATTAATTTTATCCAGAAAGGCGGCGTTCACGCGGGCTATGATTTTACCAAATACGAAGAAGCCGACTGGACAAAAGGCCAGGTGGAAGACATGATGAAAGCCGGGATTGTGGATCCTTTGAAAGTTACCCGCTTAGCTTTAGAACACGCGGTATCTATCGCATCAACTTTAGTGACCACCGAAGCCATTATTACCGACAAGCCGGAGCCAAAATCCCAAGCGTCAATGGGCGGCGGAATGCCCGGCGGCATGGGGGGGATGGATTACTAACTAGCCAGTAGCTGGTAGTAAGTAGCATGTAGCCAGCAAAGTCAAACCCCGCCTTTTTTACAAAGGGCGGGGTTTTGGGTTAAAATAAGATATGCCAGATCATGATAAAGAAAAATATATTGGCCGCCCCCCTGAATTTAAGGAACCGCCTCCTGATGAGGAGTTGTTAGCAATACTTAGAAAATCGAAGCTAAGGTACCACTTGAGGCAGGAATTAGAAACTTATTTTTTTCAAGACAGGTGGATTCGTAGACAATTAGAAATGATTTATTGGGAGGTAGACAGAAACAGTAATAAGTGGGATACGTTAAGTCCAGATCGAAACGAAATTAAACTCGGATATGAATTAATTAGGGGTTTGTTTGTTAATTTGGGTAGTGATTGGAAAAAAAGGATAAAGGCAGTTAAGGAACATAAGATGGCATTTGAAAAATAAAATGTTTTAAATAAGCCAAATTTTACTCCCACATCAAAAATTTGGTGTGGGTGTTGACATTTATGCGGATTTAGTGTAAAATATTTTGTTGCGTGTTAATTTTCCCCTTCGCACAAGGCTTCGGGGGACCTACGGGCTCCTAATTTCGTGTTAAACCGGATTGGGGGCGCTAAAGAGCCGTTTAACTGAATACAAGGACATTTTTACCAAGGTTCTTTTGTATCGGTGAGACGGTTTTTTTGCGCCACAATAATATTTTTTATAGAGGCGCAATCCTCCGTAGTCCGCCTCCGGCGGACGAAGGAGGGTGCGACAAATAAAGCATTATATTTTTGAGTTGTCGATAATTGTAATAGCCAGGATGCGCTTGAAATATTCGATAAACAAGAGTAAAATAAAAACCACTTTGGTTTTCGTAATAGTGTGTCCGAAAAGTCCTCGGACGCACCTGGCGAAAGCCAGTTTCCTCCCCCGGAGGTAATTGAGATGACTCGACTTTCTCAATTTGTCCAAGCCCACCCAATATGGGTGGTTATTGGATTATTTTTGGTCGCTTCGGCTTTAGGTCTTTGGCCCGAGCCGTGCGACCCAAATTGCGGCGGACGTTGAGGTTCGCCGAGAAAAACGTCCCGGGCGAACGCCTGGGAGAAGGAGGGTCGATGAGAATTTTAATAGCGAGCCTTGGGCTCGCAACAGGGTGGCTGATATGTTTGGCCATGCCTTGGGCCATTGCTTTCGCAAAAGCGATGGCCGAATAGGAAAAAGCATGAATGGAGACAGCTTATGTTTTTTTCCGAGGGATTCATCCGGTCCCTTACACCGAAAGCGAAAAACAGGATCCTCATAGGAGCAATCTTATTTTTCCTCTTTTGGTTATTTTTCGGATGAGGGGGCGGCACGGATTCATTTTTTATATCCCGCCCTTTAATTCTTTTATTTTTGGTCATTGCGAGCCGCGCTGAAGGCGGGGCGCGGCAATCTGACGCTAGCGTCATCCCGAGTGGAAGTGAGGAATCTGTTCATAGATTGCTTCGCTATGCTCGCAATGACAATTCTGTGTTTCCAAATTTGTAAATCATAATTAGCGTTTAGCAGAGAATGGTTTATAGGTTTGGAGGCATGTTTTGAAAAAAGGTTTAGTAGAATTTATGGAGTTTTTGCGGTTCTTGAATCTTAAGCAATTTTTCACTGCCAGAAATTTCTGGCGGGGAATTATGTACGAGCTTCTTTGGCCGTTGGCACTGGTAGCCCTTGTGGCATTCGCGATTGTGATTGGGGTATACATGTTGTACCTCAAAAGCCGGGGCGAGCTTCAGGGTGAGGCCACTGCGCATTTTATGCCTGGTGGCGGGAATTGACAGGTTTGGGAGGTGAGGGAGGTGAGCAAGAGAAACCTGGAGTTGTTATTTGTGCTAGCCGTCTCGGCGCTTTGCCTGGCGGTTGGTTGCATTTTTGCCAAAACCGTCGGCTTGGCGGTTGTGGTGAAAAAGATTTTCCGGCTGAGGCCGGGATGGAGGTGGGGAAGATGATAGGATTTTTTCGTTCGCTTGATGACTTGGGTCAGGCGATTTTCGTCCTTGTGTTGTTTTTTTCTTGCGCAGGGGCGTGGTGGTTTTTTCGTACTCTCGGCCGGGCCCTAAAGGGGCTGGCTGACCGGTTTACTCCCGGCGGGCTTCTGTCCGCGGGTTTCCGTGCTAATGGCGCGAAGAAGAGGGAGGAGGACAAGTGATTTTGGGAATTTGCCTTGGCTTAGCCGCCGGGGCCTGCGGGATTTGGGCCTACGAACGGTTTCGTAAGGCCCTCGGTGGTTAGGCCATGGAATGGGGAATAATTGCCACATATGGTTTTATTGGAATCATCGTGGCCCTTGCCCTCGTTTGTTTAAAGGATTGGCTTTCTGGCCGGTCAACAAACAACGAGGAAGACAACCGTTCCAGGGCTCGGCGCGGGCGAAACGAGTAATCGTAGTTCGATTACCTTTCGCCCCTTAACTTTTGAAAATCAAATTTTGGTTTTTAGCGGTAAGGGCTTTGACGATTTTTGTTGATTGTGGTAATCTTTGTCTGTTATCTTAAGGGACTGTTGTCGAATGTCATTTTTGCCCAAAACGATCTGCTTTGGCAAAATTCCTAAAAAAATTTTTCCGCTTACCTTTCAGGTAAACATCAAAATTTGTTTTAGAAATTTTACTCAAACCATATCATTTTGCATCAAAAAGTTCATTCGGCAACAGTCCCCTTAATCTAAATTTTTACCCTTCGACTCGGTTTATAAACAAACCTCGCTCCCCTCGACCGTTTCGACTGGCGCTCAAGGTGGTAAGCAATGTCGAACCACAAGCTCAGGGTCTTCGACAGGGTGAAATTTTCTTTCATCTTTCGACAGGCTCAAGGTAAAAAATTTTTATTGTAAGCAATAATTATTTCTAAATTTTTTATGGGCGTACCTAAGAAACATAAAACTCGTAGCGGCAGAAACCAAAGACGCAGTCACCATGCTTTGGGCATAAAAAAATTTGCGGTTTGCAAAAATTGCGGGGGCTCGACCATGCCGCACTATCCTTGCAAAAATTGTGGATACTATAAAGGACGTAAGGTCATATAACTTATAATTGATAATTTATAACTGATAACTTCAAGAGTCATAAGTTATAATTTCAGGACTTACGCACCGCCGCTTTTAGGACCGGCGGAGCCGGATCCTTAAAAGCGGCTTTGGCCAATTTCTTTGTTATTTTCCTGCGGTTTTTGTCGTCGTACCAGGAGTACGCCTCCAAAAATCCTCGGAAAATGCCTCGAACTTGGCTCAATGCGTAAGTCCTGAATTTATTGTTATTAGTTTTTCAAACTATGGCTAATAGACATTTAAGCCGATCCATTGCTGTGCAGTCTTTGTTTGAGTGGGATTTTAACGGCCGGGTTTCTAAAATAAAAACCATAGCCAAAGGACAGATGAAGAATGCCAAATCAGAAATTAAGGAACCCGAATTTATTTTCCAATTGGCTGAAGGAGTGGCAGAAAATTTAGCCGCTATTGACGATTTAATTGTAAAACACGCCCCGGAATGGCCGGTTGACCAAATTTCTTTGGTTGACCGTAATGTTTTGAGGGTTGGGATTTATGAATTAATGTTTTTAAAGCAAGTGCCGCCAAAGGTGGTTATTAACGAAGCTGTGGAATTAGCGAAAACTTTTGGGGGCGACGCCAGCGGAAAGTTTATTAACGGGGTACTTGGCGCTCTTTATAACGAGGTAGTATAAAGGGACTGTTGTAAAACCCGGACTGTTTTGCTATAATGCTATAAAGAGCAATATCCTGTTTAATCCCACTAAAGAGGGAACCCCATAGATCCTGGGGGTTATTCTACTCTGGGGAAAAGATAATTAACCTTATTTAAATAAATATATGAATAAATCAGATTTAATAGAACAATTAGCAGCGCGTTTAGGCATTACTGTGAGTGAAACGGAAAAATATTTGAATACTTTAGTTGCCATGATCTACGAAAAATTGCGGGAAGGGGAAAAGGTTAATATTTCCGGTTTTGGCCAGTTTAGTGTTTCCCATCGCGCCCCCAGGATTGGGGTTAACCCGAGGAACCCTTCGCAGAAAATTACCATTCCGGAATTAAATACCCCCAAATTTAAAGCAGGCGAGGCGTTTAAGGAAGCCATAAAACTTAGAACCGCAAGTACACCGCCAGCCCCCACAGCTTAACCAGCAAATTTCAAAAAAAGCCGTCCCGATGAATCGGGACGGCTTTAAAAAAACTAAATTAGTTTTTTACTTGAGCAAATGCTTTTTTAAGAGTGCTCTACCCGAGCCTGTTTTCAAATAATACTCAAATTCTTTGGCTGACCTTTCATCGGCAAAACCAAGATAACAGACAAGTTTCCAGGGTTTGAATTTTTTTGTATGTACCGAGTCGCCCCAATCGTGGGCTTTAAGACGGGATTTTAAATCTTTGGAGTAACCAACATAATGTTCTTTAGAAAAATTGATACTTTGAAGAATGTAGACGTAATACATAGGTCAATACTCTGCTAGCCCGCCTTCGCTAAAGCTACGGCGCGCAGACTTCGCCTGTCAACTAACATTTTAATATCCCTAAACTTCTGAGAAAATTTCTATTGGCGTGAGCCAAACGAAGCCCGATAGTCCAACTTCGCCAAGGCTACGTCGGACAGCTTTCGCTTTGATACTAATTTTTCCAGTTTTCAATAAACCTTCATTTGTGATCTGGCGTAAGCCAGCTGAAGCTTTAGCGAAAGCTGGAGCGGGATACGGGAATCGAACCCGTGCCACCAGCTTGGAAGGCTAGCGTACTACCATTATACGAATCCCGCTAAACTGCATCAATTTTAACTTTTATTGACAAAAATTTCAAGGTAGTATAAATTATATTTAATAAATCAAATAAGCTTTTATCCAGAGATCCCGATTCAATCGGGACGGCAACCTACCTTAATGCTCCAATTAAGGCAAGGTGCCATCTCTATCCTTTAAGGATTGAGGATAAAAAAGGAGTTTTTTTTATGGCAATAGCCAGCAGAAAATTATTCACTTCCGAGTCCGTTACCGAAGGGCATCCGGATAAAGTCTGCGACCAAATTAGCGATGCGATTTACGACGAGATGCTGCGCCAGGATAAAAAGGCGCATGCCGGGATAGAATGTTTTGCCACCACGGGGCTTGTGGTCGTGGGCGGGGAAGCGCGCACTAAAGCTTATGTGGACATTCAGGAAGTTGTTAGGAGAACGCTTAAAAAAATCGGCTACGATAAGCCCGAGTACGGGTTTTGCTTTTCTGATGTCGGCGTGATATCAACATTGCACGAACAGTCGCCGGATATAGCACAGGGGGTAGATGCCGGCCGCGGCGAGTTTAAGGAGCAGGGGGCAGGCGACCAGGGATTGATGTTCGGTTTTGCGTGCGACGAAACAAAAGAATTAATGCCTCTGCCCATTTCGCTCGCGCACCGTTTAACCAGAAAATTAGCGGAAGTCCGCAAAAATAAAAAACTGCCCTATTTGCGGCCGGACGGAAAATCGCAAGTAACAATTGAGTATGTAAACGGAAAACCGAAAAGTGTAACTACTGTGGTAATCGCGGCGCACCATAGTGAAGAGGTAACTACTGAAAAGCTGCGCAGTGATATTATCCACCAAGTCATTAAACCCGTGCTTGGCAAATGGTTTAATAAAAAAATTGAAATTTATATTAATTCCACCGGCAGGTTTGTGTTGGGCGGACCGCCGGCAGACGCCGGGCTCACGGGGCGAAAAATTATTGTAGACACTTACGGCGGGTACGCGCCGCACGGCGGCGGGGCTTTTTCTGGTAAGTGTGTGACCAAAGTAGATAGATCTGCGGCCTATGCCGCGCGCTATATTGCAAAAAATGTTGTGGCATCGGGTCTTGCTAAAAAGTGTTTGGTACAAATGGCTTATGCTATTGGCGTGGCTAAACCCGTGTCTGTGTTTGTGGACACTTATGGCACCGGCAAGATTGGCGATGAAAAATTGCAAACAATCATAGAACAAATTTTCCCCCTAAAACCGGCTGATATAATAAAACAGCTAAATTTAGAACGCCCGATTTATGAACAAACCGCGGCTTACGGCCATTTTGGTCGGACTGATGTGAAATTTCCATGGGAGAGGACTGATAAAATTAACTTACTTCGCAAGTTATCAAAAAGCAAAAAATAAAATTGACATACCCGCCGGGAAGAGTATAATTTTAGTATGCGGCTGTCAGATGAACAACTAACAAAGCTTTCTGATATATCATCGGATTTAGGCGTTGTGGCAGTTGCTTCTGTAGTTTTACCAGCACTCTTGGACAAGTTTAAGATTTTGCCAATTTTGTTAGGCGGCTGTATAGCAATCATTTTATTAGTAACTAGCCTTTGGTTATTGAAAGGCAGAGGATAAAATTATGTTAATAGCCTACTTGATATTAGGAATTATCGCCTTGGCAATAATCCTTTTGGCTCTGCCAACGATCATTGCCAAAAATAAAAAGTAAGGGGCCAGGCCTTAAAAAGGCCTTCGCTTAAAAAATAAACTAATCCCATGTTTATATACTTTCTATTGTTATTTTTAGTGCTTTTGTTTTTGGGCAGTATTCGCATTGTTCAGCAAAATACGGTTAATGTTATTGAGTTTTTAGGTAAATTTAACCGTATAATGACCGCGGGACTGAATTTTAAAATTCCGCTTCTTGAGCGTGTTGCGGAAAAGGTAACTTTACGGCAACAGAACTTTACTTTAAAAAATGTTTATCCTTCTAAAGACAAAGTAATTGTAGACATATCTACCAACTTAATTTATGCCGTGGATCCTACAGAGGAAAGCGTAAAAAAGTATAGCTATTCTTTGGTGAGTAGACAGCAGTCTATTGGAGCAATTATTGAAAATTCTTTGCGCACCTATGTGGCGAAAGAAACTCATGAAGGTATTTTGGAAAAAAAGGAAGAATTGGCCGCGCATATTAGGGGCGATTTGGAAAGACAGTTTAGCGAATGGGGTATGGTGATTTTTTCTTTCCAGATTATGGAAGTAAGTTTTCCGCCCACAATTACCCAAGCTATGAGCGAAGTAGTGGCTAGTGAACAGCTTAAGAAGGCCGCGCAGTACAAAGGGGATGCCGTATACATTCAGGCAGTGAGAGAAGCGGAAGCGGAGAAAGAAAGAAAACGACTACAGGGTGAAGGTATTGCGCAAGAGCGCGAAGCCATAGCCACGGGTTTGCGCCAATCTGTTGAAATTATTAAACAGGCCACTGGCCAGAACAATGTGGAGATTATGGCGATTTTGACATTGAACCAGTATTTAGACACCATGAAAAGCATTGGGGTGACGCCTAACACCAAAGTTTTGTTTTTAGACTCCAGCGCGGGCAAAACCGGGGATTTAATGAAACAGTTCATGGCCGCGTTTGAGAGTGGTACGAAAAATTGACAGGCGGAATTATTGGAGTTATCATAAGTTCATGAAAAAGCGTATAAAAGTCCAAAATTATTTTGCAATATTTGAACCAGCGGAAGAAGGCGGCTTTAATGTAAGTTTTCCGGATTTTCCCGGCTGTGTGACTTTTGGCAAAAACTTTGAGCATGCGAAAGAAATGGCTAAAGAAGTTTTGGAATTATGGATTGAAGAATTAAACGCCAACAGGCAGTTGATCCCCAAGAGAGTTTTTCGGCCGATTGTCGATGAGATCGAAGTCAATATCGCAGTAATATGAAGCCTCTGCCATACAAAAAGTTGATCAAACTTTTATAGACCAGGGGTTTTATTATTGCGCGGCAGAAAGGCAGTCATGTGATTTTAAAAAATTTACAAAACGGTAAAATGGTTCCCGTGCCATTGCACGGTAAAAACAAGCCTATTTATATCGGCACTTTTATGGCCATATTAAAACAAGCGGGGGTTGACCCTAAAGAGTTGTAAAAGTTGATGCTTTTTGATGGGAAGAAATTGGATGCAAGGTGTGATACAATAAATCCATGGTTAAAACCATGGATTTATTTTTTAAAATACCCCGGGTAGTCCTGCCTGTTATTTTAGTTGCTTTATGCGCAATACTTTTGGCGCAAAAAATAGATTTAACTACCGCGGATTTGGGCAGGCATATCAAGAATGGGGAGATTTTAATTCACCCCCACCTTGCCTCTCGCCCCTTACAGGGGGAGGAAGGGGAGAAAACATCTTGGAAGGTAAGGTGGCAATTACTACACACAAATTTTTATTCCTATACAGAACCTACTCAAGCATTTACAAATCACCACTGGCTTAGCGGGCTGGTTTTTTATTTAATCTATCAGCTCGCGGGATTTAAAGGTTTGTCGGTTTTGTACATTTTTTTAGTTTTGACTGCATTTTTTTTATTTTTCCGGTTGGCTCAAAAGCAAAGTACAACTTCTGTTTCGGTAATTTTAGCAATTTTGGTTTTACCAATAATTGCCTCGCGCAGCGAGGTTAGGCCTGAAGCTTTTACCTATATACTTTTTGCTGTATTTTTTTGGGTTTTATGGCATTGGCGACAAGGACTTTTGAGTTTTAAATGGTTATTTTTTTTACCAATTCTAATGCTGTTTTGGGTTAACCTGCACATAGGTTTTATATTTGGTTTTTTGGCTTTGGGACTTTTTTTGTTGGAAGAGTTAATTAAAGATTTGAAACTTAAATTAAATAATAAAGCTTACAGAGTTTTATATTATAAATCGCGTTTGCTTTTTATTATTTTTCTTTTATGTTTAGTTGCAGGACTGTTTAATCCATTTTTTATTAAAGGACTTTTGTATCCTTTAAATATTTTTCGCAACTACGGATACCTAGTTGTAGAGAACCAGTCAGTGGTTTTTTTACAACGTTTAGGTTTAGGCAACGGTCTATTTTTTGGGTTGTTTAAATTTTTACTCGTATTAACTGCAATAAGTTTTATAGCATTGGCTATAAAGCAACGAAATGTGAAAATTTTTCCGTTTGCGGAATTTATATTTACCGCAGCAGTCGGGGTTTTGGCGTTTTTAGCCATAAGAAATTTTCCTATTTTTGGGTTTATATTTTTGTTTGTTGTTTCAGGAAACATCGCAACAGTTTTACCTAAAACAAAACATCCGGCGTATGGTTTTTTACCCGCTATTTTAGCCTTTGTGGTTTTGTTTTTTGGGCTTTTTCGCTTTTGGTCTGACTATACAGACAAAAAAGCAGGGTTTGGTTTGGGTCTAATACCAAACGTAAACGCTTCCGCGGAGTTTGTTAAAACACAAAATATTTCCGGACCTATATTTAACGACTACGACATTGGCGGCTACTTGATTTACCATCTTTACGATTACAAAGAGGGTCATCCTCTCGGAGAGGATGACCCTCTGGTAGGTTGGCGGGTTTTTGTAGACAACAGGCCAGAGGCATATTCCACTGAATTTTTACAGGGCGAATACGTGCGCATGCAGGACGACGAAATATTCTGGAAGGCTCAAGATGAAAAATATAACTTTAACATGATTATTTTTTCACATCGTGACTACACACCTTGGGCGCAAAAGTTTTTAATTGCCAGAGTTCAAGACCCGGCCTGGGCCCCGGTTTTTGTAGACTCTTATAACATTATTTTTGTTAAAAAGAGTCTGGAAAATGTTGAGCTAATCAGAAAATATTTAATTCCTAAAGAGAGGTTTGGAATAATAAATCAGTAAGTAGCAGGTAGTAAGTAGTAGGTAGCAAGCATATGAGACTCACAATAATCATCCCCGCGCATAACGAAGAGGCGACTATCGGGCAGGTAGTTGACAAGGTTTTTAGAGTTGATCTTGTCCCTCGACTAGGCTTAGGGCTTTTGAGCAGATGGGAAAAGGAAGTGATTGTGATTAACGACGGTTCATCAGACAGTACAAAAAGCATCCTTAGTCACATATCACCAAAAGTTGACGGCCGCACACAAATGGCGATATTGCATCATGAAAAGAATTTAGGTAAAGGGGCGGCTATACAGACAGGCTTAAAGCGGGCGAGCGGGGATTATGTGATTATCCAGGACGCGGACGCGGAATATGACCCGAGTGATATCCCTAATCTTTTATCGTTAATTGCTAACCAAAAAAATCAAATTGCGGTTTTTGGGAAAAGGGGGTACAAAGCTTATCCGGAGCGGGGCTTCCATTACGTAATTGGTGCGTGGATGCTTACGACATTTTATAATATTCTGTACCATCAAAACCTTACAGATCTGTATACCGGTTATAAATTGATCCCAACTTTGGTTTTTAAATCGCTTAATATACAATCCAAAGGTTTTGAATTCGAAGCCGAGGTTGCCTGTAAATTGGCTAAAAGAGGTGTTATAATCAAAGAAATCCCTATCCATTATCAGCCTCGCAACAAGAACCAGGGCAAGCATATTAGATTTAAAGACGCGGTAAAGGGGTTTTGGAAAATATTAATATTAAGATTTTAAAAAATTTAAGATGCAAAGCAGGGAAGAGTCAGGTTATTTTATTGAGGCTGAAAAAAGGGAAAGGATTAAAAGTTTTTTTGATTTGACCGAGCAGGAGAGGGAAAATTTATTGCAAAGAGTGGTGCAGTCGCGAGGGATTGTTCGATTAGTCGTCCACCCATTTTTTGATGTCTACAATACTCGGCATTCTCCAGGTAGAGTCTATGATTTGGAAGAAGACCCTAGGACCGATTTTGCACGAATAGGTTTGGACAGAATTTTAAAAAAAATTAATTCCGCACCTCCGGTTTTTGTTCTTGAAGAGGCGGAGAGAATTAAAGAGACTTCCAGGACTTTGGTAAATATGTTAGGCGGCGATCCAGAATCGAAAGGAAGCCCTGTGTATCTTATTCCGAGTTTTTCCAGTTCTGCTGAACCGTTTATTTCTAACCCTGTTGATTTGTATAGGCGCGGAACTTTGACAGAAGTTTATAAAAAAAAATTACAGCAGAGGCATGATTATAACTGGAAAGAGCTTGCTGAGCGGTTAAAAACATTTGGTGTAACAAAGGTAATAGTAGGCGGCATGCATTTTATTGTTAGCGAAGATGATTTGTATAGTTCGCAGTGCGTTGGAGATGCCATTGACTCATTAAGGCCACATTTTCAAATACAAATATCGCATTTTACGAGCCCGAGCCACAGAGGAAATATGCAGGGAGTTCAAAAATCTAGATTTCAGGGAGATTTATGAATCAAAATTTGCAAAAAATAGCCAAGCTTTTAAGGTACTACTCTTTAGTCTCAACAACCGAGGCGGGGAGTGGGCACCCTTCGTCATCACTTTCTGCTGTGGATTTGATGGCGGTTTTGATGTTTGGCCGAAGGTCTCGAGCGAAGTCGAGAGAGGCATTTTTTCGTTTCAATTTAGACAATCCTGATTATTTTAATAATGACAGGCTAATATTTTCTAAGGGCCATGCCAGTCCTTTGTTTTATTCCATTTGGGCGGTTGCGGGGCAGGCATCAACCTTATCCGCCTCCGGCACCCTCTCCTCGCCAGGAGAGGGTAAATTAAAACGCGCGATGGATCCAGAGGAACTAATGACTCTACGTAAATTTGGCAGTCGACTCGAGGGCCACCCGACAATGGAATTTAAGTATACCGAAGTGCCTCCGGGATCACTTGGTCAGGGCTTGTCCGTAGGTGTAGGTATGGCTTTAAATGCCAAGCTTGATAAATTATTTTATCGCACTTTTGTTCTGTTGGGCGACAGTGAAATGACAGAAGGCAGTGTGTGGGAAGCTATGGCCGCGGCTTCGCATTATAAGTTAAATAATCTTGTGGCGATTTTAGATTGTAACCGTTTGGGACAAAGGGGAGAGACCATGCATGGTCATGATACATCAGTTTACCAAAAAAAAGCAGAGGCGTTTGGGTGGGAGACGATGACAATAGATGGACATAATTTGGAAGAAATAGAATCCGCCTTCGCTAAAGCAACCCCCCCTCCTCAATCCTCCCCCTCGAGGGGGGAGGAAGGTGGGGGTGGCAAGCCTTTTATCATCATAGCTAAAACATTGAAGGGCAAGGGGGTGTCGTTTATGGAAGATAAAGACGGATGGCACGGTAAGCCACTTTCGCGTGAGGAGTTGGGGAAGGCGTTGGAAGAGTTAGGGGAGGTGGATAAGACAATGGTGGGGGAAGTGGCGATGCCCGTAAAAGGGGAAATTACTAATATCGAATTTCTAATTCCTAATCAAATCCCAATTACTAATTACGAAAAAGACAAACCAGTCGCGACAAGGAAAGCTTATGGGAATGCTTTGTTAAATTTGGTGGAAGCGAACCCGAATGTTGTGGTTTTAGATGCTGAAACCAGCAATTCTACTTACGCTGAGTTTGTAAAAAAGAATCATCCGGAAAGATTTTATGAAATGTTTATAGCAGAGCAAAATATGGTTGGCGCGGCTTTGGGTTTTTCGAGGCGTGGGAAAATCCCATTTGTTTCCACTTTTGCCGCGTTTTTTACCAGGGCTTTTGACCAAATTCGTATGAGCCAGTACGCCAAGGCAAACATCAAATTTGTAGGAAGCCACGCCGGGGTTTCAATAGGCGAAGACGGCGCCTCACAGATGGGTCTAGAGGAACTCGCGATGTTTAGGACTTTGCTCGATAGCGTGGTGCTTTACCCTTCAGACGCGGTATCTACAGAGAAGTTGGTGTGGGAAGCGGCAAAACATTTTGGGAATGTTTATATACAGACAACCAGGAAAGAGACAGCTATAATCTATCAAGCCCCCCACCCTAACCCTCCCCTCGAGGAGGAGGGAAGAGGAGGGGTGGTGCATGAATTTAAGATTGGGGGATCGTGTGTACTTCGATCATCAGCTAACGATGTCGCGACAGTCATTGGCGCTGGTATAACCGTGCACGAAGCTTTGGCGGCGTACGAGGAATTGAAAAAAGAGGGGATTAACATCCGCGTAATAGATTTGTATTCCATAAAACCTATTGATACATCTACCCTTGAAAAAGCCGCACGGGAGACTAAAAACATCATCACTGTAGAAGATAGTTATCCGGAAGGGGGAATAGCAGAGGCGATAACCTCCACCTTATTTTCCTCTCCCTTGAGGGGAGAGGGCAGGGTGAGGGTGGATTCGATGGCGGTTCGCAAAATGCCCAGAAGCGGCAAACCCGAAGAACTTTTAGCGTATGAGGAAATAGACAAAAATGCTATAATAAATAAAGTTAAGCAATTAATAATTGCTGAAAATATAGTAAAGTAATGAGTATTTTTAGAAAAAATGTAGATCATGCGACATCAGAAGTGACAGATCCTAAACCTATAATCGATTCTTACATACAAGCGCAAAGAAAAGCGAATGAAATAGATGCCGGGATTCTTAGGGAAGAACAACACCTTAAGCAACAGCTAGAAAGCAAACCTCTGATGCTTGGTTATATAGCTTCCAAAAAGAAAGATCTAGAGGAAAGGGGGGAAAAGCAAACAGAAAGTTACACTGCGTTAGAGAAGGATGGGAAAAAATTAGATGCTCTGGGTATTACCAAAGAAGCCATTAGAGAGCGAAGAAAGGAATTAATTTTAGACCTTTTATTGAGCATTGAAAAGTTATGTGAACGACTTGACCTAAATTCACGGAGTGGATTATTCAATGATATATATAATAGTTTTAACGATAAATTTAGAGAATTAGGTCATTTAATGGGAGAGAATAAATTAACGAATGGTATACTTGATCAAATTAATTTCGCCTTTCAAGACATTTGGGGGGGAAAAAAAATAGAAGGAGTAAATAAACTTAGATCTTCTCTAAACGAAATACGAAATTTAATACAACGAGATTTAATTCCTTAAAGTAAATTTTATGGACAGAAATTTAGCTTTACCTGCCCGCCAAAGACTTACGCTGTAAAACTATTTGCTGTTTGTTACGGTGCAATTTTTCTACAAGTTAAAGTATTGGCAGGCGGGGAATTTGTCAAAGTCACCGAGGCCGCGGCAATTGCTTCAATTGTCATATTTTGATACAATGAATTTATTATGACCATTCAAACTCTAATTAAACAAGCGCAAAGGTCAGGTTTAGTGATAATCCCTCGCAGGGAATATGATGAGCTTTTGGGTTTGAAAAAATCTATGCCTACATTTAAACCCACCGAAAAGGAGTTAAAGATAATCACCAGAGGAGAGAGAGAATTTATTCAAGGTAAATTTAAACCGTGGAGTGAAGTTAAGCATGAATTGGAACGTCACTATCGCAAACGCCGCGCAAAAAGAGCTTAAGCGAATTCAATTACAGGATGCTCAAAAAATCATGGAAGTTATTGAATCCATGTCAGAAGATCCATTTTTTGGAGATGTAAAAAAGTTTTCCGACAAGACTTGGCGCTGGCGGGTTGGGTCCTACCGGATTTTTTATAATATACATAGCGACATAAGATTAGTTTATATTTTTAGTGTAGAAAGAAGAACATCGAAGACTTATTAAACTGGATTCCCGATAGAGTCGGGAATGACAAAGACGAATATGGATCGTAATTTAGCTTTACCTGTCCGCCGAAGACTTGCGTCGTAAAATCTTTTAATGTTAATCATCGTTTAACCTTTCTCTAAGTCATGGTCTTGGCAGGCGGGGAATTTGTGAGGGTCACGGAAGCGTTTCTCGACCATTTCGACTGACGCTCAAGGTGGTGAGCAGAGTCGAACCACAAGCTCGAAATCTACGAGCGGCAATTGCCTGAATGGGTAATTTTTGGTACAATGAATTTATATGGAAACTATAACTATTACAAAAAAAGAATATGAAGCGTTGGTTTTTGCTAAAAGACAGAGTAAGCCCGGGACAAAGAAATCGCTGGATATTTGGGATAAAAGTTTTGGAATTTTAAAAAACAGCTTTGGCAAAGGAAGTTCAGTTAATATTGTAAGAAAGATGCGCAAGGATTGGAGATAATGAGAAAGTTTTTAGTGGATTCCAACATTATTATAGACCAACTGCGCCAATTTGAACCGGCACGGATTTTTTTTAAATCAGCCCAGGAAAATTCTGAATTATATTTGAGCACGGTTTCGCTGGTAGAGATTTATAGCGGAACCGAAACTAAGGAAGTTGGAAGGTTAAAAATTGTTGAAGAATTAGTCGCGAGTTTTGAGATTTCCTTTTTAACTCCGAGCATCGCCAGACAGGCCGGATTTTTGCGAAGGGACTATAAAAAATCTTTTGCCGATATGATTATTGCGGCAACGGCGTTAGAGTATGGGTTTATCTTGGCCACGAGGAATACAAAAGATTTTCAAGCAATTCCGTTATTAAAATTATTGAAACCATATGGATAGGAATCTTGCGCTTGAATTCGTACGCGTAACCGAGGCCGCGGCGATTGCGGCTTCTAAATGGGTAGGTAGGGGCGAGGCCAAAAAGGCCGACGGCGCGGCCGTGGACGAAATGCGCGACCGGTTTAACCAAATAGATTTTCGCGGCCGCATTGTCATCGGTGAGGGGGCTAAAGATGAGGCTCCGGAATTGTATACTGGGGAGAAGGTGGGACTTGGCTGGAGAGCCGATAAATCGGCGCGCTACAGCCCCGTATTCGATCTCGCAGTGGACCCCTTAGAATGCACGGACAGCGTGGCTTTTGGCCGCTATAACGCCCTTGCCGTAATTGCCGCCGGGGCAAGAGGTTCGCTTTTGTCTGCCCCGGACACTTATATGGCAAAAATTGCGGCCGGACCAAAGGCGGCGAAGGCTATTCGTCTGGATGCGCCAGTCCGTACTAATATCCAAAAAACAGCAAAAGCCTTGGGAAAGAAGTCGGCAGATATCACTGTTTGTATTTTAGACCGTGACCGGCATCGTGACTTGATAACCCAAGTTCGTAAGGCTGGTGCCCGAGTGAGGCTTATAACCGACGGGGACGTGGCCGGCGGAATTGCGCCGTGTATGCCGGAGTCGGGGATAGACCTACTTATGGGCATTGGTGCTTCGGCCGAAGCGGTTTTGGCCGGTGTGGCCATAAAAATTTTGGGCGGACAGTTATTTGCGCGGTTTAGCCCGCTTAAAGACGCTCACCATCAGCTTTTAAAAAAGCACGGGCTGAACGAGAAAAAAATTTACAGTGTGAACGATTTGGCCAAAGGCAAAATTTTAACCTTTACAGCTACCGGCATTATAGACGGCCCGCTACTTGAAGGCGTGCGGTATCAAGCTGGTAAGATCATCACGCATTCCCTGGTCATCCGCGGCCAAAGCGGGACTATTCGCTACATTACTACGCATCATCATAATCTTCGTAAGTTATAAGTTGTGGCGTCCAGTACAGTAATTAGTTAAAAGGTATATGGAAGAAAAAATTACAGACAAAAAGCCTATTTATAGCTTTAGGGATTTGGAAGTTTATCAGGATTCTTATAAAGCAATGCTTGAAGTTGCACGCAATATTTTACCGAAACTCCCAGAGTCTGAAAAATATGACTTGAAAGATCAATTGTCAAGATCGTCTAAAGCAATTCCACGATTGATAGCTGAAGGCTTTGCAAAGAAGCATCAAAAAGCCGGTTTTCAAAAATATTTAGACGATGCGATGGCGGAAATAAATGAAACTATAGTAAGCTTAGAGCAAGTGAAAGATATTTACAAAATTGAAGTAGAATTATGCATTAGATTAATAGGCGTTTACGATGTCCTCGCAAGAAGAACATTTAAACTGGGAGAAGCTTGGGATACTTTTGTAAATCGTAGGAGAAAGCCTTAACACTTATTACTTAAAACCACACTGGAGGCTACAACTTATAGCTATTAACTTTTAAAATTTATGCATATCAGCGAACTTATCAAAATAGCCAAACAAATGGTCGTAGCGGGCAAAGGCATTTTGGCCGCGGATGAGAGCGAAAAGACGGTAGGAAAAAGGTTTGCTTCCATCAATTTAGAAAATAACGAAGATAACCGTCGTGCGTTTCGTGAAATGCTTTTAACTGCGCCCGGGGAAGGGGCATATATAAGCGGCGTGATTTTGCATGACGAAACTATTAGGCAGTCTTTGGCAGATGGCCGAAGTTTTGTTTCTATTTTGCAAAAAGCAGGAATTTTGCCAGGTATTAAAGTTGATTTGGGTTTAGAAGATTTTGGTGATAAGGGGGAAAAGGTGACTAAGGGGCTTGATGGATTATCGGACAGACTTAAAGAATATGTTTCTCTGGGTGCGAAATTTTGCAAATGGCGGGCGGTTATCACAATTGGCGATCCGTCAGCTTCGGGACCTACAGACGAAAATATCCGCCAAAACGCAAAAGACTTGGCTTCGTATGCCATCACCTGCCAAGAAAACGGACTAGTCCCCATGGTAGAACCGGAAGTTTTGCTTGAAGGCAGTCATTCCATAGACCAGGCAAGAGAAGCCAGCCGGAAAATTTTAACAGCTTTGTTTGAGGAACTAAAAAACGCTGGTGTGGCTTTGGAAGGCGCAATATTAAAAACCAGCATGGTTTTGTCTGGGAAAAATTCGGGAGTAAAGGCAAGCCCAGAGGAAGTGGCTAAGGCTACGGTAGATTTGTTTAAGGAAGTTTTGCCTAAAGAACTTGCCGGCGAGGCGTTTTTGAGTGGGGGTCAGAGTGAACTTGAAGCAACCGCTAACTTAAATGCCATGCACCACTCTCCGCCTAAGGCGGATCGGGTACATGGCGCGGTCATGAATCAAATGGGCGAATTGTCTTGGCCTTTGACTTTTTCTTACGCCCGCGCGCTTCAGGACAGCGCGACCAGAGCCTGGCAAGGAAAAAAAGAAAATATGGAAATTGCACAAAAAGTTTTTTTGCACCGCGCAAAAATGAACAGTCTGGCCAGTCAAGGGAAGTATGCATCAGACATGGAAAAAGGGTTTGATTTATCAAAAGGCGGAGAAGCGACCCAGGACTAAAATAACCGTCGAGATTCCTATGTCTTTTGACAAGCAGTATTACAAATTTTTTTATTATGTTTACCAGATACAAAGAAAAATGGACGCCCCACCCGCACTTGGAAAAGGCGCGCAAGGGGCATGCCAAAAAATTGCCGCCCCAAACTTTGGAAAAAATTTCAGCCGAGTTTGCTAAAGGATTTGATTTTGTAAAAAATTACAAAAAAGCGGTAAGTATAATGGGAAGCGCACGCGTGTCTTTGCGCAACAATGTTTATGGCGAGGCCACCCAGTTGGCGAACCGGCTTTCGCGGGCGGGGTTTGCGATTGTCACGGGCGGCGGGCCGGGGATTATGGAAGCGGCCAACAAAGGCGCGTTTGAGGCTGGCGGCAAGAGTGTGGGCATAAATATTCGTTTGCCGTTTGAACAGCGCACCAACCAGTATGTGAAAGAATCGGAAAGTTTTGCTTATTTTTTTACCAGGAAAGTCATGCTGGAATACGCGTCTATAATCTATATTTTTTTTCCGGGCGGCTTTGGCACTTTGGACGAATTTTTTGAAATGGTCACGCTCATCCAGACTAAAAAAATCCGCCGCGTGCCCATTGTGCTTATCAATCGTGAATTTTGGCAACCGCTCCTGGACTGGATAGCCAACACGGTTTACGGTAAAAACCACGCCATTGACCAAAAAGATATGGATATTTATTATTTAGCGGATAATGCGCAGGAGGCGTACGAATACATTAAAAGCCTGCCCAAAGACAAGCACCTCTTTAGCTAATAGGACATATAGGACTAATAAGACGTATGAAGCCTAGTGATTTGAAGACTAGAATATTTTTAGATTCCGGTGACCCGGCGGAGACGTGGGCAGTTTTATCTAGTTTAGGTTTTTTGGACGGGCAAACCACAAATCCTTCACTTATTGCAAAAAACCCTAATACTGCGGGTAAAAAATTCACCAAGAAGGAATTGCTTGATTTTTATCGCAAGGTGGTTGAAGAGATATCCTTTTTAATACCCCAAGGCAGCGTTTCTATTGAAGTTTATGCCGATGCTTCCACAACAGCAGAAGAAATGCTTGCCCAGGGCAGGGAATTTTATACTTGGATCCCTAATGTTCACATAAAATATCCTACTATCACAGAAGGCTTAAAGGCCGCAGAAATATCGGTAAAAGAAGGTATGAGGATAAATATGACTTTGGTATTTTCCCAGGAGCAGGCGGCCGCGGTTTATGCCGCGACTCGCGGCGCTAAAAAGGGGCAAGTTTTTGTCTCGCCGTTTGTGGGACGTTTGGATGATATTGGCGAAAGGGGAATGGATTTGATCGCGAACATTTTGGAAATGTATCATCCTACTTTTTCCTCCCCCTATAAGGGGCGAGAGGGTAGGGAGGGGGTGGATGACTGTCATGTGGAAGTTTTAACCGCATCTGTTCGGTCAGTTGAACACATCCAGGAAGCAATCTCGCTTGGCTCCGACATTCTAACCGCACCCATTAAAGTTTTAAACTCTTCTTTCCCCCTCTCCCTTGAGGGGAGAGGGCAGGGTGAGGGTGGCTTCACTTTAAAACCAATCCCGTATTTAAACATCGATCTTAACAAACCTTGGCAGGAATACAATATTGAGCACGAACTTACGGACAAGGGGCTTGAGAAATTCGCGAGCGATTGGAACAAGTTAATTATATAAGAGCCATACAAAAAATCCCTTCAAAAAATTGAAAGGATTTTCTGGTCGGGCTGCCCATTCGACTTCGCTCAGGGCAACCCTCATAACAACCATGGATCCGCCAATCTCACAAAAGCAAACATGGTGAGCTTGTCGAACCCATGGTCGGGCTGCCCCAGTAGCAGTCCGCCAAAGGCGGACGCTACCGGGTAAACTGGGAATCGATCCGCCTTAGGCGGACTACCTGCTCCTTCACCCCGTTAAATACTCATGTTTTAGCCATTGGTCGGGGAGCCGGGAATCGAACCCGGTCTATCTGCTCCCAAAGCAGACGTACTACCGGTATACTACTCCCCGGACAAAAGTTAAAACCTGATAATATTTGCTTGTTTACTAAAGTATTTTATTTTACGGGGCAAGAAGCAGTGTCTGCCTTATCGGCAGGCCGCCGATGAGGCGGCTACCGGTATATTTACTCCGCACCCAACCGCAGGTTGTGGTGCTGGGGCGACAGCCCGTAAAGACAAATTACGATTGATTGTATCATTTGTTTTAACTTTTGACAAACCTTAAAAAGTTTATTATAATCATATTTAAGTTAGCAAGTTTTTGTTGTTCTAAACTAAAAATGAACCATAAAAACCTATCAAAACATTAAGAAATCAGGGATTGGTTAAGGTAAATTTAGTTTTATTTAAGCGGAATTTACACGAATCCCTGATTTTTTGTATGATTTATCGGAAACTTTTTTAAATCCTTATAGTATTGTGTAACACCCTGTGTTTTTAAGCGTCATAGCTTGTGAATATCCGGAAAATAGTGGTTAGTGCCTAGTTTTTAGTGATTAGCCCCAAGCATTGCGAATTAGGCAGTAAACAGGCAATCGCAAGAGAGTAATTATGTTATTTATTGAGCCGTATGGCCTACTTTAGGCCGTATGGTTTCGATTCATGCTATTTGGCATGAATTGAGATGGTCGGTCTTACGGCAAGACTTAAGTCTAGGCTGTAGGGTTTCAATAAACATCGAGCCTAAATTCTTTAAAGATCTCTAGAGCTTTAAAGTCAGATTTAAGCAAAGATGCAAATTAATAATTTTCAGGATGTATTGATTGTCTCAATTGAATAATCAATTTTACCCAGTACCCTTTGCGGTATTTAGGGCTCTTGAAAAGGAATCTTAGGAAAATTAAAAAATGAGTAATACACTAGCAAAGAAAATCTTTGCAGTAGGCCTTGCGGCCTCCACCATTGCTATGGGCTTAGCGCCTTTGGTAGCCAAAGCTGCGCCACACGCAGCCGGCACCAATGTCGCGAGCTCTGACGGCACTGTTTGGATGGTTATGCCTGACGGCACCCGCAGAGCCTACACTTCGGCCGGCGCTTTCCTGGCCTACGGCTTCAATTCCTGGAGCACTGTAGTTCAGGCTAATGCCGACGATTTGGTTTTGCCGGCTGGCAGTTTTATCCCTCCGCAGGATGGTTCTATCATCTGTAGCGACAGGGGAGCTGACAAAGGCACCTGCTACCTCATTACCGGCGCCACCAAAGCGGGCTTTACATCCGCCTCGGTCTTTACCGGAAGAGGGTTTTCGTTCTCTAATGCCCAAAACGGAGATGTCTCCTGGATGGGCAGTCATGCTTCTTTAATCAACGATACGACCTCTGCTAACTTGCCCGGCGTCTTAGTTAACAATAACGGCACTGTGCAATTAGTAGGCATGGGCGGTTTGTTGGGCGTTCCGGATTTGTCCACCTTCAACGGGTGGGGCTACAGCTTCTCGAAAGTTGTCCCGGCTAATACGGCTGACAAAGCAATGGCCCAAACCGGCGTAATGGCTGCCAGAACCCCTGGCCAGCTTTCCCCAACGGCTTTAGCCGGCGGCCCGACACCTCCTCCAACCGGCGGCGGCTTGTCGGCGTCTTTGGCTTCCAACAACCCAGCCGCGGCCACCTTGGCTGACGGCAGCGCCAACAATGTCTTATTGCGCGCTAATCTTTCCGCGGGCTCGGCTCCGGTTTCGGTTACCGGCATTAAGTTCACAAAGGGCGGTTTTACCGCCAACACTAACGTGTCTGGCGCGGGCGTGTACGTTAACGGCGTGCGCCACGGCAATGTCATTTCCACCCTCGGAGCTGACGGCGTGGCAGTAACCACCTTCTCTAACAAGCCGATTGTAGTTAATGCCGGTTCCACTGTTACAGTGGAATTGAGGATTAACCTTTCTGCAGCGGCTGGCAGCGGAACAATTAGCTTCGGTATAAATGCCGCAGGCGACATTACTTCCAATGCTTCTTCCGTTTCCGGTTCGTTCCCGGTTAGCGGCAACAGCTTTACCATTGTTGACGGCGCCTCAAGTTTAGCGGCTGTTACTTTGGATGTTCAGGCAGTCAACTCCTCCGGAGTTACTTATAACGTGAACGCGGCTTCTGCCCAAAGAATTACCAAGTTCCGCGTGGTGGAAACTTCCAGTTCAGAACAAATTAAGATCCACACTTTGACCTTGTGGAATAACGGCACAGCCGCTGACGGCGACCTTAAAGACATAGAACTGCGCGACCAGACTGGCAGCATTTTAGCTACCAGCCAGCAGGTAGGCAAAGAAGTTGTCTTTAACCTGGCGGTTCCTTACCTAATTGATAAAGGCCAGACCAAAGACTTTGAAGTCTACGCTAAAATTGCCAACGGCGCGGCCAGAACCATTCAGTTCACGGTCTACAACGACTATGACCTGTATGTAACCGGCGTTAACACCCTGTCTGGCATTTTGCCTACGGCAGCAGGCGGCGTGGATACCACCTTCCCGGTCGGCGACACTACTACTTCTTACAACACGGTCACTATTGGCAGTGGTACCTTAATCTTCAATCGCGCGGCGGATTCGCCTTCTTCGGCCATGGTGCCGGGCGCGACTGACCAGGTTTTGGCTAAGTACGAAGTAACGCCTAACGGCGAAGATATGGAAGTTCGCGCCTTGTCCTTCGGCATAACCACGGGCGCGGCCACCCAGTCAATAACCGGAACCATCTATGTAAAAGTTGATGGTTTGGTTATTTACTCTGCGGCGCACAACACCACTAACTTTAACGCAGCAGGCACCGCGGCCTCCAGGACGCCTTCCAGCTACCACACGCTTAAGGCAGGGGTAAAGAGCGTGATTGAAATTATTGCTTCGATCCACTCTACCGCTGTTTCCTCGGCCAGCTTAATGGTTAATGATTTTGACATCACGAGCGTCAAGCGCTTAGTCACCAATGACATAACCGATCCTTCGGTTTCCGCGCTTGATGGTCTTACAAGAAGCATAACCTCGGCTGCGCTTACGGTAAGAACCCTGGCTACTCCGGTAGCCACGACCTTGGTTCCGGTAACCACAAGTGTGGAATTGGCCCACTTTGAGCTTGATGCTTCGGCTTCCGGCGAAGATGTGAGGGTTTCCGCCTTGATTGTTACTGACACGACTTCTTCGACCGCGACTATTTCCAGCGTGGTCAACTTGCAAATGTTTAAGAAGAACGCGGACGGCACGCTCACTTTGCTACCGACCTCTTCTTCGACTGCCAGCCTCACTTACAGTTCGGGTAATGGCGTCGTAACATTTAACTTCCCGAGCCAGATTACAGTAACCCGCTCGGCTATGGTAAGCTTAGTCCTTAAAGGCGATTTGATCTCCGGCACTACCGGCAACACCCACGCCTTTAATATTGCTTCGGGCGGCGTAACCTCTTCAGGTGCTACAACCGGCAACAGCATTTCCTCGCCGACCATCAGCGGTTCCGGCCAGGCTATGTCTGTGGGTTCGGGTGGCACATTAACCGGCTCATCGCTTACCGGCACTGGCGCTACGCCTTCTGTGGCCCAGGTGGTGAATGTTGGCGCGCAGGACGGCACTTACTTTGCCTTTAGGCTAAATGCCCAGTACGAAGCTCAAAAGATTACTTCTTTGACCATTCGCGCAACGGGCACAGCCTTAAACCAGAACACTCTTAGGAATCTGGAATTGTTCCGCAAAGTCGGCACGGTAATGGATACCGCGCCGTTTGCTACGGCCAGCCAGTTTGGCACTTGCGCCTCTAACGCCTGTTCCAACACCTGGACTCATACAGACAACCTCTTGCCGGCCCCGATTAACCCCGGTTCTCCGGTGGAAGTCTATGTCAAGGCGGATATTGGCGGCGAAGGCATTGCTTTCTTAGGCAATGACTTTGGCTTCTCCTTGAACATGACTAGCGGCACGGATGTTACAGCCAAGGGCGTGACTTCGGGCAGTGCCCCTTCTTACGCGGGAGGTTTCCTAAACCTCTCCGGCGCGACCACTGTTAAAACCAACGTGGTTCCGTTCACCGTGGTTGTTTCAGCTGATTATCCGTCGACGGGTTCTACCGTAAACTCCTCTGTTGGTGCTAACACCATCATCGGACGCTTTAAGGTCCAGAACAACGGCTCGGCTCAGGTTACCCTGACTCATGCCACCTTCGCGGACAGCGGCAGTAACTCCACCACGGCTGACAGGTACTCCTTATTGTATTCGACTCAAAATTCCAATGACTTTACCGCGAACACGGCGACTTCCGCCGCTATCAATGTAGGTTATGGAAGCTTGACCACCACCTTCACTGTTGATGGCGGTTCGTACAGGTACTTGAGCAATACCATAAGCGCTGGTACTGCCGGGTTGTCCGTTGGTGACAGCTTTACTTTGTCTGTTGCCACTTTGGGCGACTTGAAGTTCAGCGTTGCCGAATCAGCCTTAGGCTATGACGGTAACCAGGACGGCGATTTGAGCGACACCATCTCTTCTTTGTTCGCAGATGGCAAGCCTCTCGTCGGCACCCTGTATAAGTCTAACTAAAACATTAGCGTTTAGGGTTTAGCGTGTAGCGCTTAGCCGTTAATCGCAAATATTACGTTAGCAGCCAACCCCCGCCTTTCTCAAAAGGCGGGGGTTTGGTTTTGGGTAGCACTTTGATATAATGAATCTATGCAAAAAGTAGCAAAAAATATTTTTATCGTCCTGGTCTTCGCCGCGCTATTGGCTCCTTTGGTATTATTTAGGGATTTGCTCTATCCGTTTACCACTAGCAAAGCATTTTTTTTGCGTACAATCCTGGAAATTGCCCTGCCGTTTTATTTGTATTTGGTTTTGGCTGATAAAAATTTTCGTCCTAGCCTAAAGCACCCTTTAACTTTGGCGGTAATAGTTTTTTTTGCGGCGGCGCTGGTTTCGGCGATTTTTGGGAAAGATTTTATTAGGAGCTTTTGGGGTAATTTTGAAAGGATGGACAGCGTATTCGCGCTCTTGCATTTTGTAGCGCTGTATTTTTATATTTTACTATTGGCCGGGTTTTCCGGCCAAGTCTTGGAAAAATTTTTTAGGGCCCTAGTTTGGGTTTCTGCCGTAAGCGCGATTAACGGCATAGTGGGATTTTTAGGCGGACCTACTTTAACGCCTGACATTTCTTTGCCGACGCGTGCTTCTTCCGTTTTTGGCAACCCCATTTTTTTTGCGAGCTTTCTGGTTTTGCCCATGTTTTTGTCCGCGTTTTTTGCAGAGCGGGAAGAAGCGCGTAAACTTAAGATTTTTTATTGGGCGATTTTTGCCCTACATCTTTTGGCCATTTTTTTCAGCGGTACCCGCGGCGTGGCCGTGGGACTCGCGGGCGGGCTTTTTTTAGCTGGAGTGTTCTATTTGATTTTGGAAAAAAATCGCAAAATCCGGTTGTGGAGTATAAGCGGCATTCTGGCTGTGGCCATGCTCGCTGGGGTTGGGGTGGTTTTTTCAGAAAAATTGCCGGAAAACCTGAATTTGCGGCGTTTGTTTACCTTTAAGGACTCAAACACGCAGGCCAGGCTTATCCATTGGAAAATGGCTTTACAGGGATTTAAGGAAAACCCTTTTTTAGGGGTTGGGCCAAATAATTATTATGTGGTTTCTAACCAGCATTATAATTTAAAGATATGGCAGTACGACCGAAGCTGGTTTGACAAGCCGCACAACTACCAGCTCGAACTATTATCCACTTACGGGATCTTAGGTTTTTTAGCTTATTTAGCAATAATTGTTCTTAGTGTATGGGTAATTTACCGCGCGCACCAATCGGCATTGCTTAATTTGGGGGAGTCTGCGCTCCTGCTTGCCGGGTTTTTAGCTTATCAGATCCAGAACCTGTTTGTTTTTGACACAGTCTCCGCGAGTTTGGCGTTTTATATTTTTTTAGGGTTTATTGGGTATTTATGGAATGAGGCCAATGACACTCTGAAAAAGCCAAAATTTTCGGTTCCAGCCCCTGGGCATTTAGCCGGGATGGTGATGTGGTTAGGCTTGCCGGTAATGCTATATATTGTTTTTGCGTTGAATATCACCGGATATAAAATCGCCAGGGCTTTGAATATCGCTAAAGTTTTCCAAACTGAAAATTTCGATGCGGCCAAAATTATGCTGGACAAAGCCGTAGAATCGTCCTTTAATTTTTATTGGAAAGATACGGCTTACGAATATTCTAATTTCGCGGCCTATTATTCCAACCGGAGCCAGCCCAAAGAGCAGCAGGCCAAATCCTTGGCTATGATGCAGGACGCCATAAAAGCCCAGTACCGCGCTGTGGAAATCCATAGGTTTGACCCGACTGTTTGGATGAAGCTGGCTAACGCGTTGTTTGCGGAATCGCATTTAAAAAATTCAGGCTGGAACCAAGAGGCTTATGACGCAAGTTTTAAGGCGCATACTCTAGCGCCAAAAAAGCACGATCCCAAGTTGTTTATGGCCGAGGTGGCCATAGAAGGCAAACAAAATGACCTGGCGGAAAAGTGGCTTTTAGAAGTTTTAAGGGATTTTCCGGATTTGCAGGGTCCGCGCTGGCAATTGGCCGATGTCTATTATTTTTCAGGGCAGCAGCAGGAAGCGGAAAGACTGGCTGTGGAGGCAATTGCTTCGGGCTTTCTTTTGGATAGGATTAAACAGGGCGACTGGCTTTTGACTTTTTATTACGAAAACCGCCAGCCGCAAAAGGCTGTGGAATTTTTATTTACCCAAGCCAAAAACAACGGGGGGAATTCTGACTATTTCGCGCGCTTGGCCGACGCCTACAATAAATCCGGCCGCTTTCCCGAAGCGCGGGCCGCAGCTTTGAAACTTTTGGAAATAGACCCGTCAGCCAGGGCTGATGTTGAGGCGTTTTTAAGTTCGCTCCCCGCGCAATAATTTTTTTATCCGTTTTCGTCTGAAGGCTCTAAGTTATTTCGCCCCCAATCCTTAATATCTTAATGTTTTGAATTGTAGCATTTAATACACAATTGTGAGCTGAATGC
>JBBTRN010000033.1:0-16674 GCA_038065175.1 Patescibacteria group bacterium | reverse complement strand
TGTTTAAGTTTTCAGAGGAGGCTAAAATATAATTCGCAGACGAAGGAATTGAAACACGGCACGACATACTCGCGGACTTAGGCTCGAACCTCTGCTTAAAAGATAAACTGCTTGATGTTTCCACGGAAAAACCAATTTTGCTAATGCAGGAATTATCGCACGAGGTTAAGCTCATTCACAGTTCAATCGAACCGCGCGAAATACCTTTATCTAAAACAGAAACCGAGCGACTTTACGCTCGGAATCCTGTCGTGGTAGCGCTACGGGGAATCGAACCCCGATTTGGTGGATGAGAACCACCTGTCCTAACCATTAGACGATAGCGCCGTGTTTTTATATGACTTATTAGTCCTATCCAACCTATAAGTCTTACAAATCTTAGCATTTTCTTTTGTTCTTTTCAAGATTTTGTGTCATAATATTGTTAAGATTTATCAATAGAAACAAAAAGTGCAAAGACAAATTTTAAAATTTTCAGAAGGTTTTCTTTGGGGTGCGGGGACGAGTGCTCACCAAACAGAGGGGAATAATACCAGCAGTGACTGGTGGGCGTGGGAAAACAGCTTCAAAAGGGCGGAAGGGCTAAGGGCTAAGGGGTTAGACCCCGAAGATTTTAAAAGCGGCATAACTTGCGATTCGTATAACAGGTACGATGAAGATTTTGCTTTGGCTAAAGAACTTGGCCACAACGCTACTCGCTTAAGCATCGAATGGGCGCGGATAGAGCCCAGGGAAGGATATTTTGACGAGAAAGCCATGGAGCATTATGAAAAAGTTTTACAGTCCGCCAAATTCCACGGCCTTAAAACTTTTGTCACCTTGCATCATTTTACCAATCCTTTATGGTTTTCTAGATTGGGCGCTTTTGAGAAAAAAGAAAATGTAAAATATTTTGTCCGTTACGCGGAGGTGGCGGCTAAGCGCCTAAATGAATATGTGGATTTTTGGCTGACTGTCAATGAACCGGAAATTTACACCGCAATGGGCTACTTAACCGGTGTTTTCCCGCCGCAAAAGCGGAGTATTTTTTCTGCAGTTAAAGCGGTCAACAATATAATTCTTGCCCACAACCTCTCTGCACCAAAAATCCGTTTTTTCGGCAATAAGCCCGTTAGTATGGCTTTCCACCTTTCCGACCTGCTCCCGGCAAACATCTTTACCGGCATTATTGCTTCATTAATACATTACATTGCCAATGAGTACATCTTAAGAAAAACCATTGCCGCCTGCGACTACATAGGCGTGAATTATTATTACCATCATCACATTGGCCTTTTCGGATGGAGGAGGAAAAGCCATAGCAACCATAACGCAGATGACTTAGGCAGTGGCATCCACCCGGAAGGCCTGGGCAGGGTGCTTTTAAATTTAAGGAAATTTAAAAAACCAATTTATATTACGGAAAACGGCCTGGCTGACGCGCGGGATTTAAAGCGCGAAAAATTCATAAAAGACCACTTATTTTATTTGCATCGGGCAATAGAAAAGGGCGCGGACATAAGAGGTTATTTACACTGGTCGCTAATAGATAATTTTGAGTGGGAAAAAGGTTTTATGCCAAGATTTGGGCTAATTGAAATAGACAGGGAGGATTTATTAAAGCGCCGGGTGCGCTACAGCGCCATTAAATACGCGGAGATTTGTAGGAGCAACACCCTAAAGTATTAATTTTCTACGAACTACGAACTTTTTCGAACTATACGAACGAACAATTAAGATATATGCAAAACGAGTTAAGAAGACATGATATACTGTTTCCAAAGCTTTCATATGATATTGTTGGCATTCTTATTAAAGTTTATAAAGAGCTCGGTTCGGATTTATTGGAGAAGCATTATCAAAAAGCAATACGATTAGAATTCACTCAGGCTGGCATAATTTTTCAAGAGCAAGTACCGACAGCAATTTTTTACAAAGGTAAAAAAATCGGTACATACTTTGTTGATTTTCTTATAGATGGGGTTATTATTTTGGAAATAAAAAAGAACAACAACTTTTCAAAAAGAAATATTGATCAGTTATTTGGATATCTGAAAGTTTTTGGTTTGCAGTTAGGAATATTGGCAAATTTTACGAAAAATGGAGTCATATATAAAAGAATAGTAAATATAAGATAGATTTCGCGTTCGTATTTTCGTATTTTGTTCGTAGTTCGCAGAAGATATGATCTATTTTTTAACAATCTTCCATTATTTTTTTGCCGCGCTCGTAGACGGCTTAGATAAGTTTTTAATTTCCAGGCGCAAAATTTTACCGGCATCCTACGCTTTTTGGACAGTTGTTACGGGCCTTTTAGTGGTTTTGGCCTGGCCGTGGGTGTACGAGAGTATTGCGGTAAAGTCTATAATCCTAGATGTATTGTCAGGCGTGTTGTTTTCACTGGCTATATATGTGTTTTTTAAGGCCATCTCCTGGGGGGAAGTTTCCAGAGTTGTCCCGTTCATTTTTGGGATAGCCCCGGTGTTCGACATGGCCATAAGCTTTGTAACCGGGAGAAACCTTTTAAGTGCGAATGAAGCCGCGGCAATAAGTTTGCTAATCCCCGGAGCCCTTTTAATTTCTTACAACAAAGGGTTTTGGGGCAAGCATGTTGCCGTTAAAATTCTTTCCGCGTTCCTTTGGAGCGCGTATTTTGCCCTTTGGCAGTACGCGGCCCAGGACGGAAATACCTTAAACCATTTTATGTGGAACAGGGTTGGCGCCGCGGGTATATTTGTTTTACTGCTCTTAATTCCGATTTTTAGGGCAACAGCCTTAAAACACCAGCATGTAAAAAATAAAGCCGGAACCGCGGGCTTATTTTTATTAAAACAAGCCATAGGCGGGGCAAATTTAATTTTTTTGAGCTGGCTGCTCGTATCAGGCAAAATTTCGGTGATTAATTCTTTGCAGGGGTTTAGGTATGCGTTTTTGTTTTTTGGCGTTTTGTTTTTAAGCAAACACTTGAGGCATATTTTGGAAGAAGATGTTAATCGCCATATTGTACTGCAAAAACTCGGCGCGCTGGTCTTGATATTTTTAGGCACATTTTTCCTGTTTTTATGAGCATCAAAAGAAAAATATTGATTGTTGTTGCCATTGTGATAGCTAGTTTGTGTTTACTGGCTTATTTTGCCGGGCCCAAGGCTGAAAAAATCGATTACGGCGTAACTTTCAGCCCCCAGCAGGCAGAAAGCCTGAATTTAGACTGGAGGCAAGTCTACCGGGAAATGCTGGAGGATCTAAACATAAAAAAAATAAGAATCAGCGCTTACTGGAACCAGGTGCAGCCACAGCCGGATAAATATGTTTTTACTGACCTGGATTACCAAATAGCCTTGGCTGAAAAACATAAGGCAAAATTGGTGCTGGCTCTAGGTAGCCGTTTGCCCCGTTGGCCCGAATGCCATAACCCGGAATGGACAAACGAATTAGACAAGCCGAATTTGCACAATGCACTGCTGTCTTATATTGAAACTGTGGTTTTGAGGTACCAAAATTCCCCGGCAATAGAAATGTGGCAGGTGGAGAATGAACCGTTTTTGTCGAGTTTCGGCGAATGCCCCAAGCCTGACCGGGATTTGCTGGACAAGGAAATTGCGCTGGTAAAAAAACTGGATCCAGTAAGGCCAGTTTTAATTACGGACAGCGGGGAGCTGTCGCCCTGGTTTAGCGCGGGAAAAAGAGGGGACGCGTTCGGTACCACGCTTTACCGTTATGTTTTTTCCGACGTGTTTAACCGCTACTGGATAAATTACAATCCGTATTGGCTTTACAGGGCAAAAGGCGGCTTGCTCAAGTTATTGAACGGTTCAAAAGAGCTTGTTATAATAGAAATGCAAGGCGAACCCTGGACAACAAAGGGCATACTTAATACACCCGTAGAGGAGCAATTTAGGACTATGAGCCTTGAAAAGTTTGAAAATATGGTTTCCGTTGGCAGAGCAATAGGTTTTAAAAAGCAGTATTTTTGGGGAGTGGAATGGTGGTATTGGATGCGCGGGCAGGGGCATGGGGAGTTTTGGGAAAGGGCAAAGACATTGATAGATAATCAATAATGTCATCGCGAGTGCACCTCATTCGAGTCCGAGCGATTCCGCTCGTCCCTCAGAGTCGAGGACCGAAGCGATCTATGTATAGATCCCTCATTTGATTCGGGACGATCTTTTAGATCGGATTGCTTCGTCGTAGACTCCTCGCAATGACATCAGAATAAGATGAAAAATGTAATTGGATTAGACATAGGCGCGTCAAAAATCACGGGTATAGTTTTTGACGGCAGAAAAGTTGTTAAGGCTATAACCAATAAAACGCCAAAAAACTTGGCGGGGTTTAAAGCCGGTTTGCTAAATTTGGTTAATGATTTATCGGCTGGCAAAAAAGTTGCGGCTCTGGGGATTGGCATGGCCGGCATGATGGATAGTGAGAACCACCTTGCCAGGAGCTCACCGAATATTAAATTTGTAAAAAATTTAAATTTTAGAAAATTGTTTCCGAAAATCAAAAAATTGGCATTGGAAAACGACGCTAATTGCTTTGCGCTCGCAGAAGCGCGTTTGGGGCTGGGAAAAAAATTTAAAAATTTTATTGGCATAACCCTGGGTACGGGCATTGGCGGGGGATTAATTTCTCGAAATCAAATCTATCGCGGCATACATGGGGTAGCTGGAGAGGTTGGGCACATGATGGCCGATTCTAATCACAGTTATGAGTTTTATTTCCAGAAAGCAAGAGGCCTTAGAGACTATAAAGCAATTTCTAAAATAGTTGCAAGCATAATAATAAATATTGCCAGGGTTATAGATTGTGAGGCTATTATTTTTGGCGGATCCGTGGCTCAGAATGCTTATAAAAAATTCCTACCGGCTGTAAAAAGACTCGTCTACAGCAAGCTAAAACCCGATGTAAGGCCAAAAGTTTTTGTTTCCAAATTAAAAAACGCCGGCGCATTAGGCGCGGTACTGCTTCTTGAATGATAAAAATTTTATTTACAATTTTAATTTTAAGTTTTCTCGCCGGAGCATGCACGAACATGGAATTACCGCGCGAGTCGCCTTCAAGCCCAAAAGAGTCTTACGACCAGCTTCCTAAGTAAAAAAACTATCATACTAGCTAGTATGATAGTTTTTTTACATTTTTCTTTATCCTATTTTTTTTCGTTTGGATCGTGATTGTATTTTTCTTTGTCTTCCTTAATCCTTAATGCGGGATTGGTTTCTGCATTAGTTTCGGGCTCTGCGGCAGGTGCTGGCCGCGGCTGTGAGTCGTCCCTTGCAAGCTGTGAGGCATCGGGTAATTTTATTTGCTCAACCAATTTTTCGAATTCGGGTAAATCTTTCATGGAAGTTAGGCCTAAGTGCTGGAGGAATTCCGTAGTTGTTTGGTACAGGAAGCTCCGGGCATCCGAAGGATTCGGCGTTTTTTCAATTATCCCGCGTATTAAGAGGTGTCTAAGCGAGTATTGGGAGTTTACGCCCCTTATGGCTTCAATTTCCGCCTTGGAAATTGGCTGTCGGTAGGCGATAATGCCTAAGACTTCCACCGTAGCATCCGTAAGCTTTTCTCTTAGTTCAGCATTCAAAAAATTTTTAACAATTGTTGAATTTGCGGAATTAGTGGCAAGCTGGTATTCGCCGTTGTTGTCGAGCACTACGACCCCTGCGTTTTTTTTGTCAGCTATCAACTCCTCTAAGGCCGGCTTGACCTCTTCCGGAGTTTTTTCCAATAGTTTGCATAAGTCTTTAATTTTTAAAGGCTTGCTTGAGACAAACAGCAGGCTTTCGATTATTGACTTAAAGTTTTGGTTGGACATAAATCTGGTTTAAAAAAAATTTGATCCCTGACCTTGCTTGCCCCGTAGCGCGGCCGCCTACCGGCTCTGCTACTGGGGTGCAAGGGTCAAATTTGTTGCCTTCGACAGGCTTAGGCAACAAATTTGTTAATCCAGCTTAATTAAAATATAAACTCCTATTACAATTAAGGTCAAACTATAAAAAATGATTGTCGGTTTCCTGCCAAGAATTAAATTATCCCCCTTGCCCGGCACCGGCGGTTTTATCCATTCGTGGTTCACCAGCCAGCCTAAAGTCGCGGAATATATGCCGTCGAGCGCCAAGGAGCCGTAAGCAAGCCCCGCGGTGATGAATAATAAGCCGATTATATTTGAATTCATAGCGTAAAGTGCAAAGCGAAAAATTTAAAATGACAGTTTAAAGCTTAGGCATTATTTATTTTAATTTTTGCACTGTAATTTTGTGCTTTGTATTTTAAATTTTAAGTTTTTTTATCACTACCTCCGCAAATAGTGTTTCTTGCTCGGCGCTAAAGATCTCTTGTTTAATAAGCTCCAAAAGCGCCAAAAAAGTCACAATTACTTCGTCTTTATTTTTTGCGGATTTTAACAAATCGCTTAGCTTAGTTTCTATTTGCTTGCTTAAAGTGGACTGTAAATGGTTAATTTTCTCCTGGATGGAGAAGGCTTCCTTTATTTTTGCTTTGGGCAAGTTGTCCAGTTCCTTCAAATCACTTAAAATATGCAGGATTGCCCCATGGAGCTCTTTTGCGGAAACGGAAGGGTCGGGATAGAAATTTATTTTTTCATCAAAGGTAACTAAGCGAGTCCAGGATTGCTCCCTTTTATTGTCAAAAAGTTTTAAAAGTTTAGAGGCTTCTTTAAACTGCTTGTAGAGAATAAGTTTGCTTTCTAAATCGACCCCCGCCTCTTCTTCCTCCGGTTCAATTTCCAGCGAAGGCAAAATAGCTTTGGATTTTATGACTAAAAGTTTAGCCGCAATCGCCAAATAATCCGCCAGCGTGGTCGGGTCTAAGTCTTCCACTTGCTTTATATATTGTAAAAATTGTTCGGTGACTTCAGCCAGGGCGATTGTAGTGACATCCAATTGCCGCTGTTCAATGAGTGAAAGCAGGAGATCAAGCGGGCCTTCGAAATTTTTTGTTTTTGTGTGGAGCATGGTTCTAATTCTCCCCCTTAAAATAAGGGGGAGTTAGAAGGGGCTTTGTTGCCTAGCTCTCCCCTTAAGATAAGGGGAGGTTAGGAGGGGTTATGATTATTTTAAGGGAGGGGGCCTGTTGCCCGCTTATTTTTTTGCTTTTGAAAACATCCCCTTAATTGGCTGTGTTAATTTTTCAAAATCCTTCATTGCCAATTCCACACTGTGGGTAAAAGAGCCGGCAGATGCAACCATCTTTTTTGCTTTTGCCATGCTTTTATCTATCAAAGTAGGTATTTTACTTGCCCCGTACCGGAGCGAAGCGATTGGTGCGGGGTAGACTTGTCCGAAAGGATGGAGCAAACCTATTTTAGTTTTAAGATGTTTTAAAATGTCTTTTTCATTAGCGATAGAAACTTTTTTTGCCTTTAAGGCTTTTTTGATGCCTGCAAGGTCTATGTATTTTCCCGCAGGCACGACAATCAGCGCCCACTCCTTATCTGCCCTCACCAAAACCACCTTAGCGATCTCACTAAGTTTTTTTTTGGTCGTGGCGCCCACATCGTGCGCCGTGTAAACCACCTTATGCTCAAGGACGTTATACTTTACCTTTGCGGAGTCGAGGAGTTTGGTGATTTTATTTTCGAGCTTTATGATTTTTTTTGATTTCATATAACAGATTTACAGATTAATGCAGATATACAGATACCTACAGATTCGAGGAGTTTAAAATTCTTCTAGGGGACAGGTATTTGCTTCTGAAGTTTACCAAGAGACCCAAGCGAAAATTTAAAATTTGTAAATATCTTTGGGTTTGACCGTAGTCTTCTTGGGTAAGAAATGGTTTTGCTTTAAATTCTAGAGCTATTTTATCTTCAATTGTGAAATCAATAATGTTCCCCGAATCTCCAACCCTAACCTCCCGCTTGTATGTTAGCCCTGATTCTTTTAATTTTTGCTCTGCTAAGTCAGCATACTGTTTCTCTCGCGCATACATACCCAGTTCGTTATGTACGGCAAATAGTATTTTTCTTACCTTATAGGTTAAATCGCCATATAAAAATTCTTTTTTAGCAGTCGTTGGTTTCATATATCTGTGGGTATCTGTAAATCTGTTCTTATCTGTATATCTGAATTATTTTTTTGGTAAGTCCAATTTAATATGCAATTCCTTAAGTTGTTTTTCTTCCACAGTTCCCGGGGCGCCCATCATTACGTCTTCCGCTGATCCATTCTTCGGAAATGCAATAACCTCACGGATATTAGGTTCGTTTTCAAAGAGCATTAGCATTCTGTCTATCCCGGGAGCAAACCCGCCTTCGGGCGGGGCGCCGTATTCAAACGCGCGGATCATAGCGCCGAATTTTTCGTCCACCTGCTCTTTGGAATAGCCTACAATTTCAAAAGCTTTGTACATAATTTCCGGCCGGTTATTGCGGATAGCGCCCGAGGAAAGTTCTAAGCCGTTTGCCACAATGTCGTACTGGTAGGATTCAATATCCAAAGGATCCTGGTTATTTAAGGCCTCTAGCCCACCTTTAGGCATACTAAAAGGGTTATGGCCGAAGTCCAACGCCTTTAAAGTTTCGTTGTATTCGTACATGGGAAAGCCAACAATCCACGCCCAGGCAATAATATTCGGGTCTTTTAGGCCTAAACTTTCACCGAGTTTGTCGCGAAGTTTACCTAAAACCTTATTGACCAGCTTTTTTTCGTCCGCGCCAAAAAATATTATGTCACCCGGAGCGGCTTTGGTTTTAGAGATGATGGCGGATATTTCATCGGGAGTGAGGAATTTAAGAATAGGGGAGCGCATTTCTTTTTCATCAACTATTATGTAAGCTAAACCGCCTGCACCTTCTTTTTTTACAAATTCGGTTAACTCATCAATCTGGGATCTCGACAAGCTAGATCCGCCTACAGCGCAGATAGCCTTTACACAACCGCCTCCGCCAGCTCGCGGATTTATGGCATCCGCAAAAACTTTAAAGCCCGTGCTCTTTAAATCTTCGGTCAAATCAATCATTTTCATTTCAAATCTTAAATCCGGTTTGTCGCTACCGTACAAATCTAAAGCGTCTTGATATTGAATTCGCGGAAAAGGTTTTTGCAAACATTTTTTGTTTGCGAATTTTTCTGTTAACTCAACAAATAATGGTTCCATTTCGGAAAAAATCTGTTCCGGCTCTTCCACAAAAGACATTTCTAAATCTAATTGGTAAAATTCACCCGGACTCCTGTCTGCCCTGGGGTCTTCGTCCCTAAAACACGGCGCGATTTGATAGTATTTGGCGAGCCCCCCGACCATCAAAAGCTGTTTAAATTGTTGGGGAGCCTGGGGAAGCGCGTAAAATTTGCCTGGGTGCAATCTAGAAGGCACTAAATAATCTCTTGCTCCTTCGGGCGACGAAGAAGTAAGTATGGGCGTGGTTACTTCTATAAACCCCCTTAAGTCCATATATTGCCTTATTTGTTTTATCATTTCATGCCTACGCACTAACATTTTTTGCATTTTTTCGCGGCGTAAGTCCAAAAAGCGATATTTTAAGCGGATATCTTCACCAATGTTTTGTTCTTCGCCGTGGCCGTGGGCTATGGGGAAAGGGAGGGGCTTAGAGGAATTGAGAATTATGAATTTTGAAGTAAGAATTTCAACAGTACCGGTGGCAAGATTCGGGTTTTTTGTGTCATCGGTTCTTTCCACAACCTTACCTTCTGCCTGCACCACAAATTCATCGCGGACTTTATCTGCAGCCTTAAAGGCTTCGGCGTTTTCCGGGTGGATGGCTAGCTGGATAATGCCAGTGTGATCTCTTAAATCAATAAAAATCACGCCGCCGTGGTCGCGCCGTGAATTAACCCAACCGGACAAACTAACAGTTTGGCCGGTATTTTTTATAGTTTCTAAAGCAAGAGTCCGTTTTTGCATGGGTTTTACCGTCATCCGATAAACGATCGGCACGATACATTAATTATGCAAGTATTGTACCAAAATGTTAGATTTTTGCCAAATTTCTTTGACAAATCCAATTAAGAGAGTAGAATATCTTCCATCAGGCTTGCATAGCTGGAGCCTCGCTGGAGCCTCACCACGGACTTTTGATCTCTGGGGTGGCATGTGCATAACCGGTCAGAGACCGGGCCAGTAGGGGTTTTTTAAAAAAGGAGGCTGATTATGAATCAGCTCAATTCCGTTAACACCACCGGCTAAGCTGCCATTGAGATGAGAGCTGCGGAGACCCTGCCGCAACCAAGTGGGAAAATTGCCCAAACGGATGGGTAAGCTTTGCTAATTTTCTGCTTCTTTAGTTGTTGGGGGCAAGTTTATGCAAAGCAAAAAGAGTTTTTTCCGGTCCCATTTACTCCGGAAGAAAATCGTAGGACTGGCGTAGTCCGCGATTAAAATGTCGCTAAGGTGGGATATATGCGGTTATCGAGACGCCCATTTAATTGGGCAGCCCGCCAGCTTGCATCCTAGGATAGGGCCAGGATTGACGTCCCACGCAGACGTAAGCAACGATTGAGGTTTTCTGGTGATTTTTCCGGGACGCTGTAAACGCGCTGCGCCCACTTGTAGCTGGCAAGTGGGTTTTTTTATTTTTTAAAATTTGTACAATAGGGTAAAGTTTTATATACTTAGTTACAGAAATAAAATATCACAGATGCCTAGGGGATAAGGATTTGTAGGTATTTGTAGATTCGTATTAATCCGAAGTTTTGTAGAAATAAAAATGCTAAAAAAAATAGTTCTCGATCTGGAAACGCAAAAATCATTCGACGAAGTCGGCGGCAGGGGGAAGAATCATTTGCTTAAAATTTCGGTTGTGGGAATTTATGATTATTCCACGGACCGCTATCAGGTTTTTCGCGAACATGAAATTCCGAAACTTTCATCAATTTTGCAAACCGCTGACCAAATTATTGGCTATAACATTAAGGACTTTGATTTTGAGGTTTTAAGGCCGTATTTGAACTTTGATATTTACCAGACCCCGTATTTGGACTTGCTTTCTGAAATAGAAAAAGTATTAACGCATCGCATTAAACTAGAAGATGTCGCTCAAGCAACGCTCGGCGCGGGCAAGTCCGGCACCGGCCTGGAGGCCATAAGGCTTTTTAAAAACGGCCAGTGGGATAATTTAGAAAAATATTGTTTGGACGATGTGAAAATCACCAAACAGCTTTATGATTACGCGTTCAAAAATAAAAAACTTTTGTATAAGGATTTTTTTAAGGTGAAAGAAATGCCGCTTAAAATTGCAGAGGCGGTGCAAAGAGTGGGGGTTATGCATCAAGCCGTTTTATTTTAGTAGCAGGTAGTAAGTATTAAGTATTAAGGGTTCTGTCACATGATACTTGCTACATGAGACCTCTTGCAAAATAACATTATGGCTAATTTTCAACAATTTCGGCCATCTGGCCAATCCGCCAAAGGCGGACCGCTTAACTATGGGTAAGCATCAGAATTTATTTTGCCCAGCTACCTCGAAATTCTAAAAAATTATCTCAAAAGCTTATTTTGCAAGAGGTCTATGATACTTGCTACAAAAATCGGCAAAGCAATTGCATTAATCGTCTTGTTGGTTTTGGTTTATTTCCTTAGCCAGGTTTTTTCCGGCCGTCTAATCCTTGCCCAAACTTTTTCATTGGGCTCGTTTACTATCCATTATTACGGCCTGATAATCGCCTCCGCTGTCGCAAGCGGTTTTTATTTGGCAGAAAAACGGATGGGGCGGTATGGCATAAAAGGAGCGGCCGCTCAAAACCTGCTATTTTGGGTTATCGTTGGAGGATTTACTGGGGCGCGGCTTTACCATGTCTTATCATCAGCGGGTTATTATTTTGAGCATCCGGTCGATATGATTAAAGTATGGCAAGGCGGCCTTTCTATTTACGGCGCCATTTTAGGCGGACTGTTAGCTCATTTGATCTACAAAAAAGTTATCAATTATCAATTATCAATTATTAATTATCTCAATTGGCTTACCCCTTCCCTTATTCTCGGCCAAATCATCGGCCGTTTTGGGAATTTATTCAATTACGAAGCTTTTGGTTATCCCACTAACCTACCCTGGAAAATGTTTGTGCCAGAAAATTTTCGTCCGTCGCTCTACCTAAACTCGGAATATTTCCATCCGTGGTTTTTGTATGAACAGATTGGGCTTTTGGTAGTTTTTTTTATTATTACCCGAATTGAAAGTTTGCCCGGCACCAGAAGGCCCATCAGCGCATCAGGCGGAAGTCTTGGGCCTTCGGCGCTGGGCTACGGCGCTCAACAAAAGTTTAATTTAAATTCAATACCTATCCAAACGGGCGCCTTGTTTTTGTGGTACATTTTATTGTATAATATATTGCGTTTTGGATTGGAATTTTTAAGGATAGATAGCACATTTGTAAGTGGATTTAGGCTAAATTCCATTACCAGCTTTTTGCTAATAATTATTAGTTCGGTTTTGATTATTAGGCAGAAGAAAAAAAATAACGCATTTGTAGCCTGATTTATGATTAATTACCATAAAATATTTTCCTTAAGCCTAGGCCTGCTATTTTTGGTTACATTGCAGGTTTTTAGCAACCCAATTCCGGTTTTTCGTTTTTTGCTGCCGGCCTTTTTGGGGGTTTTGGCTATAACTTTTTTTTATAACCGCTGGTATTTGCAGGCTTTAAATAAATATAATATCTGGGTGATTTTAAGACCCGCGCTTTTGCAGACTTCGGGTTTCTTAATGTATTTGTTTTTGACTGACTCTTTTTTTAAGGGAGTTTTTTTGATTTCGGCAGTTTTATTAATTTCTGTTTTTGAAATTATGCTTGCGAATTTTTCGGAAAATTTAATTATTAACGAAAGCATAATTATTGCTTTTGCTTTTTGTTTTTCTTTTTTTGGGTTCCAGTGGTGGTTCCCGAATTTTACTTATTTGTATTTTTTCGGGATATTCGCGAGCTTACTGCTTTTGGCCAGGTGTTTCTATGATTTTTTGCCCCAAAGCAACAATGCAAAATGGCTGAATTCCCTGGTAGTGGCATTTTTAAGCGCCCAAATTTTTTGGGCGGCGAATTATTTGCCTTTCCATTATTCGGCCACGGCAATTCTATTGTTGGATTTCTTTTATTTGATTTTGCTTTTAAATTACCATTATATCTTCCATACTTTGACTATAAAGAAAATAAAGTTTTATCTTTTACTTTCTGTGTTCAGCCTGGTAGCCGTGTTTATGGCTACGCCCTGGACAATTATTGAAGGATAAAATTTATACCAATGCAACAATATTCAGGTAAACATATTATTATTTTCGCAGTAATCCTTTCCGTTTTTGCCAACGTATTTTTTTCACGCTGGATTACTGCCAAGATTTCCACTTTACCTCTGCTCAACCGCTTAAATTTACTTGACCCGCAAGCGCCGATTGTAATAAGGGAAACGGTCGAAACCCGGGTAAATCCCGAAGGCGAAATCAGGAGTATTTTGGAGAATATCCGTTCACGCACAAGCCAGGTGGGCTTCGAAAATAAAAACGGCTTCGAAGTTTTGGGAAGCGCGGTGAATTTTACTTCTGACGGGCTCTTTGTAACTGTGAACGGGGTTTTGCCGGCAAAAAGGCAAAGTTTAAAAGTCCGCTTAAACGGCGGAAAAATTTTGGAGGTTGAGGAAATTTTTGATGACGCGGCAACTGGCGTGGTTTTTTTAAAAACCGCGGGCAGCGGGTTTGCGGCCGCGGCACTATTGGATTCGCAAAAGGTTAGACTAGGCGACCGGCTCCTAATTTTCAGCGATTTCCAAGAGGGTAGTAAATATTATGAAAGCCAGGTAAATTTTTTACCGGAGGAAAAAGACAGGCCTTTTGGCTTCCAAGACACCGGGGTGGAGGCAAAGCCCGGCGCTATAGTTTCAAATTACAAGGGCGAAATTTTCGGCATTTGGAATAGCGGTTTAATTGTTTCAGAAAAAATCAAAGCAGCTTTTGATCGCTATCTCATGAGTTTAAGAAGTGAGGAGGTAAAATAATGAAATTTTTAATAACCGGCGGTGCGGGATTTATTGGTTCCAACTTCGTCCACTACTGGGTAAAAAATCATCCGGGCGATAAGATAATCGTGCTGGACAAATTGACCTACGCGGGCAATTTGGAAAATTTATCGTCCGTGATGAATCGAATTGAGTTTGTTAAAGCTGACATTTGTGATGAGTTAAAAGTCAAAGAGGTAATGAAGGATTGCGAAACTGTAGTGCATTTTGCGGCCGAGAGCCATGTTGATCGGTCAATCCAGGATCCTGGTCGTTTTATAGAAACCAATGTAAGAGGTACTTATGTTTTGTTGGCTGCGGCCGTAACCCATGGGGTAAAACATTTTCATCATGTTTCTACGGACGAAGTTTTTGGCGATTTGCCTTTGGCTTCAAAACAAAAATGGACAGAAAACACTGCATATAACCCAAGTAGCCCTTATTCTGCCTCCAAAGCGGCTTCCGATCATTTAGTCCGCGCATACCATCGTACATACGGTGTTCCTGTAACTATTACCAACTGCGCTAACAACATTGGACCCTTTATGTTTCCTGAAAAATTAATTCCGTTGGCGATTACAAACCTACTGGAAGGCAAAAATGTCCCGATTTACAAACCTGGTAACCAAATAAGAGAATGGCTTAATGTAAACGATCATTGCAGTGCGATAGATTTGATTTTACAGAAAGGCAAGGTAGGAGAAACCTATTTTGTCAGCCCGGACAACGAAGAATTGACTAACCTGGAAGTCATTAAAAAGCTGCTGGCAATTATGAACCTTGGCGAAGATATGATTAAATTTGTTCCGGATCGTCCCGGGCACGATCAAAAATACGCGATGTCGCATCAGAAAATCACGGATGAGCTGGGCTGGGAGCCGAAATTCGGTTTAGGCGAAACCCTCCAGCAAATGGTAGAATGGTACAAGGTCAACCAAGCCTGGTGGAAGAAACTTAAAGCCCGAAATACATGAAAGGCATAATTCTTTCCGGCGGTACCGGCACGCGCCTTTATCCGCTTACCAAAGTTACGTCAAAACAGCTTTTGCCGGTTTATAACAAACCGATGATTTATTATCCCCTGGAAACTTTGCTGAAAGCCGGCATTAAAGACATCCTAATCATAGTTTCGCCGGAACACGCGGGCGGCTATATGGAGCTTTTGGGTTCAGGGGAAGATTTTAAAGCACGCTTTACCTATGAAGTGCAGGCCAAGCCCGAGGGCTTGGCGCAGGCTTTTATTATTGGCGAGAATTTTATCGGCCAAGATAATGTCTGTATGATTTTAGGCGACAACATTTTCGAGGACGATTTCAGTGAAACTATTAAGAATTTCAAAAAAGGCTGTCATATTTTTTTAAAAAAAGTCCAAGACCCGGAGCGCTTCGGGGTTGCGGAAATTGATGCTAATATGAAGGTGGTTAGGGTCTTGGAGAAACCGCAAAAACGCGTTTCAAATTACGCGATAACCGGCCTGTATATTTACGACAATAGGGTCATTGGGGCTGCGAAACAGGCCAAACCTTCCGCGCGAGGCGAATTGGAAATTACCGAGCTTCATAATTGGTACTTACAAAAAGGGGAATTGGACGCAAATGTCGTAAAAGGCGACTGGGTGGACGCGGGGACTTTTGAAAGTTTATTTAAAGCCTCGGAGCTAATAAGAAAGCATGCGTACAACCCTACAAGAGCAAAAAATAATCTCTAGCTTTTTAATAGCTATTGTTGCATACGGCGGCTTTGAAATAGTCGCCTACATTTTAAACCTTAACGAACCGGTTTTGTTCATCAAGGCCGCTTTTGCTATTTGGCTGTATCTGGCTTTTAAAATTACTTTTTTATACGACTTGCATTTTAAGGAGCCGGGCGCTTTAGAAAGGTCAAAAAAGCGCCACGGAGCCGTAAGCGACCGGGCGTTAAGAGTTATCTCAACCGCGCTTTCAGCTGTTTCAGACCGTTTTTCGCATTTATTAAAAAAACACCATTGGGCGCAATTCCAGAATTATTTGATTTTACCGGGTATGTTGTTTTGGGGAACAGTAATTTTACTGTATGTAGATATGGGAAACACAAAATTGCAGCAGATTTTAATTTTTCTTTCGGGTTCGGCTTTGGTGGTAAACTATTGGTACCTGAAGGAAGTTTTTTTCCGCAAAACGGAAAAGCTTGATCCCGATATTTTTTCCGGCTTAGGCGCGGTAAAAATTTACGTTTCGGCGATTATCTTTGCCGCGAGCTTGGCCATAATGAGGAGGTTTTGCCTGGAGCACTGGTATTTTTTAGCCGCGGTTTTTAGCCTTACATATTTATTAGCCCACCAAGCCCTGTTTCAGCACAGGTTGGTGTATTTAAGGAGCATGGGCTGGGTTTTACTGCTTTCGGCCATGCAGACTTTATTGGCTTATTTCATTTATCGTTATTGGGGGTATAATTATTTTACAGCAGGGGTTGTTATGACGGCAGTGTATAATTTAATGTGGGGAACCTTGCATTACCATTTAGACAAAGCGCTTACAAAAAAAGCATTTTTTGAAATGCTTTTAATCTGCCTGATTGTGTCAGCCATGCTTATTTCCGTGACGAATTTTAAAGCCCGTCTTTTAGACGGCTGCATTTTTTAGGCTCTAGATACTAGGTACAAGGCGCTGGGCTATAGATATTATATTGAACTCATGGCGAGTAGAGTGTCATTGCGAGCCTTGAATCAGATGAAAGGCGCGGCAATCTAAGTAATTTAAT
>JBBTRN010000032.1:0-1978 GCA_038065175.1 Patescibacteria group bacterium | reverse complement strand
GGTGTTTTGTCTATGGTAAAACTAACGGTTTGTTCTTGTTCCTCATTTCCTGCATTATCAACAGCGTAAAATTGTATGGAATGTTGCCCTTCTGAAACTACGCTCAAAGGGTTTACATAAGTCTGCCAGCCGGCGTTGTCCAAGTTATGCTCAATTTTTAACACCCCAGATGTCTGCTCCGGCGCTTCCTCTAAAACCGGGTCAAAGGCAGAAAGGGTAATATTTATGTTGCTACGGTAAAAACCTGGTTGTCCCAAAGTGCCCGCGAGTGTTGAAATAGAAACTGGCGGTGTAAAGTCTTGAGACTGGCTAGCATTCAAAATAGAGGAAGGCGCGATTATTGAATCTGTAATGGTGTCGCCATTTATATCCAACAAAATATTTTGATCATTATTTTCGTTTAAAATAATTTCGACAATAGAATTGGGTTCAATGTTAATAGCATGGTAATAAGACGTGTTGGTTATTTCTCCTTCCAGAATTTCAGATGAATCAAAGCTGAATTGCCCTGCACCAGTAGCTATTAATTTTATTGTATATTGGCCCCTCTCGGGCAAAAAAGCAAAATTTTCATGGCCAATCACGTCATAACTCGCATTGGGTATTTCGCTATCAAAACCGCCATCAGGCGTTGGGCCGACATGATTGCCTAAACTGTCGTAAATATGCATATTAACCGGACTATGCGAAGATACCTTCGTGCCATTAAAATGACAATCGCTAATAAAAGGAGTGATTTTACCCTGCGTGTCTAAAGCATTCCCGGTAATGATGGTAAGGATTTGTTGACGAATCCCCTCTTGGGTCAGCATGCTACCATGGCTCGACTCTAATGCAAAAAAAGTTTGAGCACCGGGTATATGATTAGCGGAAAAAATGGGCACTGTGCCATCTCCGGGTTTTGGGAATATTTGAAAATGCCCATCGGGCTTTAACAATATTTTTCCTATGGTTCCAGTCTGACAACCCACTATATTGTAGGCTGTTATGGGACTGTTGCTAAAGTCAAAATTGTCATAACTGCTATCATGAAAAGTTTCCGCCTCGTCAATTAAATAGCTATTTAGACTTTGATTTTTTAGATATTGCACCGTATCGTTGTAATTTAAAGTATTAACATGCAAAATTGGCTGATTATTATTTAAACTTTGAGCTATTCCCAAATAGCCGTTGGTATGATTAAAGTATTCAGCGCTAGGCAATAGCTGATATATGGAAGGCATATTTTGGGAAATTTTTTTAACTTCCCTTGCGTCCAAACCCATGCCCGCAAAAGCTATATCCATATTGTCGCCATACAGTAAAACCTTGGCCGCTTTGGGTGCGCCTAAATTTGGAACGCCTACAAAAACTAGCTTGTTGATTTTAGTTTCATATTCCGGCAGATGCTTTAAAAGCCTTTTTACCACCAACCCTCCTTGGCTATGAGCAATGACATCTACCTTACCCGCGGATATGCCGGATGCTGTCTGGTTTAAGATATAATCGATCTGGCCTTTTAAATTTATTTGTGCAATTTCATCAAGATTTTTGCGCCAGTCATAAGGAAAAGTAAAAAGATTTTGTCCTTCGATATAATCTAAAGATACAAGTTCCTCTCTTAATTTTTTCGTATAATCCAAAGTACCAGCTTCTTCAATAATCTCGCCTATTCTTAAAGAAGTATCTAAGGGCGTTCCGTCAGCGTTAAATGATAGAGGATCCATAAAATCATCTGGGGTAACAGGATTTAACATTCTGATAACGTCTGGCCATAACAACTCAGTCTCTTTAAAAATTTGAGTTCCCATTATCCCCGGCACAATAAGCACCGGGGTTTTGGTGGGTTGCCAATCGGCTGGCTGCCGGATATCTAAAGCGCTGGTAATAAAATGGGAGTTAGACAGGTCGGTTAAGTAGTAGCGGTCGGTTACCGACGGTTCCTCCGGGCCTATAAGGTAAGAAACTAACCTAATCTTATGGGGAGCTTCGTAGCCAA
>JBBTRN010000031.1:0-9088 GCA_038065175.1 Patescibacteria group bacterium | reverse complement strand
ATAAAACTCGTCGTTCTTTACCCGTTTTGCGTTTGTAAGATTTTTGTTTGCCATTTATTTCTTCCAATCCCGAATCATTATGGTTCGGCCTTTGACGGAAACCTTTACTTTTTGCCTTTCGCGCAAATGCAGTTTGGTAATAATGTCTTTGGGCAAAGTCAAACCTAAAGACGCTTTACCGATCTTGGTGAGCTTTCTTATATTTTGATCCTGGTATTTTTTGTCAGCCATATAAGTAATTGATTACTTACTTCTTATTTTACGCTTTTTTCTAGTTTTGGACAAACAAAAACCGCCCACAGCGTAGACGGTTTTGTATATATTTGATGATTATTCCACACTATAATTCGGCGCCTTCTTTTCGATTTTCACGTCGTGCACGTGGCTCTCTCTTAACCCTGCGTTAGTGATGCGAATAAACTGCGCTTTCTTTTGTAAAGTAAGGATGTCCTTTGCGCCAGAGTAGCCCATTCCGCTCCTTAGGCCGCCGACTAATTGTTCAATAATGTTTATAACACTGCCTTTGTAAGGCACTCTGGCTTCCACGCCTTCGGGCACGAGTTTCCCGCCCACGACTTTATCTTGGCCGTAGCGGTCACGGCTTCCTTGGTTCATAGCGCCCAAGGAACCCATACCCCGATAAGATTTAAATTTTTTGCCGTGCTCGTCAATAATCTCGCCCGGAGCTTCGTCGGTGCCAGCAAGCAATGACCCTAACATAACCGAAGATGCTCCAGCCGCCAAAACTTTAGCTATGTCGCCGGAAAATTTTATACCGCCATCGGCAATCACCGGCGTTTTAGTCTTGGCACAAGCCGCGACCACATCCATAATCGCGGTTATTTGCGGCACACCGCAACCACTAACCATGCGCGTAGTGCAAATACTGCCCGGACCAATACCGACTTTTACCGCATCTGCCCCGGCAGCAATTAAAACTTTCGCCGCTTCGGCAGTCGCAATATTGCCCGCTACCACTTCGGTTTTCGGATATGCCTTGGTGATATATTTTACGGTTTCAATTACTCTTTTAGAATGCCCATGAGCCGTGTCGACTACTAAAACATCCACTCCGGCTTTAACCAAAGCCGCCGCCCTTTCTTTCGAGTCAACGCCTACGCCCACCGCCGCAGCGGCTGCCAATTTTTCCGCTTTGACCGCTTTGACCGCTTGGGTTTGCTCTTTTATGCTCAAATTCTTATGAATAATCCCAATGCCGCCCAATTTACCCAGCGCAATCGCCATATTGCTTTCCGTAACTGTATCCATAGCGCTCGATACAATAGGTATACGCAATTTAATTTTGGGTGTAAAAAAAGTAGCCGTGTCCACTTCCGTAGGCACGACTTCGCTATACTGCGGTACCAGCAATACATCGTCAAAAGTTAACCCCGTTAGAAAACTGGCTTGATTTTTCTTATTTAAAATCGATATTTTTTTTGCCATATGCTGACCTACCAACTAAACATTTAGATTTTCTAACGGGGTTAAGGCTTCAATAATAGGCTTCATAACTATATTGATAATGGATACATTTTACTTCAATAAATGATTTATGGCAAGAGCAGGGTAAATGACAAAAATATTATGCAGATAATTTTGTCATTTATGTCATTCTCGTCGTTTATGTCATTGCTTCTATCCCATCCACAAGAGCATGGCTAAAATAGTAACAAAAGAACCGTTGGCTACCAGAGTAATATGCTGGACATGCCTTTTAATAGCAATAGCCAAAATGAGGCAGGTTAAAATCGCCGCCGCAAAAAATAAATAAAACCTGTCCTGAAAATTTTGCAAGTCCAACTGCTGGCCAAAAATCAATGTCTTCCCCGCGACTTGTCCTTTAAATCCCCCAAAATTTTCCACGGCTGTCGAAGCGAACCCGGCCACCTGTTCTTCAACAAAATTCCCGCCGATATTAAAAGCCTTTACAGATAATTTGGCGCCGCTTTGCGTTAATTTTTCTAAAAATAAATTAGCATGCCACACACCCCCGCTTTTGGGGTACATCCATACCGCTTTTGCCCCATATACTGCCAAAACTTTGCTCGCCGAACCTAAAATTTTTGCTGAAACCAAAACTTGGTTGTCCTGTGTTTGAATATTTACATCCTGTATCCCTAAACTTTCTTTACTTTCTGCCAAGGGTTCAGCGGCTATGGCCATTTCTGCGTCCGCGGCTAGCTGTTGTTTTACAGGTGCCCCGCCCGGTATTTTCGGCTCTGGGGCTACTTGGGCCTGCACGCTCGTTGTCCCAATGTTTAAAACAATTTTTTGCTCTGCCGGTACGCCAAACATTTGGACTACAAAAATAGTATTTTTGCCTGAATACTGCCCCTGGGCAATACCAATGCCGATTTCTTCAAAATCCTTATTTAATATATTGGCTTTATGGGAAGGCGAATCCATCCAGGCCTGCTCCACATTTTCAGCTTCGGTAAAATTCACGGCCAAGTTTTCCCCAGCCATCAAATAATTGTAGCCGGAATCCTGAATATAATTCCAGGGTAAACGCCCGTCAGGAGAGGTGTGGGAAAAATAGCTTTTTGCGGCCATATCTTCAGCTTTTTTTTGCGCCGCCCGGTTTAAAGCAGTATTTGTTAACAGAGCCCTAAGCCCGAAATTAAGCCTGTTTAAATTGGTAAGGCTAATAATATTCTCTGAAGTAATTGCAGATGAAAAAGCCGGTATTGCAGGCCCCAACGATATATAAGACAGGGAAAATACTTTTACCGCCACAAGCAGCAACGCGAACAGAGATGTTAAGCTATGGCTAAATACATGGGGATGGTAGTTATTCCTCTGATGCGGTATAAAATGGTCGTGTAAATGCGCAAAAAAACGGCCAAAAAAATCCTTTGGCGCGATTTTTATTTCATGGGAAAAACTGCCTAAAGCTAAAAGCGATTGCATCTTATTTTGATTTTTGTTTCCTGGACGAAATTTTTGGCTATTTTGGCCAAAAAAAATCTTTAACTCTTAATATATTATAGCACATCCAATAAAAAAAGTCCAGCCTTTTTTAGGACAAAGAACTTTTAATTTTAACAATATTAGGACTTACGCGCTTGGCCAAATTCACCCTTCTGTCATTCCGAGCGAGTGCGGCCGAGCCGAGGAAACCCTTAAATATTGGGATATTAAAGGCTAAGGGATCCCTCCACTCGCCCTCGGATGCACTCGGGCTCGGTCGGGATGACAGTCAACGCGTAAGTCCTAAATATGACTAAGGGGTTTTGGTAAGGCGCCTGCTTATTTCCGGGCCATCATTAACCCCAGAATCGCTAAGCATAATATAAGAAGTTAGGCTTATCCCGGCAACCACCAAAAAAACAATCGTCCAAATGAACCAGCGGGGATCATAAGCGCTTTCTTGCCTTATATTGCTCCTATATGGATTTGGCATATTAATTATTTTATTTGTTTGTTAGACTAACAACCTCTTTTTTTGTGCTTTTTATTGCAAAAATTGCATAAATTAAGCTAATAATCCATAAAAAAATTATGGGTAAGATAAAAATAATTCCCTTAGGATAAAAGCTCACAAAGGCAAAACTTACCAGGCCCAGGGAATAAAGTTCTATTAATAAAACTATTACCAAAGTTTTTACCAGCCTGCCCACTATGGATTCTGCAAAAATTTTATGGACCTTTACTCCTTCTACAATAAAATAAATGCTTCCTGCTATCAAAACAGCAATGCCAATCCATAAATATATTGCTAAATTTTCTAACATTTTTTTGTTTCAGGATAAAATTCTATGACCCAACAAATTGACAATACAATTGTAGCACAAATATTATTATCAAGCAAACTCAATGAAGGAAATTTATGGCATTTCCTTTTGAATATGCATATCCCATAAAAACATGGTAATAACCAAAAGATCTAAAATCAAACAATACTGGCAGACAGATTTAAGCACAAAAAACTGGATAACCAGCAGGGTTAAAGAAATTAATGCGCCAATCCCTAAAAAATAAGTCAGCAAAATCCGAAGCCGGTTGTAATGATTGGCTAACAGGCTGGCTATAATAATAACGCCGGAAAAAACAATCCCCAAATAGGGCAAAGGCAAACCCAAAAAGTTGGCATATTTGCTGTTTAATACTACCTCACAACCGCCTGTAAGATCGCAGGGCACAGATATTTTTAGCGCCTCGGACACAGCTAAAAACAAACTAATACATAGCGTAAAGATGGCAAAAATAATTATCAGATCGTACTTATGCTTCTTATGGTACATTGGTTACCTCACTATTATAACCTGCCCGCTTTATGCTTTCAAGCAATTGGCCAACATTAACCTTCTGCTCATCAAATTCAACCTGCGTAAGCGACTTTGCGTAATTAGTGGTTGAAGATATTACGCCCGGAGTATCTTCTAATTCCCCGTCAATGTTCATGGCACAGGACGTACAATGCATGTCTTGAATTTTTAGGATGATGGTTTTAGTCATTGTTAGAATTTTGACATTGGACATTTATTGGAAATTGCCTGCCCTCCGAAGCCTTGGCGAAGGATGGGGAATTAGAAATTGGAAATTTAAAACATCTTAACTGATAGAAATCTGGGGTACGTAAAATAAATTTCAATTGATTATGTTTATTACTCCTCTGTACATCCCCATACTGCACATAAAGGCCAATTGCCCGGCCTTTTTCGGCGCCGTAAAGGTAATTGAATCCGAAGCTCCCGGCGCAACAATTTTACGAATGCCCAAAGAAGGGATAGTAAACGCTTGGGCGCAGGTATATGCGTCTTTATTTATGAGATTGATTTTTACTTCACTCCCGGCCTTTACGGTAAAATCCCGGGGGGTGTAGCCGTAATTTTCTATGACAATAGTGGCTTCGGAAACAGCGGCCTTGTTAGCTTCGACTGCTCTGCCGTCTTCCGCGCAATAAGCAATGGTACAAAATGCGGCTTTAGATATTTTGCCTAAGGTCCAATTTGTCTTGCCGGTTAAAGCAATGCCGTTATTAAAATTAAACAGCGCCAAAAGCACAATCGCATAAGCCGCGACGCGCATAAATTTTTTATGCATCCTGTCACCTAACCTGGTTGCTAAATAACCTAAAATAAAAAATACCGGGCTGGTGCCTAAAACAAAGGCAAACATAATTGCCGCGCCTTGCGCCGGAGCTGTGGAAGCAATTGCTAAAGCCATCATGCCTTGCGTAACGCCGCACGGAATAAACACCGTAAACGCGCCCAAAATTGCCGGCGCGAATAAATCTCCGCTTTTAGATACGCTCCTGATTTTTCGGGTAATGAATTTCGGCGGCTGAATAATGAAGTATCTAAACAAAGGATGGAGATTCAGCAAAGCCCCGGCCGTACCAATCATAAAAATTGCCACAGCAATTTGCAAAACCGCTTGGGCAGTGAGCGACAGTTCAAAAAGCGAACCAAACCAGCCAAGTAGCAAGCCAAGAATTGCGTATGCAACAAGCTTGGCGGCTAAAAAAGCTAAAATTGGCAAAGCATTGCCTTTTTTAATCGCCTTCTGCTTCAAGTGTTCTTCTTCCCTTTGCGCAATACTTGCCGCAAGCAAACCGCCCTGAACCGCAAGGCAACTAAGCCCTCCCGTAAGCAAGCCTGTTGTAAAAATTATCCAAAGGTTAGTATCGCCCATAAAATTATTATATCTTTAAGTTAACAAATGAACAACTCCTTTACTGCCATCCACAACAACTATATCGCCATCCTTCAAGACCTTCGTCGCATTTTCGGTCCCAACTACGGCCGGAATGCCAAGTTCGCGGGCAACAATCGCAGCATGCGAAAGCCGACTCCCAACATCTGTCACAATCGCGCACGCTAAAAATATAATCGGGGTAAAAATCGGGTTTGTGATCTTTGCAACCAACACCTCACCAGCCTGAAAACTGGAAAAATCTTTTTCATCCTGAATAATCCTAACCAAACCTTTGGCGACTCCGGAACTGGCAGCTGTGCCGCTTATAAAACCATCTTGCTTATTTTCTGTCTTCATTGGGTATATGCTCCTTTTGCGATAGCCATAAATTATAACGCCCGTCAGAAACCTGTTTCAGATTCAACAAGTTTATTCCTCCCCTAACCGCTTCGTCTATTTCTGACTTTTCTAGAAAAAAAATCTTTTCCTGGCCCACTCCAAGCCTCTCGCCGAGCAATTTAAGCCCCTGTCTTAAAAAGTAAGTAGCTGCCCCAATAAAATGCTGCCTGGTTTCCCTCAAAGGAACGTAAGCTTGCGCCCACCGAACAATCCATCTAAAAACAGGTTTGGTAATAAAAGCGTATTTAAGATGGCCTAAAGCATACATGTATTTCTCTTTTCTTTTTGCTTTAGCTTTTTCCAGCCGAAGCGTCGGGTCCAATTCAGGATGAATACGATAAGAGTCTATTAAATGCATAATAGCTGGTGGATATTCTCCCAGTACAGGCAGAGCTAATTCCCAATCAGACTTTTCCAAACCAAAATTGGTTAAAAAATCAGGGAACCCAACCCCGAAGCTTTGGTTTTCCTTATCTATTCTACTCAACCTGAAAAGTTCAGCGTTCATTTCAAACGTCCTATTTGGAAAACCCGCTAAAAGCGCGTGATAACCGTCCGGTTCGTCTTTAACAAACCTTTTATAAAATTGCGCTAATAAAAAATCAAATAAAAAACCATAAGTGCCGACGTATACAATTTTTACCGTGTAAGCCACGTCAACCTCCATAATGCTTTTCATCCATTGCCAAATTTCAGCGGTGTTCATATCCTTAAAAGTTTGGCTTTCTTGGCGCCAGGAAGAAAGAAGGGCCTTGTAGGCAGGCAATACCTCCGACTCAAAATTTTGTTTTTCCTTAGATAAGCGCCGAATAAACTTAAACAAAAAAGCCAGCGTGCCCCATTGCATTAAAAGCCTATAATAATCAGTGCGCAAATATAACCTTCCGTCTTTAGGAATATAATAATTGTCCGGAATGGTTATGCCTAGCCTTTGTTTTACAAACCTCTGAGCGGCTTTTAAAGCCAAAGGCCACCGCCAAGTTCGTTCCAAAGGCGAAGCCGGGCGCCTAAACCAGTCCGGATATAAATTACCTACCCATCTATAGTTTTTCATTCAATTCAGCCTTAAAAAATCTTAGCTTTATTAAAGCAACAACAAGCAGTAGCCCAAAAATAAAACCCGCCAAAACATCAAAAATATTATGCTGATTTGTGACCAGCTTCCCGTAAGCCACAAAAATTGTTATTAAACCCGCAACAAAATATAAAAAGGCTTTTCTTTGTTGTACGGCTAAGTATAGCCAAAAAGATGTGGCCAATTGAACGCTTAAGCTGGGAAAGCTATATTTTGAAAATTGAAAGCCTTGGACTGTTTCGTTTGCGCCAGTCCTGAAAAGCTCTTTTAATATTACGCTCGCTACCACACTTATTGCGGAAATAAACAATAGCTTCCAACTTAATTTATTTTTCCTGGCAGCAAACCAAACTATAACTGCAATAGGAATGTAAATTGTTACGAGGTTGTTTAAAACTTGCATGCAATTAGATCTATGGAGATATAAAAAGGTAAAAACAGGTATCTCCTCGCAGGAATTATACCATAATTTGCCTAAAAAAAATTTTATTTTTTTAGCTCAATCTTTATGACCGTGTTTGGACATAAACAAATGCATAACCAAACATAGCGAACCAAAAATCGCTATTGACCATTTTTTCGTCAAAGCCAATAAAACTACAATCGGCAACAAACAGCCAATCAGCATCAGCCAATGATTTTTTATCCAATTCACCCCGTTAGACATAGCGTATCCTTTCTTTAATATTTACAACCCCCTTTTGACAATAGCGGTTAATTTCAATTTTTATTGTCTAACGGGGTAAATATATTTATACTCCACACCCGCCGCTTGGTTTACCCTGCACCGGCTGGACTTGGCTTAAGATTTGTTTGTAGCCCTGCGCGCTCGAATATTGCGCGCTTAATAACTCCTGGGGAGGAGTTTGCGAGTAATCCCGCCCTTGGGTTTTAAGATATGACGCGATGGTTAAGTAGGTATCCGGAAACCAATAAGCATTAACTGCCAAAGCGCTTTTGTACATATCTTGTTCAGAAGCGCCCTGTGAAGCCATAAGTTGTAGGAATCCTAACATGGCTAGCCCATGGTTGCAGTCCGGAAAATGCACAGAATTGCCGCAACAGGGGCGAAAAATTCCTTTAGACACGCGATCCACCATTGCTTGCTGGTCTTTAGTGAGTTTGATGAAGGAATGTTTAGAATAATGGTCCATCACATCGCCTTTGGCCAAAGTCCAACCGCCGGTAGAGGCAAACTTGCTTGCATCGCCGCCGAATTTTAGATCTTTCATGTCTTCATCTAATATTTCGTTTTTATTGCCCAAACCCAAAGCCCAAAACAGATTCAAAAGCTCGCCGGAATTTTGCGAGTTAATGGTAATTTTTTCATTATTATTTTCTTTCAGCATCTTTTTCATCATTTCACTCATTCCGCCTCGCTGGCTGTAGAGCGTTTCCATTTTAACGTTATCAATAACGCCCGCCATGATCATCTGCTTGCCTAAATCTTTCCACGCCACTGGCAAACTTATGCCGGAAACGGGCAATATCGCTTCAGTATCTATCTTTGGGGCCGGCGCAGGCGAACTTGGAACCGTTAATGCCACAGGGGCTGAAACTCCGGCCAGCTTTTGGCCAAGGAGGCGGTTTAAAACCGGCTTACGGCTTACTGTCAGGCTGAAACTGAACAAAGAATTAATAATTAAAATGGCAATGGCAAACATGCCAACAATTTCCAGCCAACTAAAATTTTGAATTCTTTCAATAATTTTGTATAATTTTTCCCGCATTGTTATCGGTTATTAATTATTATTTATGAGCTTATTCACTCCTTACAGCAGTCGACTAATTTGCTGACTAGGTCTTGTTTTGTCCAAGGTTTGTCGTCTTGGTTATGCTTATTTAATTGGTTGTCATTAATTTTTTTAATGCCTGTCACGCTAATAAGTTTTAACCTCAAAGCCCAGAACAAATTATAGATTTCATAGGCTTTGTCAAACATTTCCTTTGCTTCGACCTTTTTGTTTTGCG
>JBBTRN010000030.1:0-19274 GCA_038065175.1 Patescibacteria group bacterium | reverse complement strand
TATAGTGTGTTATCTTTGCATAAAAATAAATAGAAATAGAACATATATTATATGCCCCTCGACTTCATCTCGCTTCGCGGAATTTCGCTCGGGACACTCGACTCGCTTTAATCTATAGTAATATGGTCAAGCTCCTTTAGGAGCGAGACCACGAGCGAGCTTTAATACAATTGTTATGTATTAAAGGGAGTCGAGTGGTGGAGATGAGGAGAGTTTAACTCCTGTCCAACAATTATCTATCTTCCCATTGTTCACAAGATTAGTCGGTTTTAAACCTCTGTGATACAAACCGACAAAGAATCATAGAGGGTGATTTAGAAAGCCTTTGGTGTTAGCGCCTAAATCAAACGCCAAACCGCATCCCTAAATTAGCTTACTGATCCGCGGGCAGAGAGACCCACGGGGTAAGTGCTCTCGCCAGTATTAGGCAAAAGCAGGAGCGAAGTCAGCAGCTTTGAAGGCTGCTACGACTTTGTTCCAAGAGTTTTCGATAGCATTTATCGATGCCTGGACAGTTTAACGAGTTGTCTAAAGGCTTGCTCGTCTTGTATATAAGAAGATGTCAAAGTGCTGTCAAAAACCGCCATCCCCTAGAAATTAATATTATCAAAAAATATTCCGATTGACAATAGGCATAACATTTTTAAATGACACCTATTTCCACCCTTATTGACTAAAATTACGATGTGTGTAATACTTGTACTGCGAAATCCTAAGTTAGGAAAAATCGTCGAGCTTCTTTAAACTTTTAAAATTTTGCATCTTATAAATTAAATAATTTTAAACCTATGAATGGTGTAATCAAAAAGCTTATCTCGGACAAAGGCTTCGGCTTTATTTCCGTGGAAGGCCAGGAAAAAGATTTATTTTTCCACAGCAACTCTTTGGTAGACATCCAGTTCGCTGACCTTAAAGAAGGCGACAAAGTCACTTTTGACATGGAAGACTCTCCGAAGGGCAAGAACGCGGTCAATGTTAGAGTCGTTGCCTAAATCTTGAAAAACTTAAACCCTCCTTGTTTGGAGGGTTTTTTGTTTGTCCTTAATCTCTCACTACATTTGCGACAAGGTCAATCGGCGCTTTAAATTAATAGACTTGTTGCTTAATAATTTTTTGATGCAAAATATGATATTTCCGACAAAACTGTAGTCTAAAATTTTTGATGTTTAACCTAAGTTAAGCGGAAAAAATTTTAGCAAGGTTTTGGCGAAAGAGCATATTTTGGGCAAAAAATTATTTAACAACAGGTCTAATGCCCAGATGAGGCTTTCCATAAATTATGGTAGGCCTAAGATGGCCTTCCAAATAACAACCACTGGACCCCCGGGCTTGCACAAGTAAGTAAGCTCGGGATCCTGTTTTTTTACCGCTATTTGGAAAAGGTTTTGAGGCTATGGTAGAATCATATTATGAACATCAGCCGTTTTGAAACAAAAGTAGAAGCCGCGGCCGCAAGCGGCGAGGCTTTAAATAAATTATTATTGGAAAATAAGGACGCGCCCGTTTTACTGCTCCTTTCCGGCGGCTCGTCTTTGTCTATTTTGGATTATGTGAATACTTCGTCCTTAGGCGAAAACCTTACCATTACCATGCTGGACGAAAGGTTCAGCCAGGAAGCGGAAGCTAACAATTTTTTGCAATTCCAAAAATTGGACTTTTATTCCCGAACCCAGGAAGTGGATGTAAATTTCATTGGCACCGTGCCCCGCCAAGATGAAAACATTAATGACCTCCGCGCGCGCTGGGAAATAACTTTAAAAAAATGGCTCGATGAAAACCCGGACGGCAAGATCTTCGCTACCATTGGCATGGGATCAGACGGGCACATTGCCGGCATATTCCCTTATGCTCATGATCCAAATTTTTTTGAAACAACTTTCGAAGACCATCATTTGCTGGCGGCCTACAAGGCTTTAGGCAAACATAAATACGAAGACAGGGTAACCTCCACCCTGCCGCTTTTAAAAAGGATTGATGAAGCCGTGGTATTTATATGCGGGACTGAAAAAAAGCCAAAACTCGATGAACTGCTGAAAGGGCAAAGCCAGCCCCATACCCTCCCGGCCGTAGGAATTTTTGAAACCAAACACTTCCAAATTTTCACGGATATAAAATGAAGCTCCTCGCAGCATAGCTGCGAGGAGCTTCATTTAATTCAGATAAATTCAACATAAATATAATAGTCCCAAAATTGACGGCCGTCAATTTTGGGACTAAGAAAAATATCTTGGTTATTTTTTACAAACTATATTTTGGCTATATTTTCGGCCGCGCAGTCGCTAAATCAAACCCAACGCATAAAGCAATAGGGCGGCGCGGACATAGAGGCCATTTTTGGCTTGCCTAAAATAAGCGGCGCGGGGGTCAGCGTCAACCTTCGTATCAACTTCAAAAATCCTAGGCATGACATGCAGAATCACTGAGCGTTTTTTCATTTTTGCGACCGTAGCTTCATTCACAAAAAATGCTTTTTTCAGCCTTTCGTATTCGGCTTCATCCCCAAAGCGTTCCTTAAATACCCGGGTGACATAAAGCACATCAATTTCCGGCAAAACTGAATCCACACCGTCTAATTCCTCAAATTTTACTCCAGCCTTTTTTAGCTCGAGCTTGTAATTTTCCGGCAAACGCAGTTCCTTTGGACCAATTAAATATAAAATTAAATCCTTAAAAACCGAAAACATCGGGATCAAAGAATGAATATTTCGCTGATAGCGGAAATCCGACAAGAATGCAATTTTTAGGCCATCTATCTTGCCCAACTCTTTCTGCATGGTATATAAATCGTACAAGGCTTGCGTGGGATGCTCATTATAACCGTCGCCCGCATTAATCAGAGGAGCCTCCGAGACTAAAGAAGCCTTTTCTGCCGCGCCGTTTTCCGGATACCTTAAGATCACTGCGTCTGAATAGCCAGATATGACCTTAATGGCATCTTCCAAACTCTCGCCTTTGGAAGCCGAGGAGGTTTTAGGGTCGCTAATAGAAATTACGCCGGCGCCGAGCTTAATAGCCGCGGCTTCAAAAGACAGCCTGGTGCGCGTGCTGGTTTCATAAAACACCGTGGCCACTACTTTTCCCGCTAAAAGTTTGGGCATACCGCCTTCACGGTCGGACCTTTCCAGTTGGGCAGCCTTGTTAAAAATATTATTTAAAAGTTCTTGGTCAGCAAACTGCGCCCCGTTTAAGATATGCTTAAAATTCATATTCGTTGTATGCTTTAATTTTTAAGTCTTTCATTTTCAATCCGCACAAAGCCCTTACAAAAGCCCTGGCTAAATGCAGGTCAGTGAATAAAGGCAGGTTATTCTCCACAGACGCGCGCCTGATTTTATAGCCGTCGGTAATAATTTGCTCAACATGCCTTAATTTTTTCTTTTTGCCATAATCGCTTAAGATTACCGCAAACGCGCATTTTTTCCCCTGGATAATTTCCGCCACATTCTCTTTGCCTGCGCCCTGGCTTTGGGAAACTTTTTTCACCATTTGGCAGCCGATTTTTTGCCTTAAAAAATACTCTGCCGTGGAATCTGTAGCGTACAGTTTGTAACCGGAGTCGAAAAGCATTCGCGCAAAGGGCAAAAATTTTTCTTTGTTCACCTGGCCACCCAAAGACAACAACGCGGTTTTATTCTCCAAAACGAGCCTGGAAGACGACATTATGGACTTAAGCAGGGCTTCGTCGTAGCTGTCACCGAACGCCGCCACCTCCCCGGTAGAGGACATTTCCACCTGCAAAATAGGATCCGCGCCGGACAGACGGGCAAAAGAAAACTGCGGGGACTTGACCACGACATTTTTAGGGTAATGTCCGACATATTTTTTAGCTTTCCCAAAAAACGCGTCTACTGCGACTTCCGCGAAATTCACGTCCATAGCTTTAGACAAAAGCGGAAAAGTTCGGCTGGCCCGCAAATTTACTTCTATCACGAAAGGTTTATGTTCCTTGACTAAAAACTGGATGTTAAATGGCCCACTCACCTCTAAGGCCTGGGCAATTTTGGTTGAAAGCTCGCGAATTTTCCTTTCCGTGGCGGAAAACACCCTTTGGGTAGGATAAACTATGGTAGCGTCGCCGCTGTGTACGCCGGCGTTTTCAACATGTTCGGAAATTGCCCAAAGGACAATTTCGCCATTTTGCGCCACGCCATCAAATTCCAGCTCTTTGGCGTTTTCTATAAACTGCGATACAGTCACCGGGTGTTCAGGTCCTAAACCCGCTGCTTTTTCCAAAAAACTTTCAAGTTCATAAGTATTAAAGCAAACTTTCATTGCGCTACCTGAAAGCACGTAAGAAGGCCTAACCAAAACCGGAAAACCGACGTTAAGCGCGAATTTTTTTGCTTCCGCAAAATTTGAAAAACTCTGCCAAAGTGGTTGGCTAATCTCCAAACTATCCAGTAAACCTGAAAACTTTCCCCTATCTTCCGCCCTGTCAATATTATGGGCTTTAGTGCCTAAAATTTTAAAACCTTCTTTTGCCATTTTCCGCGCCAAATTATTCGGGCGCTGGCCCCCCATGGAAATTACCACTCCATAAGGATTTTCAAACTCATAAATATCCGCAACAGTTTCAAAAGACAGATCCTCAAAATACAACCGGGATGAAATATCGTAATCAGTAGAGACGGTTTCCGGGTTACAATTTATCACCACCGAAAGTTTTTGATTTTTTACCAAAGCCCTGGCCGCCATTACCGAGGACCAGTCGAATTCCACACTAGAACCAATATGGTACGGGCCGCTACCTAAAACTACAACAGCTTTCTTGCCCAAAGGCTTAACATCGTCGTGCGAACCATGGTAAGTCAAATACAAATAATTAGTTTTTGCGGAAAATTCCCCGGCCAGAGTATCAATTTGGAAAACTTTGGGCGTAACCCCATACTTTTTTCTAAAACGCCTAATTTCAAACTGAGTTTTGCCTGAAAGCAAAGCTATTCGTTTGTCAGAAATTCCTAAGAGTTTTAAGCTTATTAACCGCTCCCGGCTAATTTCAACTTTTGATTTTACAAACTCTTTTTCAGCTATGACAATTGCTCTAATCCGATGCAAAAACCATAAATCTATGCCAGTTAAATGGCTAATGCGCTTAAGAGGAATGCCCAAATTAATTGCCGCGGCGACTGCGAACAATCTTTTTGGCGTCGGGATTTTTAAAAATTTAATTACCTCTTCCCTGTTTTTAAAACCATTATCCGTAACGCCTTCCACCCGCCCCGACTGCATCCGCACGGCTTTTTGCAAAGCTTCCTCAAAACTCCGGCCTAAAGCCATTACTTCCCCTACAGACTTCATGCTGCTGCCAATCTTCTCCTCCGCACCCTTAAATTTTTCCAAATCCCAGCGGGGCAGTTTTACGGCCAAATAATCGAGAGCCGGCTCAAAAAAACTTTGTGTACTTTTAGTCACTTGGTTTTTTATTTCCGACAAAGATTTACCCAAGGCTAATTTCGCGGCAACATAAGCCAAGGGGTATCCGGTTGCCTTGGAGGCCAGGGCGCTCGAACGCGACAGCCGGGCATTAACTTCAATTACATAAAAATCCAAAAGCTTTCCTTTGGGCGGTTTTGGGTTTAACGCAAATTGGACATTGCATTCGCCGACAATGTTTAAAGACCGCACAATGTCTATACTTGCTTTTCTCAAACCATGATACTCAAAATTATTCAAGGTCTGACTGGGCGCAACGACAATCGAATCGCCGGTATGGATGCCTAGGGGATCAAAATTTTCCATATTGCAAACTGTCGCCGAATTGCCGTATATATCCCTAACCACTTCGTATTCAATTTCCTTAAAATGATGAAGATATTTTTCCACCAAGATCTGCGGACTAACTGACAAAGCTTTGGCTGCCAGAGCCTTGAGCTGCTGATTGTTATAAACTACTCCGGAATTTTGTCCACCCAAAGCAAACGCCGCCCTAATCATAACCGGATAACCAATTTTTCTGGCGATTTTTTCGGCTTCTAGCAAAGTTTTAGTCGCCTTGCTTTTGGGCGTCGGAATGTTAATTTTCCTTAAATGATCTGCGAACATTTGGCGGTCTTCAGTAAGCTCAATGGAATCAATAGAGGTGCCGAGAATTCTTACCCCATGTCTCTTTAATATTCCTTTTTTTACCAATTCCAGCCCACAATTTAAAGCAGTCTGGCCACCGAATGAAAGCAAAATACCGTCAGGCTTTTCCTTAGCTATAACTTTTCCCGCAAAGTCGGCGTTTACCGGCAAAAAATAAATTTCATCAGCTAAAAATTTAGAAGTTTGGATAGTCGCGATGTTGGGGTTAATTAGAACAGTTTTTACCCCTTCTTCCTTTAAAGCCTTAATAGCTTGCGAACCACTATAGTCAAATTCCCCGGCTTCGCCAATTTTAAGAGCGCCGGAACCAAGAATGAGTATTTTTTTATATTTAGATAGTTTGTTCATTTATAAAATATTTTCAAAAAAATCGAGAAAATCAGAAAATCTAATACCGATTCTTCCGACTTCTGATTCATCCGATTTTCCGAATGAATTCATCGAACACCCAAGCTGTATCCATAGGGCCGGGACTGCTTTCCGGGTGGAACTGTACGGACATAAACGGCAAGGTCTTATGGATAATACCTTCGTTGGTGCCGTCGTTAGCGTTTACAAACCAGGCTCTAAAGCCTTGAGGAATTTTACCCACCGCAAAGCCGTGATTCTGGGTAGTCAAAAAACATTTTCTAGTGCCTAACAAAAGACAAGGCTGATTTTGACTCCTATGGCCAAATTTTAATTTATAGGTATCACCGCCGGCGGACAAAGCCAAAATTTGGTTGCCTAAACAAATCCCGAGAATTGGTTGTTTCTTTTTTAGCAAATTTTTTACCGTACTTATGGTGGCGCCGGCCATTTTCGGATCCCCGGGTCCGTTCGAAACCACCACGCCGTGGTATTTAATTTTTATTTTCTTAAAATCCATATCCCAAGGAACAATTAAAATTTTTACGCCTCGCGACTCCAGCTCCCGGATAATATTGCGCTTTGTTCCGCAATCGATTAGCACCACGGTTTTTTTACCCTTACCCACAATTTTAGGTTTTTTTACCGAAACTTCTGAGACTAAATTCCTTAAATTTGGATCTTCAAAACCTCTTTCTATTGTATCGAATGCCAATTTCCCCAAACTTGAGCCTTTTTCCGCCAAATGTTTGGCTATCATCCGAGTGTCTTTAATTTCCAATGCCGGAATCCGTTCTTGTTTCAGCCACTTTGCCAAAGTCGACTTGGAAGCAAAATGCGACGGGGTGTCTATGTAGTTGCTGACTATCAACCCGCTGACCTGTATTTTATCCGATTCCCAAAATTTCCTATCAGGTACGCCGTAATTTCCAATCAGCGGATATGTCATAACTAAAATTTGGCCCTTAAAGGAAGGGTCTGTAAGCGCTTCCGGGTACCCGACCATGCCGGTGGCAAAGACAAGCTCGCCAGAAATAGATTTATCCGCGCCAAAAGATTCACCAATAAACTCCAGGCCTGATTGTAATTTTAAGTTTCCTTGCATATTTTACCTTTAACAATAGTAAATTTTACTCTTCCCGGAAATCTTACGCCTTCAAAGGGCGACCAGTGGCACTTAGTTTTAAGCATGGTTTTGTCGATCTTAACCGGATTGCGCATATCAATAACAGTTAAACTGCCTATAAACCCCGGTTCAATCCTGCCAAATTTATATGAAGCGAATTGGTTAATGAATTTGCCAGGATTAAAACTGCATACACGAGCTATGTCTTGGGGCGTAAATTTATGCTCTGCCATAAGCCAAGAGGTAAATGGCCCATAGGTGTCCAAAAGGGGCAGTCCGGAAATACCCTTTTCCCTTTCCGCTCTGGTATGAGGCGCGTGGTCTGTAGCTAAATAATCAATCTCACCATTTTTCAAACTGGTAATCAGAGCCAGCCGATCTTCTCTTAATCTTAACGGGGGGTTCACCCTGTTAGAGGTCGGATGCGCCTTTGGCGCATCCGCAGTCTCTGCTTCTTGAGAGTGACTTCTAACGGGGTTCATTTGAAAACTCGACGACTCGTCAAAATACAAATGGTGCGGCGTAACCTCACAAGTCACATTTACCCCTTTGTTTCTTGCCTCAACAATTTTCTCTAACCCTCGTCTTGTCGACAAGTGACAGATTTTTCCTTGGATATGGTATTTTTCAATAAGCTTTAAAACAAAATCAATGGCCAAAATTTCCGCTTCCGCCGGCCGCTGTTTGCTGTGAGTAGGCTCGTCTTGATTGGCGCGAATTATTTCCGGGTCTTCGCAGTGGAAACTCACACTCTGATTTGCGTACTTTTCAGCTGCTTTTTCTAAATCTGCAAGGGAACTGAAAAAAGTATCGCCCACTGATTTAGTGGTAAAAGCTTTGTAAGGAACGGGAAAAGATAAGGGCGCGGAATTTGGCGTCATGGCGGCATAGAGCACAATCTCAACCGCTGCTTTTTTTACCAGCTGTTTTTTTTCTTCATAACTGCTCACGTCAATAGGTGGCACCGAATTATTGGGCATATCCATAAACGCCGTCACCCCGCCGTTTATGGCTGCTTCTCCGGCTGTCGTAAAATCTTCTTTGTAATCCTGCGAATGGTCAGCGCACTCCCTGGCATGGACATGTAAATCCACAAAGCCTGGAAAAAGCAGTTCTTCATCGAGCACAATGTCAGAGGCCCCAGTGGGCTCGGAAACTTTCGTGATAATGCCATCATCGCCAATTTCAACCCGGCCACGAAAAGTCCTGTTGTCATTAATGATTTGGCCTTCTATGGTGAGCATAATACATCGAATCTACGAATTAGACGAATCAACGAATCCCTACGAAACTACGAATTTATCTGAACCCCATTCGTGGATTCGCAGAGCATTCGCAGATTCGTTCCATTCGTAAATTCGATTTCTTATAAAAAAATAACCCCGGCTCCCTGTTAAGGGCGGGGTTTTGACATTTACTTTTTATTCCTGTAATTCATCTTAACAAGGATAACAAACCCTCCTGCCCTAGGTCAAGGGGGTAAATTGCTCTCTAAAAAGGCTATTTTTTTACTAATCCACAAGCGACTAAAATAATGTTATAATTAGGTAGCAATCCTATCTAAAAGACACAAAAATCCCCAAGTGAAGAAAAAACAATTTGCAGAAAAATTCTTTGGCGCCCCAGCCGTAACCCTGAATAAAACCTTGGAAATCACGGGTGATTTTGCCAAAAGCCTTGGTCAAAAAAGCGGGCTTAATAAAGCCGGCCAATTTTGGAATAATTTAGGCCCAGGCCTTACCACTGGAGCTGCTGACGATGACCCTTCTGGCATAGCCACCTATAGCCAGGCCGGGGCTAAATTTGGATTTAGTTTAGCCTGGCTCTCGGCCTTTACTTTCCCCTTTATGGCTGTTGTCCAGGAAATGTGCGCGCGAATAGGGATGGTCACAGGGAGGGGTCTTGCCGGCAACATCCGCCGGCACTACAGTCCTTGGGTCTTATATTTATGCGCAGGCTCGCTGTTTGTTGCCAACACTTTTAACATTGGCGCCAATTTGGGCGCCATGGCCAGCGCAGTCAAGCTCTTAAGCCCCAAAATCGATTTTAGCTGGCTGGTCGTAAGCTTTGCTTTTTTAAGCCTGGTCTTGCAAATCTTTTCCCCTTACGCCAGATACGCTAAATATTTAAAATGGTTGGCGCTAATTTTAGTCTCTTATATCTTAAGCGCGCTCTTGCTTAATCTAAACGGATTGGAGCTAATTAAACACGCCTTTTGGCCAAAATTCAGCTTCGGAAAAGAACAAATTTTTATGGTCTGCGCAATTTTAGGCACCACCATCTCCCCCTATTTATTTTTTTGGCAAACTTCACAGGAAGTAGAAGAAGAAATTCTGGCGGGCAAAACCACCATCAAACAGCGCCAAGCCATAACTACGCCGGCTGAAATAAAAAAAATGCGCATCGATGTCTGGTTTGGCATGTTTTTTTCCAACCTGGTAATGTTTTTTATTATAGTCGCCTGTGCGGCAACACTTTACCAAAACGGGATTACCAACATAAGCACAGCAGCAGAAGCCGCCTTAGCCTTAAAACCCTTTGGAGGCGAGTATGCCTTTTTACTTTTTACCGCAGGGATTATTGGCACCGGACTTTTAGCCGTGCCTGTTTTAGCCGGTAGCGCCTCTTACGCCCTAAGCGAAGCCTTTGGCTTTAAACAGGGATTGTATCGAAAACTCAAACAAGCTACCGCTTTCTACGGAATTATTATCATCTCGGTAATTTTCGGGCTTTTGCTAAACTTTACCGGACTTGATCCAATAAAGGCCTTAATCTACTCCGCGGTTTTAAACGGTTTGGTGGCGCCTCTAATCCTTATTTTAATAGTAGACATGGGCGGGAACAAAAAAATTATGGGTAGTTTAGCCAGCGGACGGCTTGCAAAAACCATAGGTTGGCTAATTACAATAATTATGATTGTTGTAGGTACAGCGGCGATTGCTTCTTTATTAATATAGTATGATACCGATATACAGATATGAATACTGATTATACGGACAATACAGATCCAAAAAAACAGGGTTTAATTTATGAAGACTTAACCTATAAAATAAATGGCGTTTTATTTAATACCCATAAAGAACTAGGACCCTATGCCAGAGAAAAACAATATGTTGATACAGCCGTGAGAATATTTACTGAAAAAGGAATGGGAGTAGAAAAAGAAAAAAGAATTGGCGACTCGGGCAACATTTTAGATATTGTAGTGGAAAATAAAAGTTGTGCTTGAGTTTAAAGCCAAAAGAATTCTGACCAAAGAAGACTACTATCAAACACAGAGATATTTACAGCAAACTGGCTATAAATTAGCTATTTTAGTAAATTTCAGGGGAAAATACATAAAACCTAAAAGAATTGTCAAAATAGATAATTGGAAAGATTAGAATCAGTATTGTCAGTATCATCCGTGTTAAATTTTCCGTATATCGGTATCAACCTATACACTGCATTGACACTGCAACCATCTTGCTCTATACTTTAACAAGTAAAAATACAATAAACCTTAGTGTTAAAAGTAAGATTAAACCTACAAATTAGGGCTACAGAAGTCCGCGTAATTACAGAGGACGGTCAGCAGCTTGGCATAATGCCATTAAAAAAAGCCATGGAGCTCGCGAATGAAAACGGGCTTGATTTGATTGAAGTCGCTCCCAACGCCCAGCCTCCTGTCTGTAAAATAATCGACTACGCAAAATTCAAGTACCAGCAAAAAAAGGCGGAAAGCGAAGCAAAGAAAAAAGTAAAAAAGACTGAAGTTAAAACAATCTGGCTGTCTACGCGCATTAGCACCCATGACATGGAAGTCAAGGGAAAAAAAATTGACGAATTCCTAACCGAAGGCGACATAGTAAGAATAGAACTAAGGATGCGCGGCCGGGAACAGGCTTTCCCCGACTTAGCCAGACAGCAGTTGGAAAATTTTCTTAAAATGCTTAAACATGCTTTCCGCGTAGATATGCCCATGAAAAGGATGGGCGGAACCTTTTCCTTAACCATAGCGCCAAGCAAATAAATTGACAAAAATGACAAAATTAAATAAAAATGACAAAATTATCCTGCAACTGAATACAATTATGTCAATTTTTTAAATTTTGTTCAATTAATTTATGCCTAAAGTCAAAACCCACCAGGGAACTGCTAAACGGATAAAAAAAACCAAGCGGGGCAAACTCATTGCCAGGTCTGCCGGGCAGGATCATTTTAATTCCCGGGATTCCGGAAAAATTACCAAGAACAAACGCAGAGATCTGGTTTTGCACAAAAGCCATAATAAGTTAAAATCATTAATACCGTACAAATAATTAACCGACCCGAATCTACAAATTAAACCCTAATGACCCGAATTCGGATAATTCGGATGTATTCGGGGATTAGTGTCGCTATTTTTTATGACAAGAATCAAACGCGGCGTTGCTGCGCATAAACGAAGAAAAAATCTTCTCAAAAGAGCCAAGGGCTTCATGAACCGCAGGTCAACTAACTTTCCTTTGGCCAGGGAAGCCCTGCTGAAAGCTGATACTTACTCTTACCGCGACCGCAGAAACCGCAAAAGGGATTTTAGGGCCTTATGGCTGGTGAGGACCGGCGCGGCTCTTAGAGAAAACGGCACAACCTGGAGCAAATTCGCGAGTAAACTTAAAAAAGAAAATATTGCCTTAAACCGCAAAATGCTAAGCGAAATTGCCGTACAGTACCCGCAAGTCTTTGACAAACTCGCGCAGTCGCTTAAATAAACTACCTCGGGGCAAGCCCCGAGGTATTAGCGGAGGCGAATAAGCCGCGGATCCAAAAGTAAAAAACCCCGATGTAAGTCGGGGTTTTTAAATCTTGCGCAAGTTTTTTCACTGTAAGCGCCTGCCTTTGCATTAGGCAGGCGCTAGCGGACTGTTATTGCTGCGGCTGGCCCGCGGCCGGGGTTGTGCCTGGCGGGTTTGCCTTATAATTGTTTATTGCCTGGACAACCTGGCCGTCTGACCTCAAATCCTCAAAGAACAATATATGCTCGCGGTTGATTTTCATTTCATCCACCGGGCCGTGGAGTTCATTCCCTAGCTTAACCAAGGAAATTTGGGGCTGGGGTTGGGCAACGGCCGGTTGATTTTGGTCCTGTTGGCCCTGCAGGGGCGGCTGGACGACTTGTAAATAGAAAATGTCAACCATAGTGGCAAAGTTTGAGTCAGTGCTGGACATTTTGCCGAAATACACCTGGCCATTGGTTAAGAATACTGCCTGGTAGCCTGAAGGCTTGCTGGTCATGGCCGGTTTTCCGTCCGCTGTCTTGCCCGAGGAGCCTCCAAAAAGCTTGTCCCTAAATAATACCCCCAAAACAACAATTACAACCACTACAAATCCTAAAATAATCCAGGGGGTTTTACTTCCGCCGCCTGAAACTTCCGATTCAACGGGGGTAGCCATACCCGGACCTGCCTGCGGCCTATTTACTTTCATTTCATCTGACATAAATTTGGTAATTTCTAATTTTCAATTTTCAAAAAGATTTAAGATTTACTCATTGAAAATTATTTTTAGATTAAAATAAATAATTAAAGATTCCAATATATCGGAATTAGCATCTCATTACCTGTAATTGCTGCAAGCTTAAAGAATGCCTGATATTTCTAATAATTGATTTATTAAATTTTGAACTAACTCTGCCAATAAATCCGGCAGCTGCAAAAATTATTAGCAAATCGGGAATAGGAACCATACCGGGCGTTTGAACCGGTAAGCCGGACGCGTGCCGGTAATTCGCAGCAGCAATTTTTAAAGGCGGCGAATCTACAATTTGCTGAGAAGCCCGCGCCAGAGGTCTTACTGCCAAACTTGAATGCGCTATTGCCGCAACAACATTCGCCAAATTAAAACATTCTACCGGTTGGTTAAGGTTGATCCCATGTTGGACTTGGACAAGATTGTCCGTCTTAACAATTGGGTTTTCGCAAATTTGTCCAGTAGCAAGCGCCCCATGCGCGAGAGTAATTTTAGATTGCGGCACTGCCTCAATAATTTTTATTAAGGTAAATGCCGCTGCGCCTGTTTGGGGACTTTCAAAAAATCCATCTAGTTTTTGCCCAGCGATGGAAGTCGGCAGGGAGAGGGAAAAAAGGATTCCGAAAGACAAAATTTGTTTCAATTTTCTATTCATTTATATTAAAAGTATAACACAGATAATGCTTAAATCCTTTAATTAAATTAAACTAAATTTACTTACAAATAAAGGGGTTTTAAACACTTATTTACAACCATTAAGTTATCCACAAAAAACTTACTGCTACTCTTTATTTTTGACGTTTTAAGAAGATAAAAGTATAATAGTAGCAATGACAAAAACGACGAAAATGAGCAAAAATGACATAAATTATTTCTGCATTTTATTTTTGTCATTTATTTAATTTTTATTATTTTTGTCATTTCTATTATGTCCAGGCCGTATCATAAATCTACTTTGCAAATTCTGGAAGAGCTAGACAAAAAAAATGATCTGGCTTTTTCCGCCTTGCATAAACTGGTTTCATCGGCCGCTCCTTATAAAGAGTTTTATAACAACTTGTTTAGAATGTCCGCTCTGGGGCTAATTGAAAAAAATAAAATTGGCAAAGAGCTTTCGGCCAAAATCACCGAAGAAGGCAGGCTGCTTTTAAGCCGCAAACGCCCTGAAAAAGATGGCGTATGGAAACTGGTAATTTTTGATATTCCGGAAAAACATAAAAAAATCCGCAACATTCTGCGGGCTAAATTAAAACAGTTGTATTTTAAAAAATGGCAAAATTCTATTTGGATTTCACCCTACGCGCTGGACAGAGAAATAGAAAGTGAATTTCAAGATTTAGGAAAGAAATTTTTTATTAGATTAATCAAAACCACGGACATAAATAACACAGATGATTTTAAAAAACTGTTTCCCTAACAGTGGTTGAGATGGTCATCTTCTCGATCAACCGAGAAGATGACCATCTCGTTAGTCCAACAAAAATTTCTGGATATCTTTTCTTGATTTAATTATTGGCGCGCTTGAAACAACGAATTCTTCATATTTATCGGATTTACCCCCGAGCATATTTAAAATGAAATCCTTTTCACACAAAATCCCTTTTCTTATACCGGCGTATTCTGGCATACTGCTCCACTCGTAATCGCGTGCGTTAGAAACAAAACCTGCAGTCACCGGATTGTCATGAATATAAGCCGATACCCACTGAAGATACGCATCATTTTCCACTCTTATAGTCTTATACTGATCCTGGAATAAACCTCCTACGCGATCATACTTTTTATTGAAATATTTGGAATAGCTTGTGCAAACTTTTGAAAGTAATTTCGTAATCGGCACTTCTGAATTCTGCCTGATAAGCAAATGAAAATGATTGGGCATTAGGCAGTAAGCAAGAATAGAAAACGCTCTCACCGGCAGATTTTTTTTCTTATAGCCGCCGGGCGAAGGCTTGCCCGGAAACAAATCTGGGAACACGGCCTCCTTTAGTCTCCAAAGAAAAAATGATCGATCCTCATCATCTATTAGGATGTTCTGCTTATCTGTGCCACGGTTAAATATATGCTGGATAGTATTCGGCGCAAATTGTTTATAATCTCGATAGTTCATTTGAGTTGCGGTTTGAGATGGTCATCTTCTCGGCAAAGCCGAGAAGATGACCATCTCTGTTTATTTTCCCATGTTGTAAAGTTGTTTGATTTCGTCTGCTGTGAGCGCGCGGTTATAGACGCGGACTTCGTCTATTTTACCTAAAAACTGTCTGGCGGTGTTTTCAGCGCCAATATTTATTACACCGTTCGGGGCTACCGTACCCGTTGAGGCAATATTATTTTTCAATACCCCATTAACATACAAATAAGGGCCGTCCGTATTCCAAACAACGACCACATGGCTCCATTCATTTAAGGGAACGGTACTTGCGCCGCTTGAATGATACCCTTCACTGCTTTTCCCGTACCAATACGTCTGTAGGGAACCGTCCGAATTTAGGCTCATATAAAACGCCCCTGAACCCAAAACAATAGTAAAGCGTTCGCTTGGATAACTCGTGGGGTATATCCAAGCCGACATTGTAAGTGTTGAAGTAAGCGCGGCAAAAGAGGATGTCAGCACATTGTTGGCGGAGCCGGAAGAACTAAAACTCAACCCCTGGCCGACTTTGCCGATGGTAGGAACAGCACCACTATTATTTCCATGATAACCATTTCCACTTCTATCCAAAACTTCAGCCGTGGTTGATGCGGAATTATAGTCCGGGCCGTTAAAAGACCAAAGGCCAACGAGGCCGTTTGTGAGGCGGGAGTTTTGGGAATGATTAACATTGGTTTCTGTTTGTTTGTAAAGACTGGCGACTTCAGCCGCGGACAAAGCGCGGTTCCATATTTTTACGTCGTCAATTTTTCCCAGAAACAATTCAGCCGAAGTGCTATAGCTGCCACCTATAAACGTAGTTGCGCCATGCGAGTAAGTTACCGCCCCGCCGGTGGTTTTTACGCCGTTTTTGTAAACGTCAATATTAGCTCCGTCAAAAACCGCAACAATATGGGCCCATTCATTGGCGCGCATAGTCGGTCCGGTATAAAATACGCCATCGGGTCCGCCGCAATTCCTGCCAAAATTTATAGTAGCCCCATTCACTGCTACATCAAACCCTGTACAAGTTGTGCCAAATATACTTTTCCAGGCAGTAGTGGTATCTGCCGGGTTAACCCAGGCTGATGCTGTAAAGGCGCTATTGCCGGAAAGCACTCCGTTTGCGGTAATTACGTCGCCCGTGCCATCAAAATTTAAAGCTTTGCCTCTTTTTCCATCTGTCCAAACAGGATTGCCTAAAATAGTACCCGTATACCCATTCCCGCTACTATCCCCCGCCTGCGTGCCAACCCCCTCATTCAGGGGCCAGTAGCCAACGAGACCGGAATTGGAAACTACTTTTCTGGTAATTTGCCCGGACTGGTAGAGTTTGGCAACGTCCGTGGCAGAAAGCGCGCGGGAGTAGATGCGGACGTCGTCTATGGAACCGTTAAAAAATCTTCCTCCACAACAGGCATCGTTGGCAATAGTTAAAGGAGATGTGGTGGTGGTTAAATATCCGCTTCCGGAAGCGTTACTTCCGACTACCGCGTCTATATATAAACTCGCCGTGGCGCCGTCGTAAGTTGCCGTAAATAAATGCCATTTATTATCAGCAACATTTTTGGAATTTAAAGGACTAATATAACTTACACCATTAAAAAAGTCAGCCCTGCCTGTATTGCTAGCAGCAAACCCCATTTGATAGCCAAGAGTACTACTAGACTTCTGGACAATGCCTGAATAATCATTCGTACCTGAAGTTTTTATCCATGCGGAAATTGTAATTTGGCTGGTAAGGTTAAGGCTGGAGCCATTTCCTGCATTTACTGTGGCAGTACTTCCGTTAAAACTCAAAGCATTACCGTGCTTGCCATTTGACCAGGTCGGACCATTCGTAAGCGTGCCGGTATTTCCATTCCCGCTCCTGTCCCCCGCCTGTGTGCCCACTCCCTCATCCATTGCCCAATAGCCGACTAAGGAAAGGTTGTTGGGGGCTTTGGAGAGGAGGGCGGCGGAAGCGGGAAGAGGCGCGTGGAAAAAGGCGGCTAGTAAGGCTAAAAGGGTGAGAAGGGTATAAAGGGATTTAATGGGTGGAAAGGGTTTCATAAGGGGATTAAAAGGGAGTAAAGGGTTTAAGGGGCATAAGGGGAAGTAAAGGGGTTACTGCCAGCTCCAGGTTGATAGAATTTTATCCACCAAATCTTTTTGCGAAGCGTAGGATAGAATTTGATAGAGATGCTTGTTGTAGACCAGCCAAACTTCGTAAGTTTGGCCAAGACTTTCATCAGCACCTAAAAACGCTGTGCCGGTGATGTTACCAACGGAAACAGATTTGGCATTGTCCATTTTTATTCCGGGCATATCCTGTTTTATTCTTTGCGCGGTTAAAGTAATGTCTTCGTCAAAGTCGGAAATGTAAATTTGAAAAGCAAGGTTGGAATAGGACTGATAGGACTTATTGGACGCATCGGACTGGACTAAGACCGTTTCGCCGTCGCCTTCCTCAAAACTTCCTACCTTAAAGCCTTTGGGGTAATTAAAGGAAAAATTAGGCTCTATATGCCGGTAAACATCCTGTTCGGCCGGGTTTTGCATTTGGCTTTGGACTGCCTTAAGCGCCTGTTTGGTTTCTTTTGAAGTTTGCTGATTGTTTGCCGAAGGCCCTGAGCTTGTCGAAGGGGACCTATAAGACTTATAAGCCAAAAGTCCGGCGGCAATTAAAATAATGGCGATAATTATGTAAGGCAAATTTTTTTTCATATAAAATGTTTAATTTATTAAAGGAGAGATGGTCATCTTCTAATCTATAGTGCCAATGGGCATCTTGGTCAAGCTTGACCAAGATGCCCATTGGCTTTTATTTTCCCATGTTGTAGAGCTGTTTGACTTCATCGGCTGTGAGGGCGCGGTTGTAGACGCGGACTTCGTCGAGCAGTCCCTGGTAATCTTCGCTTAAATCCGTGCCGGTTGTTCCAAAGTTCAAGGCGTTGGGCGTCGCGACATGGTAATTATAACTATTTGTCTGAACAACTGACCCGTTTGCGTATAATGTTGCCACCCCACCAGTAGTAACCGTCGCAACAACGTGAGTCCAAACATTTAAAGGCGGGATGTAGTCGGATTTATATTGTAAATTGCCGTGAAAGGAAACCTCACCGCCAGTAGTATGCTGGTAAAGCATCCAGTTATATGTCCCACTATTGCTACGGCTGGCCACCAGTTCCTGATACTGTCCAGCAAGCCGCGCCGGCTTAATCCAAGCAGAAACACTCATGGCCTCGCCATCAACCCTGTTAAAAGCAGTTGTGCCGGTAATTGCAATGTTATCATCCGCCCCATCAAAGCTCCACCCCTGGCCTATGCTTCCGGCGTCGGCACGTCCGCCGGCATTGTCGCCGTTGTTGTTTTGGCCGCTTCGGTCAAGAATTTCCGCGGTAGTAGATGCCATATTCAAATCATACCCATTAAAACTCCAAAGACCAACAAGTCCGCTGGTGATTCTTGAATTAGTATTCGTATTGGCAGTAGCTTCGTTTTGTTTGTAAAGAGTTTGGATTCCCGTCGCGGAAAGCGCGCGGTTGTAGATACGGACGTCGTCGATTTTGCCGGCAAAATAACAAGTACCGCATGCTGTATCTTCCGCAATTAGTAACCCTTGGGTTGATGCCCCAAAAGTCCCACCGCTTCCGTAATTGGTCGCAGTTCCATTTTTGTAGATAGAAATTTGCGAAGCAGTATAAACTACAACAATGTGATCCCAGGCATTTGTACTATAAGCTACTCCGGTATTCCAGGAAGTATCACCAACCTGAACCTCATAATTTCCGTGCGAAGTCCTTATGCCAAAACCTCGATCATACCCTCCATCATCACCGTTTAAAATAGATTTAAAAGTGTCTCCCAATCCGGATTGCGCGGTCGGATACACCCAGGCGCTCATGGTTAAACTAGTGTATTGAGCGGGGCTAATTTGCAAACTCGTACTAACGTATCCTGTTGTTCCATTAAAGCTCAATGCTTTGCCGCGCTTGCCGTCTGTCCAGCTTACCCCGCCGGTTAAAGTTCCGGTGTTGCCGGAGTTAGATGAATCACTTGCCTGCACCCCGCGGCCTTCGTTAAACGGCCAGTAGCCAACCAGGCCGTTTTCGC
>JBBTRN010000029.1:0-21366 GCA_038065175.1 Patescibacteria group bacterium | reverse complement strand
ATTTTGTCGAGCGATTTGACATTAACTTTAGTATCATATATAATCTTATATATATTCATATATTAAGTAAATCTATTACATATGAATGGAATTATGCCCGCCAAAGGCGGGTCCGCCTCTGGCGGAAAAAACTTTGACAAACGCCTAAAGACAATACCCGACGCCGTGTGGGCAAAAATTGCCCAAATTGAGGAGTTAAAGGCGCAATGGGCAACAGGCGCCCAGTTAAGCCCCCAGCTCTTAGGCAGGCTAAAACGGGGGGTGCTAATAACGTCTACGGGGGCGTCTACTCGTATTGAAGGTTCTCAACTTTCCGACGAGGATGTTGAGAGATTTATACGCGGCTTGACGGTGCAAAAATTTGCGGCAAGAGACAGACAGGAAGTTCAGGGCTACTACGAATTGCTAAATAATGTGTTTGACGCTTGGCAGAATATAAAGTTTTCCGAAAGCACAGTCAAACACTTACACAAAGAGCTTTTGAAGTATGTAGAAAAAGACCAGCGGCACAGAGGCGATTATAAAAAAGGTGAAAATACTGTTGCAATGACCGACGCCAAAGGCAAAGTTTTATCCATAGTATTTAATCCTACCCCCGCATACCTTGCACCAAAGGAAACGCAAGAGTTAATTGACTGGACGGAAACAAACCTGAAAATTAGAAAGTATAACCCGCTGTTAGTTGTTGGAAACTTTATTGTAGAATTTCTAAACATTCATCCTTTCCAAGACGGTAATGGCCGTCTTTCCCGTGTGCTAACTAACTTACTGCTCTTAAAAGAAGGCTATGTCTATATGCCGTATGTGTCGCACGAAAAATTGATTGAAGACAACAAGAGTGAGTATTATATTACATTACGGAGAAGCCAAAAAACGATTAAAAGCAAAGCCGAGGACATAACCTCGTGGTTGGATTATTTTTTGGGTATATTGCAACAGCAGTCTAAAATGGCTATTGATTTGCTTAACAAGCAAGACATAGAAAAACTGCTTTCGCCAAAGCAATTATTGGTTTGGGAATACTTGCAGAAAGTTAAGGAAGCCACGCCTCTGGAAATCAGTAAAAAAGCCAAAGTTGCCAGACCCACGGTAAATCAGGTTTTGGATAAATTGCTGAAGTATAAAAAAATAGAACGTATTGGCCAGGGCAGTGCTACAAGATATAAAAAATTATAGCTGGCTTTTGCACAGAGGTTAATACCCGCATTTTCCTTTTAGACTCCTTGGTAGTTGTCATTTTACTCCAAAGTGGTGCACTCTGCCTTGAATTCGGGGTTCAGGCTCTTCACAAACTTTCCTTGGGATGCTATGCTTCAAGCGCAAGAAGTAATCCATTTACTCCAATGACCATCACCCTCAAGGAGAGAAGCCAACTGGTAGTGCCGCCGAGCATCCAACGCCAAGCCGGCATCAAAAGCGGCGACCGCCTCCAGTTTCAGGTGTCCCCACGCACCATCACCATCACAGCGTCGGAGCCAACCTACAAACCCACCAAAAGCGAGTGGGCGGCCATCCGTAGAGGCGAAGCCGCGATCGCCCGCGGCGAGTCTGTATCTTTAACCGAATTCCTCAATGGACTGGAAAATCGCCGTCGCAAAGCCGGCGCAAAAACAAGTCGCAAAGTTTTCCGCTAAGGATCAGGATAGAATAGGAGCGGCCGTTCTCGCTATGGGCGACGATCCTTTTTCCGGCGATATCGTCAAACTGGAAGGCGAGGGCGACCGCTGGCGCCGGAGAGTGGGCAACTACCGAATCTTTTTCAGGATTGACTCCACGACGAGGACAGTCGATGTGACGACGATTGTTCGCCGGACTTCATCAACATATTGAACCCATGAGCAACCACCCCAGCCAGAGAATGGGGGGGGGGGGTGAACACGATCGAAGTAAAACGGATCAAGTAAGTGTTGTGTTTCATCTTGTTGCCACGAGGCTAGACATATGCGCAGGCGTTCATCCTACGGGATAGATGACCCGCGCTGTATTTTTTAGCAAATACTTTTGTAATTTTTTAACATCAAATTTTCGCCGGAAAGGCCCCTAAAAGAGCCTTGACAAGGTGCTTGACAAGATATAATATTTTGGAGTATGGGGTTTTTGTTTTTTATCCCAGTACCAAGAAGACCATGGGCTTGCCCGTGGATGGATTGGTCTTCTGGTATGGGATGTTCGCCCCGAAGGGGCGTTCTGTTGGTACAACGGCTTTAGCCGTGGGGCTCCATTTTAAACAAAATGAAACCAAAACAGAAATGAAATCACAACGCATTTCTTAGTGCGCTTTTTATCCCTATTAATTATTATGAATAAATTATTGAAATTTTTTGGTCTTAAACCAAAGCTAGAGTATGAAGCCTTGCTGGCGTATTTTAATAAACTTCCTGACGATATTGCAGTAAGTTGGGTTAGAGATGGAAAATTTATTGTAGGTAAGGTGGAAGCAGGAGAGCATAAATTTACCACTCAAGGAATGAACCCTGATGATTTTATAAATATGGTTAATGAATCGGTTTTAACTGCTTACGATATTCCTGAAAGATATTTTTATACAGTTAAAGATTTGCATACCTATAACCCACCTTTGAAATCTATGGCTGAATTAAAAAATCAAAGCATACAAGAAGCGGTTATTTCAGCAAATAAAAACAAAGAAATTCTTGAAGTAGCAAGAAGCTAATTTCTTATATGGGACAGTATGCGAATATTAAAAGTAAAAGATTCAAAAAAGTCTTAAAGTGGTTAGAAAATCATAAAGGAATATTATTAAAAAAAGCCGGTAATCATATTTTAAAGGCCACAGCCATTCATAATGGGAAGGCGTACCCATTACCGGCAAGTCATAATGAAATAAATAAACACATTGTTAAAGATTTTGGTGAATGGTTAGTAGAAAATACGATTTGTTCAAAAGAAGAATACGATAAACTTTTGTAAAATATTTAAATGGCCCTAGAATAGGGCTTTTTTGTATGGAAAAATCGCCTGTTATAAACTTTTTGTAAATTAAAATCTAAAAAGGCTGCGCCCTGAACCCTGTGTGTGTTTTTCTTGCAAGGACATACAAACTTACACCCAGCGCTTTTTGTTTGTTTTTGGCCAAACAGTTTTTGACCAAACCTAGGAAAATTTGTATAATGGGACTGTTGCCGAATGTCATTTTGACTCCAAATTGAAAATTTTGGTCACTCGACCAAAAAAATTTTTCAACTTACCTTTCAGGTAAACCTCAAAATTTGCTTTGTCCGATTGCCTCAAAATTTTTAATTTTCGTCTGAAAAGCCCATTCAGCAGCAGTCCCATAATCTAACAGTACTTTTATCAATAGTATGGCTTTAACTTACCCTAAACATCACCAAATCCCCACCGGTTTTATATCGACCTGCCAGATTTGCGATTCCAAAAAATTGCACATGGTTTTAGACCTTGGACACCAGCCTTTGTGCGACTCATTGCTGACTGAAAAAATGCTCAATGAACCGGAAAAAACTTATCCCTTAAGGATGGTTTGGTGCGAAAATTGCACGGGCGTGCAAATTGACTATTGCGTGGACGGCAGCGAAGTCTATTACCCCGATTACCCTTACAAAAGCGGCGTTACCAAGGAACTGGTGGAATACCAGGTAAACATCGGCAAGTCGCTCATAAATAAATTTAGCCTCCAGCCCGGGGATTTAGTGGTAGATGTAGGCTCCAATGACGGCACCTTGCTTTCCGGGTTTAAAGGCACTGGGATAAAAACCGTAGGCATAGAACCGACCAACATAGCTAAACTCGCGAACCAAGCCGGCATAGAAACCGTGCAGGCTTTTTTTGATATTAAAACTTCGGAAGCTGTAAAAGAAAAATACGGTTTGGCCTCGGTAGTAGTTACTACCAACACTTTCGCCCATATGCAGGGGTTAGGGGAATTTATTATGGGCGCTTATAATTTGCTAAAAGAAGGGGGCGTGTTTGTTTCCGAAACCCACTATTTGCTCGATGCAATTTTAGGCGGGCAGTTTGACACTATCTACCACGAGCACTTAAGGACTTATTCTTTGCACAGCTTAGCGGCTTTGTTTGACCAGTATGATTTTACTGTGATTGATGTGGAAAGGGGGGAGAGGTACGGCGGAAATATCCGGGTTTACGCGGAAAAAGGCAAAGGGAAAAAGGTAAACGGTTCGGTATCGGATTTATTGCAAAAGGAAAAAGAAGGGGGTTTAGACAAGCTAGAAACCTATTTAAAATTCGCGGACAGGGTCAAAAAAGCGCGGCTAGAATTTTTGGAATTTATTGTGCAAACCAAAAAAAATGGAAAAACCATTGTCGGCAATTCCTGCCCGGGCAGATCATCAACCTTATTAAATTATTACGGGATAGACAAAGAATTACTGCCTTATTTGGCGGAACAGCCGGCTTCTTTAAAATTGGGGATGTATTTGCCGGGAAAGCACATTCCGGTGGTAAATAACCAGCGCTTAATAGATGAACAGCCGGATTTTGTGGTGCTTTTGGCCTGGCATTACGCCAAGCCAATAATGCAGCAGCTGAAAGCCAGGGGTTTAAAGTCTGATTTTATTATTCCGCTTCCGGAGTTTAAAGTTGTTAAAAATTCATCAATTTAAATTTATCAGGATTTATACACCAGAAGACCGTCTTCTGGGACAAGCCTGGTAAGTAGTATAAATAATGACATTAGTTCAATTTACTAAATAAGTTTATCCCAGAAGACGGTCTTCAAGGGGTCAGCGCGTGAGTCCAGTCCATGCTAAAAGTTGGCATAATCGGTTCGGGCTTTGGGGTTTACGGGCTTTTGCCCGCTTTTGCTTTAGCAAAAAACTGCCAAGTTATTGCCATTTGCGCTAAGGAAAGCGAAAGGCTTTCAAAGTATGCCAAAAAATTTAAAGTAAAAAAAATATATTCGGATTGGAAAAAGTTAATAGACAGCGAAAAGCTGAATGCTGTGGCGATTGCCGTGATCCCGGCCGCGCAGTACCAAATAGCTAAATATGCCTTAAAAAAAGGTCTGCATGTTTTTGCCGAAAAGCCCCTTTGCGCAAATTTACAGCAAGCCATGGAGCTTGGGCGGCTGGCAAAAAAATACAATGTTGTGACGGCAATAGATTTTATTTTTCCGGAAATCCCGGAATGGGTAAAGGTTAAAGAATTATTGCAAAAACAGGCGTTAGGAAAGCTTTTGCATATAAAGGCGGATTGGGATTTTTTAAGTTATGATTTAAAACACCGGAAACGGTCGTGGAAGACCAATGTAAGCCAGGGAGGCGGCGCGCTTTCATTTTTTTTCTCCCATGTTCTCTATTATTTGGAAAATTTCGCGGGAGAAATCAAAGAGGTTAAAAGCCAGTTGGCGTATTCCCCCAAAAGCCTAAATGGCGGGGAAGTCGGTGTGGATTTGGTTTTTAAAACAAAAAATGGCATTAGCGGCAGCGCGCATTTAAATTGCAATGCTTCCGGAGTACACAGGCACAGTTTAACATTCATTTGCGAAAACGGTACTATTGTTTTAGAAAATGCCAGGAATATTACTAAAGATTTCAAGGTTTCTATTTTTAGGGACGGCAAAGCATCTGTTTTAAAACTAAAAAAACAACATTTACCAAAAGGCCTTGATGAAAGGGTTTTGCCGGTAAAAAATATTGCCCAGCGGTTTGTCCAAGGCTGTTTGAGTAGCCGGCAAATCAAACCTGCTTTGGCAGAGGGCGTAAGAGTTCAAAAATTAATCCAAATGATAAGAAATAAATCAGTTATTTAAATCACTTATGAATATGGTTATGTCCGCCAAAGGCGGATCCGCCGTTGGCGGAAAAAAAGGTTTAAGAGTTCCCTATGGCTTTTCCGTGCACGGCAAAGAAGAAATTGCGGCTGTGGTTAAAGTTTTAAAAGGCAATACGGCAGTCGGCGAAAAGACGGCGGAGTTTGAAGGCAAAATCGCCAGGCTATTCGGCAAAAAATACGGCGTGATGGTGAATTCCGGCAGCAGCGCGAATTTACTGGCGTTTGAAGTTTTAAATTTACCTAAAGGAAGCGAAGTCATTACGCCTTTGCTGACGTTTTCGACTACGGTCGCGCCCATTCTGCAAAAAGGCCTGGTGCCGGTTTTTTGCGATGTGAACCGGCACACCCTGCAAATCAACATCAATCAAGTAGAACAAGCCATAACCGGTAAAACCCGCGCGCTGATGATTCCGTCTTTAATGGGGAATATCCCGGATTTGCCGCGCCTTAAAAAAATAGCCAAAAAGCATAAGCTGTTTTTAATTGAAGATTCCTGCGATACCGTTGGCGCTAAAATCAACGGCCGGCCTACGGGAGCGTTCAGCGATATATCGGTTACGAGTTTTTACGGCAGCCACATTATTAACGGCGCGGGCGGCGGGGGAATGATTTGCGTCAACAATCCAAAGTGGGCTGAAAGGCTTATGATCCTTAGGGGCTGGGGCAGACGATCGAGCTTGTTTGGCGAAAAAGCCGCGAGCGAGCAGTTCAAAAATCGTTTTCGAACCCGCTTAAATGGCGTACCCTATGACGAAAAGTTTGTCTTCAGCGAAATTGGCTATAATTTTTTACCTTTGGAAATTTCCGCGGCTTTCGCTTTAGAGCAGCTGAAAAAATTTCCGGTCTTTAAAGCAAAACGCCAAAAAAATTGGAAAATTTTACAAAAATTTTTTTTAACGCTTAACAAATATTTTGAACTCGGACAGACTGCGCTCGGAGCCGATTCCGTGTGGCTGGCTTTCCCCATTTTTCTTAAACCGGACGCGCCTTTTAGCCGGTATGGGTTTGTGGAATTTTTGGAAGAGCATAATATTCAAACCCGCCCAGTGTTCACCGGGAATATTTTAAAACAGCCGGGCTTTAAGAATTTTAAATACCGTGCGCCCTTTAAAAATTACCCAAATACAGACTACATTATGAAAAACGCTTTTGTTGTGGGTTCGCACCACGGGTTAAACGCAAAACAAATCGACCATTTGAAACTGACCATAACCAAGTTTATCTCCTTGTATGAATCCTCCACTGCTTAGCATATGCATCCCAACTTTTAACCGCGCCGATTGCCTAAAGCTATGCCTCTTGAGCATAGTTTCGCAATTCCAAGACCCCGAAGTGCCGGGGAGCGTTGAAGTTGTAATTTCGGATAATAACAGCAGCGACAACACTTTTGCGGTAGTCGAGGAATTTCAAAAAAACTACCGCTTTATATCCTATAAAAAAAATGACAGTAATTTGGGCGTTGATAGGAATATTTTGCAGGTGGTGGAAATGGCTCATGGACAGTATGTGTGGCTTTTGGGAGACGATGACGCTTTATTCCCGGGCGCTATAAAATATTTGCTTTCAGAAATCCAAAAGCAAAAATTTAAATATTGCGTGGTAAATTTTTGGGGCTATGACAGCAATCTGGAACATCAGGCCTTAAAATATCCCAGCCGGGCGATTTTGAAGGATCAATATTTTAACCAGCTCCAGGATTTTGTGAGGGAATTTAAGCACGATGAAAATTTGGTCGGATTTTTTTGCGGACTTTCGGTGCAGGTGTTTGAAAGGAGTTTATGGATGGTTTTGCCGGACAAAAACCAATTCATTGGCACCAGCGCTATGCATATGCATACCTTGCTGATTGCCATGAAAAACCAGAGCTTCGCGGTGCTTGCCAAGCCTTTGGTTAAAGCCCGCTCCGACAACATCCGCTGGGACAGTTTTGAAGGGCTCGGCAGCGCTAAAAAACGCGCGCAAGGGACTTTTAAGGCCCTGTTATGGATTTTGGATTTTTACCACCTACCGCATTCTAAGTTTTTAATAAAATGCAATTATTATTTTTACATTTTTAAAAATTTTATCAGGAGTTTCATTAAAAAACATTTATTCAAGAGCCAAAAATCCAGAGATTTAATTAAGAGGATTTTAGGGAAATTATAATAAGGTTAGGATTTATGCGTTTGATTCCCTCCCCTTGATGGGGAGGGCAAGGGAGGGGTGAAAGCCTGAAAGAAAGCGATTTTTGATCACCCTCCCCTAACCCCTCCCGTCAAGGGAGGGGAATAAAAGGGAGAAGCGCATAAGTCCTAAAGGTATCATTCCGCATTATAAAAAAGTGTTTTTATGCTTTATATTTATACTGAAAATTTTTTTGCATTTAACAGACTAAAAGGCTTTGTTAAAATCTTGCTAGGGAGGCAAAACCGCGGGCCTAAAGCAGTGGAAGAAAGCCTTCTTAATGGTTTGGACGAACTTGGTGTCCAATATGTTTTGAACCAGCCGCTTAAAAAGCCAATTGGCACAGCCTGCGTAATTTCCGGCAGCCGGACTTTGCGCTGGGCTTTAACGCAAAAAAAGAAAGGCTTAATAAAAAAAATTATAGCCGGTCCGAACATCGTCGTATTCCCTGAAGATGCAGGCGGCGTTTTGGTTGACCCGGCCGTGGATATAATTATAGTCCCAAGCCTTTGGGTATTTGAGCTTTATTCAGCGTTAGCCCCTCAAATTGCCGACAATATCCGTATTTGGCCGGCTGGAGTTTTTTTGCCTCCCGCGACTGTTTCCAAAAAAACCATTGATTTTTTAGTTTTCAATAAAATTGGCAAGAGCGAATTATTTACAAATATAGTAAAATATTTAAATAAGGCGGGATTTAGTTACAAAGTTTTCAGCTACGGCAAGTTTCAACAGCAAGAATATTTTGCAAATTTAGAGAGTTCAAGATTTATGATTTATCTTTCGGTTTCTGAAAGCCAAGGTTTGGCCATGTTTGAGGCCTGGGCAAGGAATGTGTCGACTTTGGTTTGGGAAAAAGGGGAGTATGAAGGGGACGGGAAAAGTATTTCCGGCAAAATCAGCGCTCCGTATTTGACAGACCAGGTTGGCCTCGCTTTTTCATCCGTTGAGGATTTTAGCAGGCAGTTGGAAGTATTTTTAAAATTTGGTTTTAATCCCAGAAAGTATGTGGAGGAAAATTTTAGCAATAAGATTTGCGCGCAGAAGTATTTGGACAACATTGGCAATAGACCTGTTGTTGAATAATTTTTCGCCCAAAATATGCTCTTTCGCCAAAACCTTGCTAAAATTTTTTCCGCTTAACTTAGGTTAAACATCAAAAATTTTAGACTACAGTTTTGTCGGAAATATCATATTTTGCATCAAAAAATTATTAAGCAACAAGTCTAATGTTTAAAAAAGGCATCAAACTAATTTGGCGGAACACGAAAGCCCTTTTTTTTGGGATTTTTTGGTATACTCGGGATTTGTTTAAATACAAAAGGCTAAACAAGGCGGCTGGAGCAAAATCATCGTTTAGATTATTCCCGCAAATTTTTGACAAAGACCCTGCTTCCCATACTTTTGACAAACACTATGTTTACATGGACGCTTGGGCTTTTAAGCATTTATTAAAAAACCGGCCCAAGGAGCATGTGGACGTCGGCTCATCTATTCGGTTTTTGTCCATGGCCACTGCTGTCGCGCCTGTTAAATTTGTAGATATCCGCCCCGTGAAATTAGATTTTGATAATTTCGAGTGCATTCCCGGCAGTATTTTGGATTTGCCTTTTGCTGATTCATCAGTAAGTTCAATTTCCTGCCTTCATGTAGCCGAACATATTGGCCTTGGGCGCTATGGCGATTTGCTCGATCCTTTAGGCACCATTAAGGCCTGTGGGGAGCTTGAGCGGGTGCTTAAACCGGGCGGGCGGCTATATTTTGCCCTGCCGGTCGGCAAACCCGCTACCTATTTTAACGCTCATCGCGTCCATGGCTCTTTACAGATTCTGGAATACTTTAAAAATTTAAAGCTGTTAAGCTTTGCCGCAGTAGGGGATGACGGGCGTTTTTACCCGCAGGCTGATTTAAAAGATTATACCCAAGCCGCATACGCCTGCGGCATGTTTGAGTTTACTAAGAATTAGACTCCCATGAAGATCACCGACCGATTATACGGGCTCTTGCAAAGAAAAACCAACACCACTGTTTTCATACCCCAAATAGACGGTTTAAGGTTTTTGGCCATTCTCATGGTGGTCCTCTATCACATCAACATTTTTGTGACGGTTAAGGTGCCTTTTGCTTTTACCCGGCCGACAGCCGATTATTGGTGGATGTTCCGCCTTTTGGACAGCGACCGAAAGGGAGTATTTTTGTTTTTTATAATTAGCGGCTTTATTTTGGCTCTGCCTTTTGCCCGTGCCGCGCGCGGCGAAAGTAAGCCGGTTGAATTAAAAAAATATTATTTGCGGAGGTTCACCCGGCTGGAGCCGCCCTATTTTTTAGTCATGTCCGCTTGTTTTTTAGGGATTTTACTTTTACAAGGCAATGAATTCGCGGCCACCTTCCCGCAGACTTTTTCTGGCCTGTTTCCGCGCCTGGCCGCTTCGCTTATTTACATGCACAATATAATTTTCCCCCAGTACCTTTCGGTCAACCCAGTGGCCTGGTCTTTGGAAATTGAAGTACAGTTTTATTTGCTGGTGCCGCTTTTGGTGCAGGTTTTTAAATTGCCGGCAATATTCCGGCGTATTGTTTTGGCCTGCGCAACCGCGGGATTCATTTTTTTGCAGCACCATTTTAGCCTGCCGGTAGATACTTTGTTTAATTACATCCAATATTTCTTTTTGGGGTTTTTGCTGGTTGACCTGTATTTGTCGGAAATTAAATTTAAATTTCCCGTTTGGGCAAGTTTCATAATTGGCCTTTTGTGCCTGTTGTTTATTGGCTACGCGGATTTGCGAGCGCGCAATTATTTGGAATATATTTTTCCTATTGTCGCCTTAGGCTTTTACCTGCTGGTTTTGACCGACAGCCTGTGGAGGAAAGTATTCAGCCTCCGCTATATTACCGCAATAGGCGGAATGTGCTATTCTATTTATTTACTGCACTATAATATTATTCCGGTTTTGGGCAACACTACCATTAAATTTAACCTTTTTCAGTCCTACCCCCTTACTTATTTTTGGCACGCTTTAATCCTCATAGTTCCTATTGTTTTATTTTCCGGTATTTTTTATTTATTAATAGAGAGGCCGTGCATGGACAAAGATTGGCCCACAAAATTTTGGTTTGCCGTTAAAAGATTCTTTGGCCCGAAGCCCTTGCCGCCAAGCACAGCAGAGTAAATAATTTTTTTCACAGATCCAGTTTAGGTTTTCGTTGTGGATAGCAGTATCGGCAAAAGGTATGGATTGACGTTTAACCACGATAGACCATACAACTATCGACACCCATACCCTTATACTCATTTGTAATTAGTGGATAATTTATGCCCAGTAATACAACTTCCAATATGTTCTTTTATACGTATGTTTTGGAAAGTTTAAAAGACGGTCTAAGATATGTTGGTTATACGGCTAATTTAAAGAAGAGAATAAAAGAACACCAGGAAGGTTATAATTTTTCAACAAAGTTTAGAAGGCCTTTTAAGCTCATCTATTTTGAAGGCTGTTTGAATCAGCAGGACGCCAAACGCCGTGAAGGTTATTTAAAAACTACCCAAGGACGTCGATTTTTGGGTTTACGATTAATTGAGTACAAGCGCTAGCCGGCGTTTGGAATTGGAAGTTGATATACTGGGTATGCCTGAAATATCTATTATTATGCCGGTGTATAATGGCGAAGCTTATTTGGCTTCTGCCATTAAAAGCGTGCAAGCGCAAACTTTCCCAGGTTGGGAATTATTGGTAATTGATGACGGCTCCTTGGACAAGAGCAGGGAAATAGTCGAAGGTTTTGCGAAAGACGATGAGAGAGTCAAGCTTTTACATAGGACGGAGAATCAAGGCCTGGTTTATAGTTTAAACGAAGGCTTGGCCGCGGCTTCCGGAGAATTCATAGCCCGCCTGGACTCCGATGATCGGTGGAGCGACCCGGGCAAGCTTCTGCTCCAGAAAGATTTTTTGCGCGCGAATTCCCAAGTCGGCCTTTTGGGCGCTTGGGGGCAGATAATTAAACCAGACGGCCAGCCTGTCCGTAAATTAACCTACCCCGTGTCCGATAGCCAAATACGGAGGGAAATTTTAATCCATAACTGTTTTATACATTCGAGCATCTTCGCTCGCCGCCGGCTTATGTTAGACTGCGGCGGCTACAACCCTGCGGAGAGCTTAGTGGAAGATTACGGATTGTGGCTGCGCATGGGTTTAAAAGCGCAGTTCTATAATTTGCCAAGAATTATGGTTGAATACCGCCTTACTCCTTTAGGGCTTACAAGGAGCCAAAATTCAAGGCAGGTAAAGCAAGCGGCAGGCCTGGTTTCCCGCTACGGCCGTAGCTATCCGAATTCTATTGCCGCTAAAATAAAATGGGCAATTCAAAGATTATTATAGAGTTTTGAACTCATAGTGGGTAAAGTGTCATTGCGAGCCTTGAATCAGATGAAAGGCGCGGCAATCTATTACGGCAATCTATTAATTGATCCCTCGCTCCGCTCGGGACGATCTGAAGATCGGATTGCTTCGTCGGATGTCGTGCCTGAGGCAGATCCGCCTCCGGCGGACACTCCTCGCAATGACGGCAGAAGAGTTTATTGTTTTGGCTCATAAATAAAAGCTAAAGCAGGATTACTCGCTATCACTTATTTTATAACGCTTTCGCTCTTTGCCCCCAAACGGAGTATAATTACTTTATGTCTAGGAAATTCACAAGTTTTTGGCTGCTTTTAGTTCCGGATTTGTTTATTTTGTATTTGGGCTTATTTGCCGCGGTCAAAATAAAGTACCCCAGCGGCCTTAGCCCCGAAATTTTTTATTCCCATCTCCAGGCTTTCAGCATTATTTTTATTTTGTGGCTAGTGGTATTTTTTAGCCACGGCCTGTTTGAGGTTGAGAGCCTTAGGCGCTATGCCGGCTTATTTTTTAACCTGCTTTCGGCTATGGTGGTAAATTTCCTAATCGCCGTAAGTTTTTTTTATTTCCAGCCGGGCTTGATTTTGACCCCCAGGAGGTTTTTAATTTTGCAAATGGCCTTGGCTTTTATCTTGCTGCTTTCATGGCATTTGCTGGCTAAAGTGATTTTAAAAAACCGTCTTTTGCAGGGCTTGTATTTATTCTCTTTTAATAACGAGCTTTCGGAATTGGAAAGGGAAGTTGTTGCCCAAAGCTATTTGGGTTTTAAGGTGCTTGGGCATTTAAACGCGGAGGCTTTATCTAAAGTGAAGTTTGCTTCAGGGGACGGGATTGTTTTGCCGGACAATCTGCAAAGCAGTCCCGATACTTTAGCGAAATTTTACCAGCTTAGGACACTGGGCGTGAGTTTTTACAACCATAAAGATTTTTACGAAGGCCTGCTAAGGAGGGTGTATTTGTCCCAAATTAATGAGATTTGGTTTTTGGAAAATATAGATTACCGCGAGAAGCGGGTTTACAATTTGGTGAAAAGGCTGGTCGATTTACTGTTTGGCTTAATCGGCTTTTTAATTTTTATTATTACCTTGCCTGTTTTGGCGGCTTTAATAAAATTTACTTCCAAAGGCCCGGTTTTTTTCGTGCAGGAGCGGGTGGGTTTGCACGGCAGGCTGTTTAAGGTTTTTAAGTACCGCACCATGAACACAGGCACCCCGACAAATACCTGGACAAGCGTTAACGACCCGAGAATAACCCGGTTCGGCAGGTTTTTGCGGCAAGCACGCCTGGACGAACTGCCGCAGTTTGTGAATTTAATTATGGGCAACATGAGTCTGGTTGGGCCACGGCCCGAACAGCGCCATATTGTTGGGGAGTTAAAGCGGGTCGTGCCGTTTTATGACGAACGGCATTTGGTAAAGCCGGGGATTACCGGTTGGGCGCAGTTGAACGTTTACGCCGGCACTGTGGAAGAAACTAAAATCAAGCTCCAATACGATTTGTATTACATAAAGCACAGGAGCCTTTTGTTTGATTTGGAGGTAATAATCAAGACCGTGTATTACATATTTACCTGGCGGGGAAGATGAACGCATTGACAATATTGACCATGATTGACCCCGCCGCCGCTAAAGCTTCCTCCTTCGTTAAAACTTCGGAGGACAGGTTGGCGGGCAGGCAAAATTGACAAGATTTTAATGCGAAAATCAAAAACTACCCACATTAATTCTTTACCGATCCCGATTGAATTCATAGAACGGAGGATTTATTTAATCCGCGGACAGAAGGTAATGCTGGATAACGATTTGGCAGAGATTTATCAAGTTTCAACAAAACGCCTGAATGAAGCTGTAAAACGTAATGCGGACAGATTTCCAAAGGATTTTATGTTTCAACTAAATGAACGCGAGTTTAATAATTTGAGATTTCAATTTGGAATTTTAAACTTGAGGTCGCAAATTGCGACCTCAAGTTATGGCGGGCGTCGTTATCTTTCTTACGCATTTACAGAACACGGCGTAGCGATGTTGTCTTCGGTTTTGCGGAGCAGGCGCGCAGTGCAGATGAATATTTTGATCATCCGCGCGTTCGTTAAGCTTAGAGAGATGTTGGCTACTAATAAAGATTTGGCAGCAAGGGTTAATAAGCTCGAATTAACGCAGAAAGAGCACACGAGCGTACTAGTGGCCGTAGTCAAAGATATCCAAAGAATAAAAAACCCGACGCGTACGAATGCTATTGGTTTTAAAATGTAAGTAATTTTATGCCCGAAGAAGATAACAGCCAAATTCTACCGCCGGCCGGCGCGCCTACCCAGGCAACCGATGCCGTTCTGGAACCAGCAGAGCCATTGGCGCCTGGTTCAGCGCCGGCCGAAGCTGTGCCGGAAGAACCCGCGCCCCCTATTCCATCATCGGTCGCTACACCCGCGTCTTCCGCGCCTTTGCCCTTGCCTCAAGCATTTGAGGCGACATCACCGGCTGTCCAAACAGCGCCAGCTTCTTTGAGCCATCTGTTTACTAAACTTAAAGAAAAACTTTTCGGCCGCACTGAAAAGCGGCTAAATAAAATTTTGGACTACGCGCGTAAAAAGGGGAGCATTACTAACGACCAGGTTCAAATGCTGGTTTATGTTTCCGACGCCACAGCCACGCGCTACCTATCCAAACTTGCCAAACAAGCCAAGTTAATGCCCGTGGGCAAGACCAAAGCGCGCAAATATACGCCTTTGTAGGAATTGGCTTATAGCTTATCACAATCGGCTCAATCCGCCCGGATTGAGCCGCTTTTTAGTTTTATATGAGCCTTTTTTGTCGGCAATTATTAGATGCTATAATAGTATTGACCCTAAATTATTATCGATCTAATGATGAAAAAAAATCCAGGCGAAAATATGGATGTTTCCGAAGAACCGAAGGAGCAAGAATCACAAGAACGACCTAAGGAGAAGGAGAAACCAAAGGGGAATCGTTTGCCCGCAGAAATGTTTACTGGTCCGCAGGCCACAGAGCTGCGGAGTGTTTTGCTTGCTGAGTATAATTTAAAAAATAAACAAAACATACGAAAGTTTCAAGAAATTAATCTTCGCATCATAGATTCAAGATTTAAAATAGTTTTTTATGGTAAGGAATATGAGGATTCTTGGTCTGGATTTTCTGGGCGAGTAAGCAGGGCTCTTCAACTCAATTTGAGAAGTAAAAGTATGTTTTACTTTCTTGACATGATTGCGGATGGTAAGAGTTTGGAATATGCACGGATTGAAGCATTGTCCCGATATGATTTAGAAAAAAGAGACAGGCACGTACAAAAAGAGCAGGCCCTTATTCCGGAAATGTTTTCTTCCGATAAGATTGAGGAAATATCCAAGCTAAGGGCGGCATTATTGGTTAATTATAATTCAAGAAATAATAGTGCGATTGTTAAATACGCTAACGTACTCTCAAATAAAAGCTTATTAGATAAATTCAAAATTACCATTGGAGACAAGGAGTATTCAGATTCATTTGCGGCAATTTTACAAAGAATCAAAACTCGAAATAAATTCAGTACTCATTCGCCAAAGATTATATTACAGTTTTTAGATTTTCTTGCTGATGGTAAAAGCTTAGAGGAAGCGCGGGCTAATACCTTAAGTTTAGCTAGGGATGTGGATAAAAAAAAACGCACGAATGAGTATGGAGATCAAGTGTTACCTGTGGAGCTGGAACTTTTTTCGGATAAAAACCTTGCTGTTAGGGAGGTGTGCAGAAGTGCAATAGTACAAGAATATAATAAGAGCAATAAAAAACATGCGATGAAATATGCTGACATGTTAGTTAGTAGTAGATCCCGAAAGAGAGCTTTCAAAATTAATATTAAAAATAAAGATTATTGTGATAATTTGAATTCTTTGTTATCACGCATTAGTCATCATTATAAGCTAAGAATAAATTCGTATAAAATAATTTTATATTTTTTAGATCTTCTTGCTGAGGGTATAAGTGTTAAAGAAGCAAGGGTGGTAGCACTATCACAAAATGAAAGAGATAAAGAAAGAAGGTTGAAAGTACAAAAAGCAAGGTTGGGCGTAGAGCTTTTTACTGCACAAAATATACAAGACAGAGCTGAACTTAGAACTGCGCTGTTGGCAGAGAATAATAAGAGAAATAACTCTAATGCTTTAAAATATGAGGATATTTCGTTGTCTTTGGATAGCAGATTTCGCAATATTGAGCTTAAATTCCATGATAATGACTATGTAGATAAATGGAGTAATGTAATAAATCGCGTTGCAGTATATTGTGGATTAAAACCTCATAATACGAAATCGCATTTACGATTACTTGATCTTCTAGCGGATGGCAGGAGTGTTGAAGAAGCAAAAGCAGAAGTTTTAGTTAAAGCTGAAGAAAAAAAACAAGAAGAGAGGCTTGAAGAAGAATTGCGAAAAGAGGTAAAAAATATCGCAAATACCCCGGTACTTTTAGCACAGTTTAAAGTTTGGATTTCCATTTTCGGCTCACATGGAGCGGCGGATATTTTGTATGCCCATAATCCTAATTATAAAACTTTAAAGGAAGAATTTATTAATGGTATGATAGGGGATTATTTAGGTTATGTTTTGGTTGATTCTCTCCCGTTTGTTCCGGATAATATTAAATTAATTGAAGGACGGTTTTTAGAAAATCCGAATTTGCAAGAAGGGCTTTATACCTGCTTGGTTCAAGCCTGCTCTTCTTACTTGTCTAAACATAAGGCTAACCCTCAAACCGCTCCAGACATTCTGGAAGATTTTATGTTAGAAATAGGGGGAAATATTCCTCCTGACGCAGAAGCAATATTTTTAGATATTATTGTGAAAGTTGCTGAATATTTTAGAGAGGTGTTCGGGAATTGGAAACACCCAGAGAACATGATAAAAAAAATCGTTGAAGGCAGAGATTTTCCTGATACTGCCCAGCTTATTAATGTCTTAGAAATAAAAGAAAAACATAGGCTGTTAATTGCCGACAGGATGGGTGTCGGCAAGTCGGCTTCGGCAATTGCGGCGAAAGAGTTTCTTAAACTGCGCCAGGCATTAATTATTGTGCCAGCAAATGTCATTCCAACCTGGCAGCAATATTTATCCGTGCAGTCCGAAGGCGGGTATTTTGTCGACAACCAGCCTCCTAGGGTTTGTGTAATAGAATCAGTTGAAGATTTAACTAGCAACGATGCTAAACAAGCGGATTATATCATTATTTCCCAAGAAAAATTAAAAGAGGAGTACGCCGAGGGGCTTAAGGCTTTAGACGCAGATATGCTTATAGTTGATGAGGTTCATAAACTAAAAAGTGCTTTAGGGATAAGATCGGGTATTTTACATGATTTGGCAAAAAATTTTGAAAGCGAAAACCATTACATGGTTCTGCTTTCCGGTACTCCCGCACCGAATAAAGTGAGTGATATTGCCGGTGTTTTGAAATTGCTTTATCCTAGGCGTTTTCAGGGCGACGAAGTCAGTTCGATTGTAAAGCAGCTAATCAACGGCGATATTACGGACTTAAGGGCTTTGCTTGTGCCGCGAATGCAAAGAAAAACCCTTGAAGAAGTTGTTAAAATGCCTTCCCTTATCGAACAGGATCGATTTGTGGAACTAAATCGGTGGGAGAAAGAGGTTTATGACGCGATTCAGCAAGACGATGAGATGCATCCCTTCGCGAAAATAACGTTGTTGAGGCAGCTTGCTCTGAATCCATCCATATTAGAGTTACAACCACCGCCGGAGCAAAGACCGGTTAAGATTCAAGCTTTGGAAAACATCCTTCTTGAGTATTTACAGACAGGGCGGAATAAAATCATCGTTATTTTTAATGGTTTCACTGAAGGAGTAACCCGTGGCAACAATAGTGTTATTGGGCAAATAAAATTGCCAAGGGGAGTTAATTATCAGATTATTGATGGTGAGACACTCCAGAAGCGCCGAGACAGCATTCAAAGGGAATTTAATAGCGCTCAAATGCCGAATATTTTATTTTTAAGCGGTGACACTGCAGATGTAGGCATAAATTTATCTGGCGCCCAAGCCGTAATTTTTTATAACGAACCATGGTCAAAAGAAGAAAAAGCTCAGCAGTTAGGCAGAAGTTTTAGGCCGGGTTTGGCGAATGATCTTCATTCAGATACCATTATTTTAGCTGGTTCTATCGAAGAAGGTATTTATCATCACATAAGAATGAAAGATAAAGCAATAAAGAAATTGTTGTTAGGCATTGAGTTAACGGAGCTTGAAAAGAGGTTATTATCGAGTGTTGAGAAAGAAGAAGAAGATTTAGAAGTTGACTCCAAATTGGCGGCCTATTATTTGAATAGCTTTCAAAATTTAATGGCAATGTTCAGATCGGTCAAAAATATCGGGGAAGCAAAGTTTTCCGAATTTTTAGCTAAACATGGCGATAGATATGCAGGCAATTACGAAACCTTAGGTGTTAGGAGCTATCAAAGCAATGTGGGTAGGTTAAGCGCCAATATCATCAAACTTTTGCCAGGTACTAAAAATGTAATTTTAGATTTAGCTTCAGGCCCCGAGATGCTTAAAAGCAGAGCAGAAAAAGACATGCAATCTAAGGTAATTAGCTTGGATATTAATCCAGCACATTTTTTGGTTCAAATCGAAGAGAATGCAGAGCATAAGAAAAAAATCGGTGTGGGCAAGGCTATGGTGGCCGGTATTACAAAACTCCCTGTTGCCAGTGGCAGTGTGGATGTGGCTAATCTGGCTCTGGCTTTGCATTACACCAGTTTTAGACCGAGTCATAAGGATTTTGAAAGAGTAAATGCACTTTGCGAGCTCAATAGAGTTTTAAAACCAGGTGGGCGCGCAATAGTGATTTTTCAGCACGGCGCTTATTTGAAAGATTCCAAGGCGTTTGAGGATTTTTTAATCTTGGCAGGTTTTGAAATTGATCCTCAATTTACAGGACCGGCCAGTGCAGAAAATTTTGAAGCCCAGGTTTATTGTCTAGTAAAAAAAGAAAATTCGGATTTAGAAACATTGACTGAACTCATTAGCGCAGAAAAGGCTTTGGCGAATGGTTTAAAGCTTGCAGTAGGAGGCAAGAGAAGATCAATTAGAGATACTCGCCGTATTCTAACTGAAGTCCAGCTTGGCGAAAAAGAGTTGAATTTAGATTTGAACGAAGAAGATAAAATAGCTATGAAGGAAGAAAGAACTATTATTAATTTAGCAGATTGGTTGAAAAGTACTTATGAAGACCTGAAAAATATCCCAACTGACGTACTGCGTCAACATAAATTTTGCAGAATAAAACTGCATAACCGTTATGTCTTGTATAAAAATATGGAAGCCGTTAAAGGCGTGGTTTTAATAAAATAGTTACTTTACTCAATTTAGACAAATATAGCTGGCTATGATATATTTCTCGAACACTACAATGTGAAAGGAGCGGTAAAATTATGACTCGGTCGAAAACTGGAAGCGTGGCTGAACAACTTCGGCAAGAGACTGTGCTTATGCTGCAGGCGGAGCAAAAACAGACCGGTGAAGCGCGGATGGAATGGCGGGAATTCATGGGCATCATCGCCACTGGGGTTGACTTTAAAATTAACCCGGGATATCTGCTAATGCTCCTATTGGTAAAGGACTCCCCAGTACGGGTGATGGTGGAGCTTCGTGAATGAGCTAATCCGAGCTTGCCCGGCATGCTTAGACAAGCAACCCGACCAGTCTTTGGTCGGGTTTTCTTTTTATCAATTTTTATGTTATAATTTTTTCATGAGTACAACAGCCAAAAACATCAATTCATCTGAAATGCAGGCAAAAATCCAGGCAGTCGCGGATAAAATCGCCCGGGAATTTAAGCCGGAAAAGATTATCCTTTTTGGCTCTTACGCGTGGGGGAATCCGGGGACTGACAGCGATGTAGATTTGTTCATTGTTAAGGACACGGAAAATACTTGGGAAGCAGCGATTAAAATCAGCGGAATTTTATATCCTCGACCTTTTCCTGTCGATTTATTGGTATATACGCCTAATCAAGTTAAACAAAAAATTCAAGATGACAGGAACTTGTTCATTGAAGATATTGTAAATAACGGAAAAGTAATTTATGACCATAACCAAGTACGTGGCCAGCTGGCTTAAAGGTGCGGAAGATGATCTAAAAAGCGCGGAAACCTTGCTAAAAGCCAGCTTGTTCCATCAGGCGTGTTTTTATTCTCACCAGTGCGCGGAGAAATGCTTAAAAGGTTTTTTGGCATTTAATGAAAAGCATGTACGAAAAGTGCACGACCTGCCGGAATTAATCGGCCTATGCGCAAAGGTAGACGAAACTTTTGTCAGCTTGCTGCCGGATGCTTCGTATTTGGATATGTACTATATTAAGTCGCGTTATTTTGACGATTATCCCGTATTCACGGGAACAGATGCGCAGCGCGCCCACAGCGCCGCGTCCCGCGTCAAAAGTTTTGTTATGCCAAAAATCCAAAAGGGTTAAACGGGGAATTTTACAGAAATCAAAATAAAAATATGGACTCAAACCAGCTTAACGAGGCCTTAAAAGAAAACAAAATTTTAACCGGCGATAAAATCGCTGTTTTAGAAAAAGAAAAATCCCTGGTGAAAGGGCCTATTTCCTGGGAAGATTTTTTGGTTCAAAAGAAAATTTTAAGCGAAGACCAGTTGTTAAAAATAAAATCCGGCGCTTTGGCCGTGCCGGCCATTGATTTAAAAAATCAGGAAATCGCGCAGGATGTCTTAAATTTAGTGCCAGAGCCCATTGCTCACCGCCACAGGGTCATTAGCTTTGCCAAAGACAAAGAAAGCGTGTTTTTAGCCATGATGGACCCCGAGGATTTGCAGACCCGGGAGTTTATTAAAAAAAAGACCGGGCTAAACATAAAAACTTTTCTTATTTCTAAATCCAGTTTGGATTTTGGTTTGGGCAAGTACCACAGTTCACTGGAAAAGGAAATTAAGCACTTATTCACCCCCACCGGCCAGCCGATTACCACAGACGCCAAAGCAGAAGGGGAAAGCGTGGACGATTCCTTAAAAAAAATG
>JBBTRN010000028.1:0-7519 GCA_038065175.1 Patescibacteria group bacterium | reverse complement strand
GGCCAATAACCAGGATGGGCATTGTGCACCACGACAAAGAGAGCGGCAAAGTAATAGGCTTTTCCCAGAATTTAGTCGGCGACTTTGTGGACAAGGAATATTACCATGACTTTTTAGTCAACGGCGGGTTTATGGTATTTAAGAAAGAAGTTTTTGGCGAGCTTAAAGACAATAGTATGTTAGAACAAGCCTTCATCCCCTTGGCAAAAAAAGGCGAACTGTCCGTGTATAAGCACCCGGGAAAGTGGAAAGCAATGGATACTTATAAAGAGGTGGAAGAATTAAATAAATATTGGCAGGAAGATCCGTTCTGGAAGCTTTGGTAAGACGCTGATTATACGCTGATAGTAACGCGGAATTTACGCTGAATCTATAATTTATGCAACATATGCTATCTGGGAAAAATGTTTTGGTGACCGGTGGCGCGGGTTTGGTCGGCGGACATGTGGTGGAAAAATTATTAAGCCTGGGGGCTAGGGTTTTTGTTTTAGACATAGAAGTAAAGCCTGGATCGTATTTTGAAACTGAAAAATTTTCTGAAAAGTGCGAGGTGGTTATACAAGATGTGCGGGATGTGCCTAAGCTTAAGAGTTTGGCAGAAAAGAATGGCATTAGCTATATTTTCCATTTAGCGGCGCAGGCTTTAGTGCCAATAGCTTTTATGGATCCGCTTACCACTTTAGATACCAATGTTATGGGAACTGTGAGCGTGCTGGAGGTTGCCAGAGAGAATCCGAAAATCAAAGCCGTGGTTGTCGCTTCCAGCGACAAGGCATACGGAAAAGATTGCAAAGACGCTTTTGAAGACCAGGCTTTGCGCGGCGACCACCCGTACGATGTTTCAAAATCTGCCGCGGACTTGATTTGCACGGCTTATTTTAAGACTTACGGCATTCCGGTAGTCGTGAGCCGGTTTGCCAACATTTTTGGACCTGGCGACATGAATTTTGACCGGATTGTGCCTGGAGCCATGCAGGCGATTATTAAAAAGGAGACTTTACAAATCCGCAGTGACGGGAAATTCGTGCGCGATTATTTGTACGCGAAAGATGTTGCCGAAGGCTATGTTATGCTGGCGGAAAAGATAGATACAGTAAAAGGCGAGGCTTTTAATTTTTCGGCCGGGCACAATTATTCCGTTATAGATTTAGTAAAGAAAATTGGGGAAATTTTAAAAACGGACATTAATTTTGAAATTTTAAACAGTCAAAAAAATGAAATTCCTTTTCAAAGCCTGAATTTCGAGAAAGCCTGGCAAACCCTAGGCTGGAAAGCCGTCTATCAATTAGAAGATGCAATAAAGGAAACTTACGGCTGGTATAAGGCTAATATCAATTAATTTAATTTTATGGAAAAGAATCGCAAAATTAAAGTAGGCATTATTGGCACCGGAAATATTGGCACAGACCTTTTGTTTAAAGTCCAAAGGTCCAAATATTTGGAGTGTGCAATTTTCACTGGACGGAGACCGGACTCCACAGGTATAGCCAGGGCTAAGGCCATGGGTATAAACACGTCCATAGATTCCGTAAAGGCAATTGAGGACAATCCCGATATTTGCGAAGTGGTTTTTGACTCGACTTCGGCCAAGGGCCATTTGGAGAATGCGCCAATTTTAAAAAAATTGGGCAAATTTGTAATTGACCTTACTCCCTCGCGGGTGGGGCAAATGTGCGTGCCAGCTCTTGATTTGCGCTCCGCCCTCAAGCAGGATAATATTAATCTGGTTAGCTGTGGAGGCCAAGCCTGCGTACCCATTGCCAAGGCTATTATGGAGGTCCATCCGGAAACGAAATATATAGAAGTGGTCGGAAGCATTGCTTCCAAATCAGCGGGGATGGGCACGCGATCCAACATAGACGAGTACATCCAGACTACTAGGGACGCGATTGAGTTTTATTCAGGAGTGCCCGAAGCCAAGGCCATACTTATTTTAAACCCCGCCGAGCCGGAAGTCTGGATGCATAATACCGTTTACGCGGTTATTGAAAATCCTAATCTTGAGAAGCTTAAACAAAAAATTTCACAAGTGGAAAGGCAGATTCAGGAATACGTGCCGGGCTATAGGGTGGTTTTGGGCCCGGTTTACGAAAACGGCCGTTTAATTGTTATGAGTCAGGTGGAAGGTGCCGGTGATTTTCTGCCCAAATATTCAGGCAACTTGGATATTATAACCAGCGCCGCTGTTAGGGTGGCGGAAGAATACGCCAAAAATAAGGTGAGATAATCATGAAAACCATAAAATTTTTCGACTCAACCTTGCGCGACGGTTCACACGCCGTCAAACACCAAATTAGCCTTGAGAGCATTGCTGAATATTGCAAAAAGGTTGACGGCTCCGGTTTATATACGGTAATAGTTGGCCACGGCAACGGTTTGGGCGCGTCTTCTTTGCAGGTGGGACTTTCCGCGCATTCGGATTTGGAAATGCTGAAGACTGCCCGTAAAAATCTTAGACACACCAGGTTGGGGGCCTTTATGATTCCCGGTTTTGGCGGGATAAGGGATGATCTGGCTCCGGCCCTTAAGACGGGAGTGGATTTAGTTTGTATTGGCATTCATTGCACCGAGGCAGATATTACAGCCCAGCACATTGAGTACGTAGCCGCCCAGGGCAAGGAAGTTTACGGAGTGCTGATGATGTATCACATGGCAGGCAAGGAGCGGCTTTTGGAAGAGGCCAAAAAAATGCAAAGCTATGGCGCCATGGGGGTAATTTTTATGGATTCGGCCGGCTCTTCCACGCCGGACATGGTTCGCGAAGTTGTTGGCTATATAAGCACCAACCTTGAAATTCCCGTGGGCTTTCATGCGCATAATAATTTAAGTATGGCTGTGGCGAATTCTTTGACTGCGATTGAAGCCGGCGCGGGCATAATAGACGGCACGACCAGAGGTTTTGGTGCGGGCGCGGGCAATTGCCAACTGGAAGCGCTTATAGCCCTGATGCAAAAAATCGGCATGGAAACCGGCGTGGATTTGTATAAGGTCCTGGATGCCAGCGATGAAGTTGTTAAAGCTATGATGCTCAAGCCCCAGGAAACAGACGCCGTGAGCATTGTGAGCGGTTTGGCAGGCGTGTTTTCGGGTTTTTCTCCGCACGTGAGGAAGGCCGCGGAAAAGTACGGTGTTGACGCAAGAGATATTTTTATGGAATTAGGCAGGCGCAAGGTCGTTGCCGGCCAGGAAGATTTAATTATTGGCGTTGCCGCTGAACTTAAGAAAATTTATGATCAAAGAAAAAATTAAAAATAAGCAGGCAGTTTTAGGCACCTGGTGCGATATCCCCTCGCCGTCTTTGGCCAATGTCATTGCCAAAGCGGGTTTGGATTTTATTATTATAGATTTGGAGCACGGGCCCATGGATTATAAATCCGCCCAGGAAATGGCCATGGCAGCTGAAGCCGGCGGCTGTGAGGCTATAGTAAGAGTTCCCTCAAATGAAGAATCGAGTATTTTAAAGTCTTTGGACATGGGAGGCGCGGGCATAATAGTGCCGCACATAAAAAATATTGAGGACAGGGACAGGGCAATAAATTTCGCCAAATTTAAACCCCAGGGAAACAGAAGCTATAATCCTTATATCCGGGCCTTTGGCTATTCGTCGTTAGCTGACATTAAACAGAACAACCAGGACACGCTTTTGGCAGTTATGCTGGAAGATATAAACAGCCTTGACAGCTTGGAAAAAATTGCTGATTCCGCGGAAGTGGACGTTATTTACGTGGCCAAATACGACTTGGCAGTTTCCATGGGTCATTCAAGCGATATTAACCACTCGGAAGTTAACCAGACTGTCGAGTCGGCAATTAAAAGAATTATTCAAAGCGGCAAAGCCGCCGGGTGTATGGTTCATAGTCCGGCTGAAATTGACTTTTACAAAAAATTGGGAGCAAATTTTTTAGTTTATAAAGTCGACAGTTCAGTAGTTTATGATGCCTATAAAAATATATCCGGGAATTTTAAGGGCAAGACCTAGAACTTATTTATGCGAGTTGCTGATTATATAGCACAATTCATTGAGCAGTTGGGAGTAAAGCATGTTTTCATGGTTACCGGCGGTGGCATGATGTTTTTAAGCGACGGCGTGGCTGCCAATAAAAATCTGTCTCCGGTTTTTACCCATCATGAACAGGCCGCTTCCATGGCCGCTTTTGCCTACAGCAAATATACCCAGAATTGGGGCGCAGCCTTTTTTACCACGGGATGCGGCTCCACTAACGCCATTACCGGATTACTAGATGCCTGGCTGGACAACATCCCCGTGCTTTATATTTCCGGTCAGGTAAAAAAACGTGAGACTACGCACAACAGCGGCTTGCCCTTGCGCCAATTCGGAGTTCAGGAAGCGGACATTATTCCGGTCGTGAGTTCGCTTACCAAATTCACAGTCATGGTAAATGAGCCGGAAACGATTCGCTATTTTTTGGAGAAAGCCGTTTATTTGGCCACTCTCGGCCGTCCGGGCCCGGTTTGGCTGGACGTGCCTTTGGACGTGCAGGGAGCGAATATAGATGAAAGCAGTTTAATCGGCTTTGACCCGAAGGAAATTGCATTGGATTTTAAAGTCGAGGCGACGGCCGCGGAAATAGAAAAAATTACCGGATTGTTAAAGGCGGCAAAGCGCCCCGTGATTTTAGCCGGCCATGGCATCAGAATCGGCCGCGCGATTCCGGAATTCCGCGAGTTTATCGAAAAATATCAAATTCCTGTGGTAGGGACTTATTTGGCAATTGACTATTTGCCTTACGACCACCCCTTGTTCATAGGTAAGTCGGGTTTAAAAGGCGATCGTGCCGGCAACTTCGCGCTTCAGAACAGTGATTTGATTTTGAATTTGGGCTCGCGTTTAAACATTACAGTAACCGGCTACGAGTACAAATTATTTGCCAGAGAAGCTAAAATAGTCGTAGTGGATATAGATCCTAAGGAGCACCAAAAAAATACCGTTAAGATAGATTTATTCGTTAACGCGGATGTCAAAATTTTTTTTTCAGCAATGAACGAAAGCTTTACTGCCGGAGGCAAAGAATGGCTCGAGAAGTGCCTAAGCTGGAAACAGCGCTACCCGGTTTGCCTTCCTGAATATGCCCAGACAAAAAACGGCATAAATCTTTACTATTTTGTGGACAGACTATCTAAGTTTTTAAAAGATGATTCAGTAGTAGTTGCCGATGCCGGTAGCGCCATGTACGCGCCGGCACAAGGACTCAAGCTTCAAAAACAGCAGAGATTTTTAATTTCCGGGGGCGACGCGGAGATGGGCTTTACCATACCGGCAAGCGTCGGGGTAAGCATGGCCGGCAATAAAAGAGAAGTTATAGCCATAACCGGCGACGGTTCGTTTCAGTTTAACATTCAAGAATTACAAACCATTGTTTACCACAAGCTCCCAATAAAATTGTTTGTTTGGAATAACGATGGCTACCTGTCCATTCGTTTTACCCAGCGACGTTTTTTTGCCGGCCGGGAGCATGGCACAGACAAAACCAACGGCATCTCTTTCCCGGATTTAGAAAAAATCGCTTACGCTTACGGCATCCATTACATAAAAATTCCAGACAACGAGCATTTAGATGATGCGATTAGTCGGGTTTTGGACTATAGGGGCCCGGTTATTTGCGAGGTTATTTGTATTCCGGACCAGGAAATCATCCCTACTGTATCGTCAAAAAAGCGTGAAGACGGCACAATGGTCTCTAAGCCTTTGGAAGATATGTACCCGTTTTTGGATCGTGAGGAATTTAAAGAGCAAATGGTGATTGAGCCTTTAAAGGAAGAGTAGCATGCAAAAAATCTTGCTGACCGGCGGAAGAGGTTTTATAGGAAAAAATTTGCTGGAAAAGCTTTCCGGCAAATTTAATTTTGTCGCGCCTGCCCACGCTGAATTAGATTTGCTTGATGCGCGCAAAACATCAGCATATTTAAAATCGGAGCAGTTCGACATAGTCATCCATGCCGCAAATATCGGCGGCAACAGGTCCCAGATTGGCCTTACCGGGGTTTTTGAAGTAAATAAAAAAATGTTTTTGAACCTCGCCGAAAATCACGGCCTGTACGGACGAATGATTTTTTTAGGTTCCGGCGCGGAATACGGCAAGCAGGAGCCGATAGTGAAGATAAAAGAGAACAATTTTGGCAAAATCTTGCCAGGTGATGAATACGGCAAGGCCAAATATTTTGCCTCCGAATACATCGTCGCGCATCCAAATATAGTAAATTTGCGCTGCTTTGGGGTGTTTGGCAAATACGAAGATTACACCATGCGTTTTATTTCTAACGCTATTTGTCTTTCTTTGGCCGGACAGCCAATTATAGTTAGGCAGAATGCGGTTTTTGAATATATTTACATTAATGATTTGGCGAAAATTATTGCTTTTTTTATTGAACACGAACCAAAAGAGAAATTTTATAATGCCGGCACGGGGCAAGGGGTAGAATTGTTGGCTTTGGCAAAAATCGTCAAAGCGCTGACGCAAAACCCTTATGACATCCAGGTTAACCAGCAGGGCTTAGGCAAAGAGTATACCTGCGACAACGGTTTATTAATGAGGGAACTTGGCGATTTTAAATTTACGCCCATTAAGCAGGCCATTCAGGAAATGATAGATTGGTACAAGACGAATTGGCAAAGTATTGACCAAAGCAAGTTAACCGCTTATTATTTTTAAATCCAGGATAAATTAATTTATGGCCAACAGAACTCCAAGGTATTTATTAGGCAGGGTGTTAGTTCGATTATTCAACATAAAGGGTTTTTCCTACTCTTCCCTCAAAGAAGATAATATATTGGACTGGCTTATCGGATATAAAGAAAAAGGAACTTATATTGATATTGGAGCTTATGATCCGGACCGAATTAATAATACCAAACTCTTTTATCAACGGGGGCTGGCGGGGAATTAATATCGAGCCGAATGAGGCAGGTTACAAAAAGTTTTTAGAACGCAGGCCGGAAGACATTAATTTAAACTGTGCGGTTGGAATTGGTGAAGCGGATTATTTTTATGCGGGCGAAGGTAGCGGTAACACATTAATGAAAAATGTAGCCGACAAGAGGGGGATCGCGCAAAAAAGAAAAATCCAGTTGAAGCCTTTATCCGAAATATTTTCAGAAAACAATCTGACCAAAGTTGATTTTATTTCCATGGATGTGGAAGGTTTTGAACATGAAGTCATCAAAAGCAATGACTGGAATAAATATAAAGCGACTGTCCTGTGCCTGGAAGGGTTTGGCTACCCCGAGTTGAAAAAATTTGGATATAAATTGGCTTTTTGGGATGGGGGTAATTCCTATTACAAACTCCGTTAAATACTAACCAGGTTATTATAAAAAGCGTCATTTTCAAGTTTAGATAGGTGCGTTTTTGAATTTTAAATGACAAAAAACGGCTTAAACTTGACAAAAATTAGGGTATATGTCAAGATGATTCTTGTTAAAGTGAAAATTTCAGGAGAGTTTTTATTCGCCTCCGCTAATACCCCGCGGCTTGCCGCGGGGAAAATAGAATGCGGCGAA
>JBBTRN010000027.1:0-16409 GCA_038065175.1 Patescibacteria group bacterium | reverse complement strand
CCGTAAAATTATAAAGCGATTCGTTTAAGTACCCTGATTTTCCTGCAATAATATTTAAGCTCCCGTCGCCCAAAAGCTTGTTGGTATTTTTAATTTTATGCCTGTACCTGGAATTATTGGTTGAACGGAAAGAATATTCGGCAGTCTCTGCGGCTTTAACTATTAACGGCTGGGCAAAAGCGGCTTTGGCCAGTTCAGCAAAATCTTCAGCAGTAGTATAGCTTTTTTCGCTGATTCCCGAAGGGTCGACAAAACCGGTATTGAGCGCCCCTAAATCTTTCGCCTTTTTATTCATTTCTCCGACAAATTGTTCCCTGGATAGCCCTGTGCTTCTGGCCAAAGCATTGGCCGCGTTATTGGCAGAACCCACCAGCATGGCGTTGAATAAATCTTTGATTTTATAAGCCACGCCCGGCTTGGACGCGACCCGCGCGCCCCCTACCTCGTCTTTTTTTGCCATGCTGATGTTCCGCGACAAACTGGGATTATGATCCAAAACCACCAGCGCTGTAATTAATTTAGCGAGCGACGCAGGCACCCGCAACTCTTGCGGATTTTTTTGCAAAAGCACTTGGCCGCTCGCGTAATCTACTACCAAATACGCCTCTGCGCTAATGCCGTTGTCCTCCTGGCCGGAAATAAAATCCTGGATTTGCAAAGCAGACGCAGGGTCGGCGAACAAAAACGACAGGATAACAATAATAAAAATTTTTGTTTTGAACATATAAAATCGCTGATTACACGCTGATTGGTACGCTGATAAGTCGCTGAGACGCCTATTTCAGCGTTTATTCAGCGACTGCATTCAATTCAGCGTCAGTTCAGCGTTTGCCCAAACTTCTTCTGCATTTGTTTTTTATAATTTTTAAACAGATCCTCCAAAGCCGCACGCACATGCCTCGCTACTTCCGATTTGTCGCCCGCGATTGACGCGTCCACTTCCACGCTTTTAACTTCAAAATTTCCATCCATAACGAGCTTAATTTTCCCCCCGCCTGAACTGCCGTCAATTAATACCTGCGCCATTTGGCCCTGGATAACCTTAGCCTCTTTGCGCATTTGGTTAATGTCCTTGATCTTATCAAAAATTCCCATAATGTTATTGAACAAAATTGACAAAATTAAGTAAAATTGAACAAAATTTTTCTTTTAATTTTGTCATTTTTGTCAATTTATTAAATTTTGTCAATTCTCATTTATCCATTTTTCTTTCGCAACCCTCAACAGAGCGCCCATTGCCATCAAAAATACCAGGAAGGATAAAAGCCAGCCGATTATTGGGATAAACTTCAGCACCATAATGGCTACCACTCCCAAAAGCACTGTTTGCCAATCAAAGACGAATTCTGGGGATTTGCTAATGAGTTTTCTTATCCAGGCTCCGAAAAATACCACGCCTACAATCCCAGACAGCATTAATAACAGCAAATACCACAAAGCCAAAAACCCGGCTATGTAGTAGCCCACAAGCACGGCAAGGAGCAAAATTGCCGCGATTGGAATTAATATTAAACCGGCTAATCCAAGGCCTAAATTCTGCCAAGGATTTTCCTGGATATTTTGGGCTAAGCTATTAAGGTCGCTTTTGCGGTACTTAACTAAAATCAGTCCGGCCAAAAACCACGCGATTAGTTTAATTAATACCGCTAAAGTTAAAAGCCCGGCCAGCACCCTGCCTGCCCTTTTATTTCCGGACACCGGGGTAAAGTCTATTGCCCCAACTTTCGCCCCGTCTTTTACAATCGCCTCTTTTGTGCCCTTGTGGCTGATTTTCCCCAGCACTTCGGCTTTGGGCCCGAAAACCACCACGCCTTCATTTCTTTTCCCGCCGCTTGAATGGATTTGCACGTCGCCTTCCACCCTGGAATTTATGGTGATGTTGCCCGCGCCTGCTTTTATGCTTCCTTTAACCGGGGCTTCCAAAATTATATTGCCGCCCCCTATGACTAAATCCCCGCCTATTGAAGATTTTTCAGTAATGCTGATGTTGCCTCCGGCGATTATTAGGTCGCCGCCAATGGGCCCGAAGACCGTAATGTTCCCGCCGGCCACGCGCGCATCCCCGCCGATTTTACCGTTAAAAGAAAGGCTGCCGCCCATGACATTCGCGTCCGCCTCCACATCGCCGATTAAATTAACCATGCCACCCGCGGCAAACAAGTCCCCTGTAATCTGCCCGTTAACCGTAACATTCGCGCCGGCTGAATAAAGGTTGTGCCTGGTTTCGGAAGCCGAAACAATTACATTCGGGTCGCCGTCTTTAGCCGGAACAAGAAATTCCGCGGCAAATGCCGGACCACCAGCCAAAAAAACCAATGAAGCGAAAAAAGCAATTTTTAGCTTATATATCATATATTTTTTGCCAAGTTGATATTCTATATTTTGATTATAGCAAAATTTTAAATTTTATACACCCCCTGTCCGGGAAAAATTCCGCAAAAGCCCGAACGGATAAAATTAGACAGAATTCGCGCAGGGCGTAAATCCCATGTGTCCCCACAGGCAAACCCGTGGTGTAGGCGGAGGCTGATAAAAAATATTAATCTATGGTTGCAATGCATTCATTAAACGCCTTAACCTGGGTGTTATATTGATTTACAAGGGATTTTTGGGTGTCGATGCGGTTGTTGTAAACTTTTACCAAGCTGTTATATTCAACTACTTTAGCGTTGTACGCGTCTACTTCTTTTTTGCTTTGGGCCTCCGGCCAGGCTTCCAATTGGCTCTTTAAAGCCACCACCTGGGTCTCTAGCCTGTCCACTTCCATTTTCCCGAGATCAACCTGGGTTTTTAAGAAATCGTCTACCACGGGGCAGTCGCTCGCCGGACGGCCAAACTCCTGCACCGCGAGCCAGGTGATTTTACCCTCAAAAGTTCCTCTTAACACCGCGACTCCGATTTCGGCAAAGCTTTCGTTTAAAAGGTTAGCGCGGTGCCCGGGGCTGTTCATCCATGCTTCCACTAAAACGAGGTCGTCTTTATAATTGCCCAAAGCCAAATTTTCGCCGACTGATATATATACATAGCCAGCCTCTTTGGCTAAATCCGCCGGACCCTTGCCCAAAGGCGAAATATGCTCAAAATACTGGGCCGCGAACATATCCTTTACTTTGGCTAAAGCCGCCGCGTTCAGCATGGCGTTTTCCTTTAAACGCGTTTTGCCGAAATCCGAACGCTGAGAGTTAGTGGCCTCGATTACGCCCTGGACGGTTAAAACTGCGTTAGCGGATTCAATCTTAGCCCGCAAGCCGCCGGGCGTAAAAATTTCCGTTCGGATGTTTTCCAGCGCAGTGCCGGTCTTTAAGCCTTCCGTGAAATTGGCAATTTGAACCTCGTGGCGCCCATAAAACTCATAAGCGCCTATGGCAATAAATATTACAATGGCAAAACCAATGAGTGTTTTCATAGACGGCCGCCTGCCTGCCGACGAGGCAGGCCAAAAAATGGGGATATTAAAAAATTTGGGCGGAAATGAGCCTTAACGAATTAATTACAAAGTTAATATGTTCCAAGTCTGAAACGGCTAATTCCTGAACGCCTAGAGCAATATCTTCCCTGGAAACCTTGGCCGCGAATTTTTTGTCTTTTAATTTTTTCTTTACTGATTCCACGGTTAATGACTCAAATTTATCCGGCCGCATATAAGCGCAAGCGACCAAAAAACCGCACAATTCGTCGCAGGCAAAAAGGCATTTGGCCATATTGGATTCCCTCGGCACTCCGCTATATAACGCGTGGCCTAAGATAGCCGTTACAATCTCTTGTGGAAACTCAAGCCGCTGTAATTCCCGAACGCCCTCAAACGGATGCCCGGTTTTTGCCGCGGCATCGACATTGGGATATTTTTCATAATCAAAATCGTGGAGTAGTCCGGCAATTCCCCACATTTCTTCGTCCTCGCCGAACTTACGCGCGTAAGCCCGCATTGCCGCCTCCACGCAAAGCATGTGCTTACGCAGGCTTTCCGACTTTACCCACTCGCGCATTAAATTGTAAGCTTGTTGTCTATTGATCATAATTCATAAAAATAATCCCATATCCGCATTTTTTGGCGGCCGCCTGCCTGCCGGTGAGGCAGGCCAAAAAATGGGGATAAACAGTTTTAAGGTTTTTTCTCTTCAACCAATATTTCCACAAAAATCCTCCCTCCCAAAGCCGTACACTGCCTGGGGTAGCTTTCCATAACTGGGTAGCCGGCTTTTGCGCAATCTTCAAAATTTTCCACCCGAGGCTTTTGTTTAGCCTCTTTTAATTGCGGATATAAAATTAAAAATATGGCCGCCGTGGCGGCTAAAAGAAAAAACAAAACGGCGATAATGCGCTTCATTAAATTATTCCTTTTTCGGCAAGCTCAGCAAAATAACTGTCCATTGGCTCTAGCTTTTTTATTTCTTCAACTGTAAACCACGCGGCTTCCGTGTGGTCATCGTTAACTTTTAGATGGCCTTCAAGAAACCCTATGTAAGTAAGTCTCACAACATGTTTGCTTTGATTTGTGTTATTTGTGCCATTCGTGTATTTGTGATCTATTAAAATATCCTGCGCCGCCACCAACTTTGGCTCACCGACATAATCCAGCCCAACCTCTTCCTTAATTTCCCTTTTAAGATTTTCGATGAGCGGAGTGCCTGCTTCAATCCTTCCGCCCACGATATCCCATTTAGCCCCGACTTCCGGATAAACTTTAGGGTTCCGGCGGACAAATAAATACTTACCCTCGCTATTTTTGAGCAAAATTTTCACGCCAACCTGCAGTTCCATAATTTCTCCTGTACTTAAATACTTTACAGTATTTAAGTACGCGCGACTGTTATTAAATTTGCAATTTCCACAGCTTCAACTTTGGTTTCTTTACTCTCTTTCAAGCTTTTGACTTTATAATTCCCTGTTTTTACTTCCTCTTCGCCAACCACAACTATAAAAGGAATTTGTTCTTTATCTGCCGTTTTAATCTGCGCCGAAACTTTGCGGTCTGTTAAATCTACGGCAACATTTAAACTTTGTTTTCTTAAATCTGACGCCAATTTGTTTGCGGCTTCAAGATAACCATCGAGATGAGCTATATACAATTGCACGGGCGGCTGATATTCGGGCAAAAGATTATAGGTTTCCAAAAAATCTTTCGTAGTTACGTCTCCCCAGCCAAAACCCACGCCCGGCACTTTTTCTACGCCGAAAATTTCTACCAGATCGTCGTATCTCCCGCCGCCAAACAGCGCCCTGGGGTTCTTGGGGTTAACATCGTACATTTCAAAAACCATACCGGTATAATAGTCAAACCCTCGAACCAAATAAGGATCGTAAACTAAATTTTTTATTCCCAGCGCTTGCAGTTTTTGCATTAATTGCGATGTTTCATTGTCAGCTTTTGGATTCGCGTTAAACGGCTTTCCCAAGATTGCTTTGACCTGCTCATTAAAATCTTCAATCTTATCTTTCTTGTCTAAAAGCCTCCTAAAAGTTTTTTGATTTGCTTCGGTTAGTCCGAGTTCAAAAAATACTTTAGTCAGCGCCTGGCGGTTATTTAATTTAATAACAAAATTTTCATCTTTCGCCCCAAACTCCTTCATAATGTCATACGCCAGGCTTATTATTTCCGCGTCTGCCTCAATTCCATCAACGCCGAAAATATCGCAGTTTAACTGCCAGTGTTCGCGCAAACGCCCCCTTTGGGGCCGTTCGTAGCGGAATAAATTGGGGATAGAAAACCAGCGCAAAGGGAAAGTGAGCTCCTTGCGTTTTTGGGCGACCATGCGAGCCACGGTGGGGGTCATTTCAGGGCGAATGGTCACATCGCTCCCGCCGCGGTCTGTAAAAGAATAGGTCTGTTCATTCACAATTTCTTCACCGGTCTTAGCTCGGTATAAATCAGTTTCCTCGATGATTGATGCGCCATATTCCAAATAGCCATACCTTTGGGCAACTCTACGCCATACATCAAAAATATGGTTCTGCGCAAACTGGTCGCGCGGGTAAAAATCCCGCGTACCTTTGTAGGGTTCTAAAGAAAGTTTTTTTCCGCCAAAGGCGGATCCGCCTTTGGCGGAATTTTGAGAAGACATAAAAAAATAAGGCTAATCCTACTCTAAATTATACTAAAAACTCCTTTATTTTACAAATTTAAAGTTATACAAAATAGCCTGGTTAATAAAAAGTCGTGAGCGTGCGGTGGTAGGGCTTAATTTTTGACTGCAGTGCCTGGTCCTGGCTAGCGAGCCAAATTGCGTGCCCAATTTGCACGGTTGTAAATTCCGGAATTTGCTGGCGTATAAGCTCCACGCCCCAAACTGCCCCACTGCGAATTTCCACTTCTTCCGGAGTGCCCACTGGAATTATTTTATAAGAATCCACAACGGCGCTAAGTTGGTCATTATACTTTAAAATGCCGTCCATTCTAAGCAGTTGCGGCAATTTATAGTCGGCGAATACGCACAGTTTGTCGAAATTTTTTAAAAATGGCCGCTGTTTGTGAGGCAGGCGGTATTCATAATCCAAGGCCAGCAAGTGGGCAATTTTTAAAAATACCACTTCGCGCTCCTTATATACAGTCACATCTTTATAAGAAGGGAAAAAATCCAGCAGAAGCTTAAACAGCTTAACCGCGTCGCGCTCGGCGGCGTCTATTAAATTGACTGCCTGACCGCCGAATGCTTTTTTAAGCATTGCGGCATTTTTATTTAAAATGGCAACCCGGCGCTGTAAAAGCGGAATTTCGGCTTTAGTCGCCGAGCGGAAAATATGTTTAACTTGTTTTTCTGCAACACTTTCCAAAAACTTTGCATCCGCCACAGGCACTCCTTCGTCAAATGCCCGCTTAAAGGCCGCACAAACCCCATACCAGCCGTCTACCTTTTCGCCGCTTTCTAATGCAACGCTCCACTTCGGCTCGCCCGGCATTGCCCAAAAACAAAAGCCCATCATTGATTCAAAAAATACCAGCTGGGCGTCGGTATTAAAATCGCCGCTAAGATTATGGCCGTGGTCGGGAAATTCAGCGTTAGCTTTTAGATACTCCGCAATTAGCGGAGCCTTGGTTTTTACCGCTTCTAAATCCAGGGAAACAAAATTCGCATTTTCCATTACCCGCTTAGTGGAAGCGAGTATATTAAAAGGATCCGCGGTTGTGATTTCTAAATTCATTTATGGATGTTTTGTGCGGCGGTGTGCTATTGCTTTATCTATTATAGAAATGTCTTTAATAGCCGCGCCTGATAATTCGCTTTTAATATTCCCAATGTCGTCCACACTGTCTACAATAAAATCGGAAAACGTATGTATAAACGGATGCATCCAATCTTCCACCAAATATTTGCCCTGGAATAAAACATTCGTGCGTCTGTGGTGGGAATTTTTAGGCATTACGGTAATAACTGGCTTTTTAAAATATTTGGCAATAACCATTTCCATGGCTGTACCAGCACCTAATTTTTCTTCGGCATTTACTATGACTAAATCGGAACTTTTGATACTACTTGAGTCCTTCCCTACAATCAGCAAAAAATCGTTCTCGTCTATATCACCGGCATTCGGCAATAAAAATTCAGCATCAAAAATTTTTTCTAAAATTTCTTTGTAAGCAAGTCGCCAATTCCTAAAATCTCTTTCTTCATCCGCGCCCTTAGGCACATTGCCGGCTAAATAGATTTTCATATTTTTGGAGCGGGTAAGGGGAATCGGACCCCTGCCACAACCTTGGGAAGGTCGCGTACTACCACTATACGATACCCGCAAAAATTAACAATAAAATTATAACAAATATCAGTCTTTGATTAAAGGCACAAAGGCAAAACCATAATGTTCGGTCTGCTTGTATTTATTCCGCGATAATTTATCTATTACCACCACACTTTCCCCAACTGGCGCGACAATACGCCCGCCGATTTTCAATTGCTCTTTCCACGCCGGAGGAATTTCATCAAATGCCGATGCTGAAGCGAGCATCTTGTCATATGGCGCGTAATTTAGATATCCTTTACTCCCGTCTTTATGTATCACCGTACTAGTACGGTAGTGCAAGGGGTATTTGGAGAGATTCGATTTCGCAAACTTCGCAAGCTCGGGAATTCTTTCAATGCCAATCACCCTACCCCTTTTCCCGACAACTGATGACAGTAAAGCCGTTGTCCAACCCGAGCCACAACCAATGTCTAAAATTTTATCGCCCTGCTTGGGCGCCAGCCATTCGAGCATCAAAGCTACTGTGTAAGGCTGGGAAATAGTCTGGCCAAAACCTATAGGCAGAGGATGGTCTTCGTAAGCTTGGGCTTGATATTCCGGCAATACAAAATCCACCCTATCCACTTTTTTAAACGCTCTAATGACAGAGGGGGTTTTTAAAACTCCGCGGCCAATCAAACCGCCGATTAACTGCTTTTGAGACATAATTTTGACATTAGGTTACTTCTTTATCATAATACAATTAATGAAAAAAATCTCCCGCCACATACCCGCGACAATGGCCACCCAGCACCCGGATCACGCCGGGAAGCCCTATTGGCACGACGAACCGTTCATTCCTACGCTCAAAGAAGCCCGGGAATGTTTTTTATGTTTTTCGGATTTGGGCATAGAAGAATACAAATGGGACTGGGAAGGGAAACTAGTGGACGAATCAGTATTAGAAAGATTACTCGCTGATCATTGGGATTTTTTTAAAAAACATCCTCTGGGCAAAGACAGGTTTTTGACTTTCCGCCTGCCCAACCCTAAAGTCGAAACCGAATTCCGCATGGGCCGCGCGCTCATGGGCATAGCCACGGCCGCGTCCCTGGCCAAACAAATGAACCTCCACTCCCCGCCTTTGTTTGAAGTAATTTTGCCCATGACCGAATCGGCCGAGGAAATGATAGACATCCAGGAGGCATTCTCCGAAGTGGCCAATTTAAAGCACCGCTTGTACCATTTTGAAAAAGGCAGCGGGCTAAGGCATATTCAAATCATCCCATTATTTGAAAGCGTTTCCACGATTATTAGGAGCGATGAAATTTTAGAGCAGTATTTAAAATTCCATAAATGGAAATTTGGCTTTGTGCCTGATTACATCCGCCCGTATGTAGCCAGGAGCGACCCGGCGCTAAATTCCGGGATTGTCCCTACGGTTTTAGCCATAAAAATCGCGTTATCGCGCTATAAAAGCTTTGAACAAAAATATAAACTCAAACTCTTTCCGGTTGTGGGCGTAGGCACACTTCCTTTCCGCGGCGGCATTAACCCAGGCTGTATACAAGATTTTTATAATGAATACCAGGGCGTGCGCACGGCTATTATCCAGTCGGCATTTAGGTATGATTTTAAAAAAAATGATGTTAAACGCTCAATAAAATTTTTGCAAAAACATTTACCCCTCGGACGCGCCAAAAAAATAAGCCGCGGAGAAGAACGGGAGCTTTTGGAATTAATCCCCTATTTTGAAAACCCTTACCAGAAAACCATAGAAAAAATCGCGCCGCTAATAAACCTAATATCCCAACATTTGCCTAAAAGAAGGGAGCGGGTCCAGCACATTGGTCTGTTTGGCTATTCCCGCGGCTTAGGCAAAGTCCGCTTGCCCAGAGCGATTAATTTTACCGCCGCGCTTTACTCGCTAGGCATACCGCCCGAGCTTATTGGCACGGGCAGGGGTTTGAAAAAAACGGCTGACGATGGTAAACTAAAATTAATAGAAAAATACTATGTTAACTTAAAGTTAGATTTGCAAAAAGCCGGCGGGTTTTTGTATAAACCGGGCCTGATGGAGCTCGCAAAAAAATTCCCGACCTGGCGCGGAGTGTGGGAAGACATTCAGGAAATAGAAAAATATTTACTTTTGGAATTAGGCCCGCGCACAAAAGCACAAAAACAGCACTGGAAACTTTGCGAACAGTTACATAAATCCGAGCACTTTCTTTTTAGTGAAAAGAAAGTGCGGGATAAACAATTAAAAGCCAAAAAATCCTTGGTTCCAATTATCGAAAAACAGGCGATTTTAAGGCAGAGTATGGGCTAATTTATGAGAAAATCATACATTCCCAGTTCCGCGCCCCATGAAAATCCCGAAGAACCGGTGCTTGAAAACGCGGAAGAGGTTATCCGACAACTAATTTTTCCAAACAAGCCTGATTTCACTTTAGACGAAGAGTTTAAGGGGGGGGGCGAGAAAAAAAGAAAAAATTAGAATAATTAACATTCCAACATTCTGCAGAATGTTGGAATGTTTTTTGGCAAAACAAAAAAGCGCGCTGACACGGGGAAATGATTCCCGCCGCGCACTCTTTGCTTTGCGCTGATAGCCTTGCTTCAGCTTATCCTCTCCTCCTTACAAACTTCAAAATTCCAGGGAGCAGTAAATTGATCAATCTGTCCCTTACCACCGCCGCTTCTACCGCATCACATTCATCGTCGCCTTCATCCGGAGGGAAGGCTTCAACTATCCGAGCAACGCATTGTGGACATTTACCCCAATGATCGAGATAAAAGTCCACTTCCTCGTCAGAAATCTCCAGCAAGAACTGGCGAAGTTCAGCAGTGATTTTTTCAGAAAAAAACTCGCAAAAACTTTTCATTCTCTCTCCTTTTCCTAAATGGCGCCGGGGGAGATGGTAATGAGCACCCCTCCCCGGCACGGAAACTACTCCTCGATGACGACCTTGGCGCCGACCGGCGGATTTCCGAACAGCGCCCGTGCGCTGGAACCGACGACCACCAGATAATGGACGAATTGTCCATTAAGTTTGAGGCTGCCAGTAGTGAGCGTAGGTTCGCCGGTTTGGCCGGCGAAAATACCCTCTACATGCCTTAGGCGAGCGATTTTATCGCCGATGCGGAACACGCTGTGTTCGCCCATCGCCGGAACCCAAGTTTGAGAACCGATAGCGACGACATACAAATTACCGTGCTCGTCCCAGTCAGCAACGAAAACTCCTTTCTCCGGCTCCGGCACTAAGAGCGACTTGGCAGTGAGCTCGATGTTGCGATGATCCTTCGCACCCAAGACCTTGGCGAGCGTAGGAACCATAACTTCCATCGAGCGAAACGGAGTAGTCATACCGGAAGTGTCCGTCACGAGGTATGATGCTCGGACACGATGCTGAATAAAGTAGAAGTTTAGGCCTGCATTCGGCCCAACTACCCATGCGCCATTGTCCAAGAGCAGCGCATAAATTTCTTCTCCCTCGCCTTTCCGGCCTTCCCCCCGCAATCTTTTGCCATCTTCCGTCCCATGCCTCGGCGCGGCGTTGCAAAGAATTCCAAACCTTTCTCCTCTTGCAAGTGGACCAAAGTGCTCCACCGTTGAAAGCACGTGCGCCGCTGTGGTAAACCCAGCATGAAGGGTATTCATGCTATTGGTTTCAAAAAACGTCAGTGCGGGCGGCCTACGAGGATAAAAAGACCGAGAGGCCGCAATCTCATAGCGGCCACGGTCGCTACCCCCGCAGTCCGTAACGATGATCAAATAAAAATTTGCCATCATACCTCCTAAACATTTTTTTGCCTTGCCTCCGATCACACGAGCCGGCGAAATTGCCGAAAACTCGCGACCTTTGCGCAAAACAAAACCGCCCCAATCTTCGTGAAAGGGGCGGTGTTAAAAACGAACTAAATCACATTCAAGACAGCCGCTTCCACAAAGACGCGGGCATCATCATAACGGCTGCTTGTCTGGGTATTCTGGAATTCATTGCCATATAATAAACTTACTTCCTGCGCTTGTCAAGCAGGGTCGGAAGAGCAGCCAATACCATGGCCAAAAGAACTATGCCTAATGCTATATAAAATAATTCCATACTAACTCTCTTTCGCAATTTTAATAATCAATAGACTTGTTGCTTAATAATTTTTTGATGCAAAATATGATATTTCCGACAAAACTGTAGTCTAAAATTTTTGATGTTTAACCTAAGTTAAGCGGAAAAAATTTTAGCAAGGTTTTGGCGAAAGAGCATATTTTGGGCGAAAAATTATTTAACAACAAGTCTAATAAACTAAAATACCAAAAAGTAAAGGCGCATAACAGACTAATGATTATCCATACAGCTTTTAGGTTGGAAACGCTGGGCAGTATAGCTGACCCGAATGCGACCATACCAACTTCTGCCATAATATCGGCCAGTTTAATTAATTGTTCATTAGTCAGCCTCCACATATTTTTATTATAACCCAAAACTGAATGTTGTCAAATTTTTTATGGTTATTAACCAGGGCAATACCCAAAGGCTTCCAGGGCTGGTTTTAATTTGGCCTAATTTTTCGCGGATATTCTCAATCTCTAACATCTTATGCTAAGATTAGCACATAAATATGTCGAATAAACTCTTATGTGTTGGCTCTGTGGCTTTCGATTCCATCCAAACCCCCTTTGGCAAAGTAAATAAAACCCTTGGCGGCAGTGCCACTTATTTTTCGCTGGCTTCTTCGCTCTTTGCGCCCACTGCGATTGTAGGCGTGGTTGGCGATGACTTTAATCCGCGAGCTGGCGGATTTGATGTATTTAAAAAACACAATATTGACACATCAGGCTTGCAGAAATTAAAAGGCAAAACTTTTCATTGGGCAGGCAAATACCACTTTGATTTAAATACCCGTGACACGCTAAAAACCTCCTTAGGGGTATTTGCAAACTTTACACCTAAATTAGGCGAGCAACATCGCGCGTCGAAATATGTCTTTTTGGGCAACATCCAGCCTAAACTACAGATGGATGTCTTAAATCAGGTAAAGCGGCCAAGGCTTGTGGGGCTTGATACCATGAATTTGTGGATAGAAACCGCAAAGAGAGATTTGTTAAAGGTAATAAAAAAAATTGATCTATTAGTAATAAACGACAGCGAGGCCAGACAGTTTACCAAAGAGCATAACCTACTCAAAGCCGCGCGGAAAATATTAAGTTTAATGAATCAACCCGACACTTTTACGCGGCCGCGTAAAAGTGTCGGGTTGAACCCCACACTCATTATTAAGCAGGGTGAGCACGGTTTGTTGCTGTTTAATCAAGAATCGTCATTGCGAGTGCGTCCGAAGCAATCTAAGCCATCGAACAGATTGCCACGCCCCTCGGTCGCACTCGGGGCTCGCAATGACATCAAAATTTTCAACCTCCCCGGCTATCCCCTAGAGAACATAATTGACCCAACAGGCGCGGGCGACAGCTTTGCAGGAGCATTAATGGGCTACTTGGCAAAGACGGACGATTTGTCGCCGGCCAATATAAAAAAAGCCTGCGCCGTGGCCAGCACAGTCGCAAGCTTTACAGTTGAGGATTTTGGAACTAAACGCCTGCAATCAATCACGGGGTATGATGTTGTCGAAAGGTTGAAAGAATATAAAAAAATGGTAAATTTCTAAACTAAATACTTTCTTTTGAAACCTGCCTTGGCACCAATTTTATGGCCGGGCTGGACAAGAGGCTCATTATTAATTTGATGATAATGTTAGTGAGAATAATTTGCCCCACTACCGACATTGGCAAACTGCCGGCAAAAGCTATAAAGCTAAAAATTATGCTGTCTATGACCAGGGCAACTGAATTAGAAAAGATGACTGCCAGCGTATCGGAAAAGCGGTGATACACAACGCTAAAAACCTCGGTATCCACTAATTCCGAAATTATCTGCGCCACTATGCTCGCTACAACTATCCTCCCAACCGGCAAAAGTATACTATTGTAAGCGGCTTGGTGAACCCAGGAAGGGTCAGCGGGAATTTTGCCAATTACCCAAAACAATAAAAACGCCAATAAGTTTACCAGCCCTGCTAAAATTACAATTTGGCGGGATATTTTTTTACCCAAAGTTTTGTGGACAAAATCCCTTAGTGTAAATGTGAGCGGATAGATTATGGTGCCGCCGTCTACTGCCCAATTAATAATTGGCAAAAGCGCGATTTTGGTAGACAAAACATTGGCAACTATTTGGAAAGAAACATACAAAGCCGCGCTAATTGCGCCGAGGTTTGACCCTGTCGATAAAGATTGATGATTTTCATTCATCCCGTTAGAAATTAACTAATCAATAAAATTGGCTAATATTTATCATTTCTGATAAAATATTATTGCCTTGAATATCCGTTATTTTTAACGGGATTCATAGTTCAAATTATACCATACCTACAATCAAATGGCTCACTTCCGGGCCAAATCGGCTCAATCCGCCCGGATTGAGCCGATTGGCATTACTCTTGAGCCGATCCCCCTTGCCTAAACCCCCAAAATCGCTTAAAAGTTTATGTAGAACGGATCGAGTATCTAAATTTGGTATCTAAATTTTGATTTGCCTAAATGGGCAAAATTTAGTAGAATTTGCTAATTCAAGGAGGCAATTATGCCAACAAAAAAAAGAAAGCCCAGGGGGCATCGCCGCACTGGCGACAAACCCCGGAAGGCAACCAGCCTCGGTAATCCGCCCGGCGCGGACACCAAGGCCTACCAAAATTGGCGTCTCAAGATGAGGCGCAGGCATGACATATATTGAAGGAGGTGTTCTCATCCATGACCCCCCGAAAAGTCAGGATCGGAAAAAAGCCTAAAACCTGGAATCCAAGAGCTCCGCTTATGGGATCTAACGGCAAGCCCCTAATGGCTGAGCCGGCCTGGCCAAAAGGAACGCCGAAACCCACCCCCACAGGTCGTGCAGCGGAGATAGCCTTTGGGTGTTCAGGCGCTGGTTTCCTTCCCAGATATCTACGTTAACCATCCAGAGGCGATTTACCAGCAGTATTTCGCCTCTCCCCTATTTTTTTGGCTTTATTTAAGCTATCCACACAGCCTAATTTGACCCCGTTAGAAAAACGGCGGTTTTATTTTTTTTAAAACTTTTATTATGAGAATAACAGCCATTCCATAACTAAAATCTGCTATTTTCTAACGGGGTTGACATCCTTTTAATATTTGCTAAAATCAAAGTATAAAGTTCCTCGAACCTGTATTAGCTCCTCGGCTCGGAAAGTTATCTTAGGATAATTTTCACTCGCTCTACGTCGCGAATAAAATCAAAAATTAGAATTTAAAAAAACACCCCAAAACTAGGAGGCGCAAGACGAGGTGTTTTTTCTTACCATCAATTAATTGCGGTATTCAGGCAAACAGACATTACCGATAACTGCCGAGCATAAAATCTGTAGGTATCCCCGCCTGCCAAAGCCTCTTGTGAATTTACGACGTTTATAAATGCTTATTTTACCATGGACATTCACCGGACTTACTAAGTTAGGCAATGGCGGGCAGGTGTAAATCTGTTCATATCTGTAAATCGGCATAATAACTTCGGAGGGAGAAAGAAAAACCTATGTATCAAAAAAAAATCATGGCCGAGTACATTTGGCTCGACGGTAGGAAGCCCACGGCCAAATTAAGGTCAAAAACCAAAGTCATAGACGGCCCGGTGTCTAAAGTAAACGATATCCCCGCCTGGGGATTCGACGGCTCCTCAACCAAACAGGCTGAAGGGCATTTTAGCGACTGCGCGCTTAAGCCCGTGTATTTTGTTTCTGACCCCATAAACAAAGGCGACAATATTTTGGTGATGTGCGAAGTAATGAATCCGGATGGCACGCCGCATATTTCCAACACCCGCCATGTTTTAGCCCAGGTGGCAGAAAGGTTCAAACAGCATGACCCCTGGTTCGGGATTGAACAGGAATACACTCTCTACCGCAAAGAATGGCCCTTGGGCTGGCCAAAAGACGGCTTCCCGCACCCGCAAGGGCGCTACTACTGCGGGGTTGGCCACGACGAAGTCCATGGCCGGCCTTTGGTTGAACACCATCTTAAAGCCTGCCTGGAAGCCGGCATTTCCCTGTCCGGAATTAACGCCGAAGTAATGCCCGCGCAGTGGGAGTTCCAGGTAGGCGCTTTAGGGCCTTTGGAAGTTTCTGACCAGTTGTGGCTCGCGCGCTGGCTTTTATACCGCTTAGGCGAAGAATACGAAGTCTATGCCAAATTAGACCCCAAGCCCATGCCCGGGGACTGGAACGGGGCTGGGGGGCACACTAATTTTTCCATTAAAGAAATGCGCGAAGACGGCGGCATGGCGGTAATTAACATGGTATGCGAAAAACTCGGCCGCTTCCACAAAAACCATATTCGGGTTTACGGGGCAGGCAATGACGAAAGGCTTACCGGCAAGCACGAAACCGCGCCTATTAGCCAATTCCGCTTCGGCATATCCGACCGCGGCGCTTCCATCCGCATTCCCATGGCTACGGCCAATGCCGGCAAAGGCTATTTGGAAGACCGTAGGCCGGCCGCCAACTTAGACCCTTACCAAATTTGTACGGCATTAATTGAAACCGCCTGCGGCGAAGGCTTTAACCCAGACCGATATAATTGGGAAAACTTTAAGCCGAATTGGTAACTTACCAAGACTTCTTTATAGTGAGCTCATAGCGAGTAGAGCGTCATTGCGAGCCTTGAATCAGATGAAAGGCGCGGCAATCTA
>JBBTRN010000026.1:0-11981 GCA_038065175.1 Patescibacteria group bacterium | reverse complement strand
CTCATAATCTTAACCGAAACATTGAAATCTAACAACCAGAAACCGAACGGTATCTTCCTTATCAGCCGGGATAGGAAGCAGGTGGCTGTCCACTTTATCAGATAAAACGAGGCGATTCCGACTGCTCATGCCGTTTCCCTCGCGCTCCGCTTGGTTTTCACACCGACGGAGCGCATCTTTTTTTATAATTGGATATTAGAAATTTGGTTAATTCGAAATAGTTATCAATCATCAATTAACAATTATCAATTCTTGCCTTTACGGTCCTTCTTCCTCACCTTTTTTTCTTCATCCGCAAACAGCGAGGCGGGATTCTCCATAACTTCCACCGCCGGCTTGTTTAACTGCTGTTCCTGGTAAACCATTTGTTCCTGTTCCAATGCGTTGGCAATTACGCCGTCAGCCCCCAGGAGTTCAACATCCAAACACAAACTTTGCAGCTCCTTCACCAATACCCTGAAACTTTCCGGCACATTGGGCTTTTTAATCGGCTCGCCTTTAACAATCGCCTCGTAAGTTTTACTCCTGCCCATAACATCGTCGGATTTTATGGTTAACATTTCCTGCAAAGTGTGCGCCGCGCCGTAGCCTTCCAAAGCCCAAACTTCCATTTCACCGAAGCGCTGTCCGCCGAATTGAGCCTTGCCGCCCAAGGGCTGCTGGGTAATTAAGCTATAGGGCCCGGTGGAACGCGCGTGCATTTTGTCGTCCACCAAATGGTGCAATTTCATTATATAAGCCACGCCTACTGTGACTCTCTCGTCAAATTGTTCGCCAGTCTTGCCGTCATACAAAACCACTTTGCCGTCTTCCGGCACGCCGGCTTTTTTCAGTTCATCTTTAATTTGCCTTTCGCCCAGACCGTCTAGGGATGGCGTTGCGATTTTGTAGCCTAATTTATAGGCAGCCATCCCCAAATGAGTTTCTAAAATCTGGCCTAAATTCATACGGCTCACAACGCCTAAAGGGTTTAAAACCAAATCCACGGGCGTACCGTCAGCCATGAAAGGCAAATCTTCCACCGGGATGACTTTTGAAATAACGCCTTTGTTGCCGTGGCGTCCGGCCATTTTATCGCCCACCTGGACTTTTCTTAAAACCGCTACAGACACCTGGATACTGCGAATTACCCCAGAAGACAATTTATCCCCGGCCTCCCTGGAAAATTCCCTTATATTTACAACTTTCCCGTATTCGCCGTGTGGCAGGGTTAGGGAAGTATCTTTCACGTCCCTGGATTTTTCCCCAAAAATTACGCGCAAAAGTTTTTCCTCCGGAGTTAAATCCGTTTCACCCTTGGGGGTAATTTTGCCCACTAAAATATCGCCCGCTTTAATTTGAGCGCCAATGCGGATGACCCCGTTCTCGTCCAAATCTTTTAATTTTTCATCGCCCACATTAGGAATATCGCGCGTAATCTGCTCGGGCCCTAATTTAGTGTCCCTTACATCAATTTTAAAATCGTCTATGTGAATGGAAGAATACCGATCCTGCTGGACGACCCGTTCGGAAACTAAAATCGCGTCTTCGTAATTTCCCCCTTCCCAAGACATGAACGCCACCAAAACATTTTGGCCCAAAGCTAATTCTCCGCCTTCGGTGGAGGTGCCGTCTGCGAGCAAATCGCCTTTCTTCACGCCCTGGCCTTTGGCCACCCTGGGGATCTGGTTTATGCAAGTCGCGCTGTTGGTGCGCACAAATTTTAGTAAAGAATATTCCCGCTTTTTGCCTTCGTCGTTCACGACTATAATTTTATCGCCCAAAACTTGGGTAACTATGCCGTCTTCCTCGGCTAGAATCACCGACCCCGAGTCTCCCGCGGTTTTCTCCTCCATGCCTGTACCAACCAAAGGCGCGGCCGGACGGATACAGGCCACGGCCTGGCGTTGCATGTTAGAACCCATTAACGCTCGGTTAGCGTCGTCATGCTCCAAAAAAGGAATGAGCGATGTAGTCACGGAAACAATTTGCTTGGGGCTAATGTCTATGCAGTCTATGGAATCAGTATCGGCAACAGAAGGTACGCTCCTCACCCGCACGGGAGCGCGCTTCTCCAAAAAGTATCCTTTACCATCGGTTTCTATGTTAGCCTGGCCAATGACCATCTGTTCCTCTTCAAACGCATCAAGGTATTGGGTTTTGTCTGTTAAACGCGGCTTAATCTTTATTTCAGCAATCTCGGACGCTTGTTTGGCAATCTGTTTGGCTAATTTAGCATCAATGTTAGCTCCGGATGCTGCCAAAATTTTCCCGTCTTTATCTTTTACATCAAACAAAGTAATTTCCCCTTCCAAATCGACTCCGTTGTTCACGGCCTTATTTTTTACCAAACGGTAAGGCGTTTCTATAAAACCATGGCTGTTAATTTTGGCATAGGTGGCAAGGTGGGAAACCAGCCCGATGTTCGGGCCTTCGGGGGTGGTAATCGGGCAAAGCCTGCCGTAATGGGATCGGTGCACATCGCGCACTTCGAAACCGGCGCGCTCGCGGCTTAAACCCCCCGGCCCCATGGCGCTTAAACGCCGCTTGTGTTCGAGCTCGGCTAATGGGTTAGTCTGATCCATAAACTGCGAAAGCTGGGAGGAGGAAAAGAATTCCTGCATGGTAGCGACTATTGGCCGCACATGGATGAGCTGAACCGGACTAACGGTTTCCAAATCCGCCAAAGACATGCGGTCTTTGGAAATGCGCGCCATGCGGGCTAAGCCGACGCGAAAACGAGCCTGGATAAGTTCGCCTACGGACCTGATTCTCCGGTTAGCCAAATGGTCAATATCGTCGGGGGGATTTTGGCTGTTGTTCAGCCGGACAATTTCCTTAATCACGCAAATTAAATCTTCTTTGGTCAAAAGCGGGCTTTGGGGCTGCCCTACAAGCTTCAGCCGCTGGTTGAATTTATACCGGCCGACATCGGAAAAATCATAGCGTTCAGTGTTGAAAAACATGCCGTCGATTAACGAACGGGCATTGTCCACGGTGGCTAAATCGCCCGGACGGATTCTTTTGTAAACTTCCTTATACCCTTCGTCAGCATTAACGGAAGAGTCTTTTTCCAAAGTCCTCTGGATATATTTTGTGTCAGGGTCTGTGTCTACATCGGCAAATTCCGACAAAATATCTTCGTTTATAGAAAGCCCGTAAACCCTCAAAAGCGCGGTAATGGGGATGCGCCGCTTGCGGTCGATCTTTACGCCAATCACGCCGCTTGCGTCTGTGTCGAGCTCCAGCCACGCGCCGCGGTTAGGAATAATTTTCGCCCCGTAATAATTCTTCCCGCGCAAATTTTCCGCCATAAAAAACACGCCCGGCGATTTTATCAGCTGGGATACGACCACGCGCTCCACGCCGTTTATAATAAAAGTGCCTCGCGGCGTCATTAAGGGAAAATCCCCAAAATAAACATCTTGGGTTTTAGTTTTTCCGCTTACTTTGTTGACTAGTTTGGCGGACACATACAAAGGAGCCTCAAATGTGGTATTCCTTTCACGGGCGGTGTGTTCGTTGTATTTGCCTTTTTCAAAAAAATAATCGCCGAAACTAAGCTCCAAATTTTTTCCGGTAAAATCCCGGATCGGGGAGACTTCGGCTAATAACTCCTTAAGGCCTTTTTCCAAAAACCACTTATAGGAATTTAGCTGGACTTCTATTAAATTGGGCAAAGCCTTAGTCTCGTGCAATTTAGACAGAACAATGCGCTTTTGCGGCTTGTCTTTGGTAAAATTGAGCACGGCTTGGTTTGGGGTTGCTTTAGCTTTAGGCATTGGTTAGGTATTAAGGGACTGTTGCCGAATGACATTTTGACTGTCATGCCTTCGGTAGATCTCCCGAAGGGAGACAATTCGTGAATTTTGGCCATTCAGTCATCCGCCAAAGGCGGACCGCTTACCTTTCAGGTAAACATCAAAATTTGTTTTGCCTGACTGCCACAAAATTCAGGAATTTCGTCTTAAAAGCCCATTCGGCAACAGTCCCATTAAATTTAAGACCCGATTATTTATATATAGATTATTTGGCTGTAGGATTTATCTGATCTGCCTGATATTCTAATTTTTGACGCAAAAATACTCCCTTTTGACAATAAAACAAAAGGGCTATTTTTCCTCTTAAATAGCAGGGATTTTCTCCATTATGTAGGCGAGCTAAAATTTTTTAATTGCCGCCTTAGCAGTCTGCCAAAAATCTTGAAAATAAAGCGTAAATCCACTTTAGCACACTAACAAATTCTGTCAAGTGATATTTTTCGTGTATAATTCAAAAATAATGGAAAAAGTAATTTCTGTTCAAAATCTGCGTAAAACCTATGTTTTGCCTAAAAAACAGGGTGTTTTAGTAGCGCTTAAGGGTATAAACTTTAATGTTCAAAAAGGCGAAATTTTTGGAATTTTAGGACCCAATGGAGCTGGCAAAACCACAACTTTGGAAATAATTGAAGGCTTAAAGAAGCAAAACGAGGGCAGGGTAGAAGTTTTAGGCTTGGATAACCTAACCCAGACCGATGAAATAAAAAGGCGTATTGGCGTTCAGCTCCAAGAAAGCGATTATTTACCCCATTTAACCTTAAATGAGCTTCTGAATTTGTTTAGATCTCTATACCCAACTGTGTCATTGCGAGCCGTGCTCCGTAGCACTGGCGGCACTGGGGTGAATCCGGAGCAATCTTTTGAAGGATCGCCGCGGTCGGACGCACTCCCTCGCGATGACAACAAAAAATTACTACAGCTTGTCGGCCTGGAAGACAAAGCCAACGAAACCGTCAAAAACCTTTCCGGCGGTCAAAAACAGCGCTTTACTCTGGCAACCTCGCTCGTTAACAATCCGGAAATTTTATTTTTAGACGAACCCACCACCGGTTTAGATCCGGCGGCGCGGCGGAATCTATGGAGTTTAATAAAACAGCTCAATGCTTCTGGTCTGACTATTGTTCTTACCACCCACTACATGGAAGAAGCTGAATATCTGTGCCATCGCGTCGCCATTATGGATCGGGGTGCTATATTAAAGATTGATGAACCAAAAAAATTAATAGATGACTTAGCGCACACTACGCAAATTTCTTTTTTGGTGGAACATAAACTCGATGAAAAGATTTTTCAGGGTTTCCCCGAAATCGAAAAAATTTACAACGATTTCCCTAAAATTATTCTGGAAATTAAATCTTTAGAGCACATTGCTAAAATAGTGGAGGTCTTAAAGCAGTTCAAAATTAACTTCTCCGGTTTCACCGTTAAAACCGCTTCTTTGGAAGATGTCTATTTGGACTTAACCGGAAAGGAGTACCAGGAATGAGCGCTATTGCCCAGCTTTTTTTGGTTAACTTGAAAATTATCTACCGTAATAAGACCGCGTTGTTTTGGAACGCGGCAATGCCGCTCGGGCTTTACATTGCCTTGTCCATTTTGCCCCTGCCCAAAATGGCAGACATACCTTACCGGGAATATTTGCTTCCCGGCATGATAGCCTATGTAATTATGACCAACGGGATTTACGGTCTGGCTTACTGGATGGCGGAAATGCGCAGTAAAAATATAATAAAAAGATTTTTAGTTACGCCGATAAAAGTGCGCGAACTGGCGCTGTCTTTGGTCGCCTCCAGGCTGGTGGTAATGTTCTGCCAGGTAACGCTACTGACCTTAACCGGCACAATTTTCTTTAACACGCCCTTTGCCGGAAATTATTTTAGCATATTCTTATTAACCGTTCTCGGCGGCGCGATTTTCCTGTTTGCAGGCTTGCTCATTGCCAATTATTCCTCTTCTTACGAAACAGCCACCCCGCTTACCGCGGCAGTCGGCCTGCCCATGGCCTTTTTAGGCAATGTATTTTTCCCAAGCGAAGCTCTGCCGAATGGCCTCAAGTTTCTGGGAGAACATTTGCCCATAAGCTACCTGGCCGAAGGCTTAAGGCACAGCTATTTGCAAAGTTTTGACTTTGCCAAAATTTCCGGCGATTTGTTGGGTTTGTTTATTTGGTTTATGCTTTTATTGGCAATAACTATTAAGCTATTTAAGCTAAAGGAATAAATTGTATGAGATGGAGTCCATTTAAAAAAACAGGAGAACCCACACCTGAACCTGACCCAAAGTCCATGGCATTCGCGGCATTTAAGGCTCAACCCTTAGACAGTTGCGAAAACATTATTGCTGCTTTAGATCAACTACATCAATCTGGGGTAGATGTTATTGAGGGCTCTAAAGAACCTCATAAAATCCCCGATCTCATTAACAAAGTGAAAAACATTCTCATCCTTCTTGAGGAAGGGGTCAAAGAAGAGGATTTGGGTAAGATCCTTAGTGGAATTACCAATCAACAAATCGGTTTACGCGATGCGTTGTGTGAGCTACATCCTGGTCTAACAGAGTTGGTAAGAGTAGCTGCTGCAAGACACAAAGCTGAAAAACTCAACAATAAATAATCATTTTGCTACCAGCCGTATTTTTACTTGCCAAGCCAAACTTAGAGCCTGGGCAATGGCCGCGGCAATCCGCAGACCGGTAAAACTGCCGGTCTTTTTTTTATGGATAATTATTTTTTGGATTTCGGATTGGGGTCGTTTGATTTTTGATTTTTTTAGAAAATCATCCAAATAAATCAAAATCTTATCGCTTTCCTGGGGTAAAATTTTATAAACTTTACTTTTACCATCCAAAGAAAAAACTATCCTACCATACTCCGTAGTATCAATAATCAGGCTATGATTACTCATTCTTGTCATTCTTATTTATTCCTGGTCAATCTTGGTCAATTTATTAAGTTCTTGCTTGACTACTTCCACTTCATCCCACACGACTCTTCTGTTCCCCGGCAAGACCAAAAACTGCTCACTACCTTTGCCGGTAATAACCACAATGTCTCCAGCTTGAGCAATCGATAAAGCTTTCCCGATTGCACCGCGCCTGTCCAAAACAATTTCGTATTCTCCCTTTCGTAATTCATTATTTTTAATTCCTAATTCTATATTTTCCGCTATTTCCTGAGGGTCGCTGTTATACACATCGTCGTTAGTAATAACAATGCGGTCCGCAAACCCGGCGCTGATTTTCCCAAATTCAAACCGCTTGGCCTTGTCTCTGTGCCCTCCCGTGGAACCGAAAACATGGATAATGCTTTTGTGGGGCAATTGGCTTATGGCCCCAAGCGCAGCCTCCATGTCTGCCGGCTCCGGAGCGTAATCGACAATTACCTTAAAGCCCAAATTGTTTTTTACCTCTTCCATCCGCCCGCGGATGAAGCTGAACTCCGCTATGCTTAAAGCGCACTGACTCAAGCTCACCCCCAACAAACTGGCTGTGGATGCGGCCAGTAAGGCATTATATTTGTTAAAGTCCCCGAGTAAGTTTACCTCAAAGGGAACGCCGTTTAGCTCAAAACCGAAATCGGTTTTTATTGCCAAATAGCGCAAATCGGTCACATTAGTTTTCCAGCGCTTAAATCCGGCTCCAAATTTTTGTTTGGAATTAAAGCTCAAAAAATAACCGGCATTCGGGTCGTCGAGATTAACCAAAATAACTCCCGAAGGCTGTTTGGCAACAACTCGGAATAATTTACCTTTTGCTTTTTTATAATTCTCAAACCCTCCGTGAGTTTCCAAATGCGCAGGCGACAGGTTGGTCAAAACCCCCATTTGAAAACTTATTCCTAAATGCCGATTCTGCGCCAAACCTTCACTGGTGCACTCCACAACCGCGTACTGGCAGCCCATTGACCGGATTACGGCTAAGTCTTTTTGCAGCTGCCACCCGCCCGGCATAGAGAGCCCATGTATGTTAATATGCTCGCTCTCCCCGTCAAAAAAACTGACTGTGGTAATAAACCCGCACTTTCTTCCGTTGCTGTTCAAAATTCGCGCCAGCATAGCCACAGTGGTAGACTTCCCCGCTGTTCCGGTAACCCCAATCACAATCATTTCGCGCGATGGATGCCCAAAATACCAACCCGCAATGACTGCAACTACAGCATGATAAAAAGGCCGTATTGATTTAAGCACTGCATCCGGGATTAGCTTCTTGATAAATTCCATAGATCTATTATAGCGAAAACTAAAGAAAAAAGCAGGCATTACCAGGCTGGGTTCAATCTCTTTGCAAAGGCTTACTTTTTTTCAAATCAATACGGAATTCATAGCCCATTTTATGGAAGCCTAAATGTTCATAAAAGCTGTGTATGTTAGTCTTACTAATTTTGCTTGTACCGATTATTTTATAACAATTTCTTTTCTTCGCTTCATTGATAATTATTTTAACCAGCTTTTTACCTAACCCAAAACTCCGGTATTCTTTTTCTACATAAACATTTTCCATTAATCCGTAAGGCTCCTTATGCCTATCCTGAAATATCACATACAAATAACCCCAGGCAATTTTCTTGCTCTTTTCCTTAAACTCAAACTTAACACCATAGCTTTTTTTGCTTATAGTTTTTTTGGTTTTTAAAGTCATAGATTATAAATCAATTTAGCCAATTTCTCCGAATCGTGCCTAAGCACGCTTCTCTCCAGCCCGTCGCCTTTGATTTTTTTGACTAAGTGATGCGACAATAAATCCGCTTTTAAAATCTCGATATTTTTTATGCTTTTAGCATCCGGCGCCACAAATTCCGCGCCGGTTTTTTTGTATTTTTTTAAAGCCACGCTATCGGGTTTTTTAGAATTTATAATAGCAACATTTAATTTCTTTTTGCCTAAATGGTGATTCATCTCAAAAATAAAATCCGCGGGGCTAAATCTGTCTGTTTGCCCTGACCTAGTCATTAAATTAACCACCAATACTTTTTTTGCTTTTGAAGCATCGATCGATTCTTTAATACCCCTAACCAGAAGGTTAGGCAAAATACTTGTGTACAAATCCCCAGGGCCAAAGACAATTACATCAGCAGATTTTAATACTGCGATGGCCTGCGGGTTTGCTGGACCGTTCGGTTTTAATTGCAGATGTTTGATGTTTGATGTTTGATGTTTACTACTTGTTCTGGGTTGGTCTATATTATGCTCGCCGATTATCTTTTTTCCATTCTGTAAAACCGCAGTAAGCAAAGTCGGCTTTAAAGTAACCGGCACAACCGCGCCGCGAACATTCAATATCTTAGCGGCAAAACCAAGGGCGGTGTCTATATTGCCGGTAATTTTTTCTAAGGCTGCTAAAATAATATTACCGACATTATGGCCTTTAAGTTCGCCGGAAGTAAAACGATAATTAAATAATCCCTTGAGGTGTTCTTCAGTATAAGACAAGCCCACCAAACACTGCCTTAAATCCCCGGGCGGAAACACGCCTAAGTCCTTTCTAAGACGCCCGGTACTCCCCCCGTCGTCCGCGCTTGATACAATTACTGAATTATTTGTAGGGAATTTCCTAAGACCGTTTAACAACGTAAATGTCCCCGTCCCCCCGCCAATTATGACTATATTCTTCATAAATTTCTAATAAATACTATCATACTAGCTAGTATGATAGTATTTATACTTTATTTATTTTAAAGTCTTCCTGCAATAAAGCATTGAGTTCTTTATACATGCCTTTTTTTTCCTGTAACTTCGATAAAATTCCTTTCATTCTTTGCTTATCTTTTTCATTGGAAGATTTTACCCATTGTTCCAGTAACAATTGCGGCCAAAAATAAATAGGGTACTTCTTTTTGAGGTTCCGCCATCCACCAAAATCTGACGAAGCTTGAAAGTTTTTTCTTTTGGATTTTGTTTTTTCAATTATTTGCCTATAACCTTCCCCCGCTTGTTGTAGCCAAGCCTGTACTCGCGCTATTGTATTTGGGCTCGCCTTCAACTCCATTGTGATATCCTCATATGTTAAATCATCTAACAACAACTCTGCTATTCGCAGACGCTTAGCTATCATTTCCAGTTCTTGTTGTCCTAACAAATCAGTCAGCAATTCGGCTGCCTCCTGCCTATTACTAGTCAAGGATATAGCTTCACACAAGTCTGCAACTAATTCCTGAGATTTATTGTTCTCTAATTTAGACTTTTTTGAAAATTTAGCCATAAATATATTTATATTACTATCATACTAGCTAGTATGATAGTAATATAACAATTTTATTTTAAGATGCCAAATTCTTGGCCAGCTTCCTGAAACGCTCTTACGGCCTTATCCATTTGTTCTTTGGTGTGCGCGGCCGATATCTGTACGCGGATACGCGCCTTACCTTTGGGAACAACGGGGTAAGTAAACCCGCGCACATAAATACCTTTTTCAAACAACACTTTAGCCATTTCGCCTGCCAACCTCTCTTCGCCGAGCATTACCGGGGTAATGGCATGCTTGCCATCGCCCCCAAGGGTGAAACCTAACTTTTCCATGGCAGACCTAAAGTAGGCCGTATTCTCTGCAAGTTGTTTTCGGTGATGGTCGAATTTAGCATCAAACTGCTGCAAAACATACAAAGCCGCTGTGGCTATCATTGGAGGCAGGCTGTTACTAAACAAAGTCGTGCGCGAACGCTGATGCAAAATCTGGATTATTTCTTTTTGGCCGGCGGTAAACCCACCGCCCGCGCCGCCTAAGGCTTTGCCGAATGTGGAAGTTAAAATATCTATCCTGTCCATCAGCCCTTCCACACTACCCCGGCCGTGCTCTCCTAAAACTCCGCTCGCGTGGCTGTCGTCCACCATAACCATAGCGCCGTATTTTTCCGCCAAATCGCAAATGTCTTTTAACTTGGCTGTAATTCCGTCCATAGAAAACACGCCGTCTGTTGCTATTAACTTCCGCGGAGATCGTGATGGCAGACCACTGGCCTGTACTACATTCGGGTCATTCGGATGCATTCGGGTATTCGGGTCGCGGGATGTGAACTCCTTCAACATCGCTTCCAAATCTTCCATATCCCCATTTTTGAACCTGAACCTTTCGGCCTTGCACAAACGAATGCCGTCAATAATGGAAGCGTGGTTCAGTTCGTCGCTAAAAACCGCGTCCCCTTCTTTTAAAATAGTTTCAAACAAACCGGTGTTAGCGTCAAAACAAGAAGTATAGGTTATGGCGTCTTCTGTGCCAAAAAATTTAGCAATTTCTTTTTCCAAATCTTTATGGATTGTTGATGTGCCCACAATAAACCGGACAGATGCCTCACCGAATCCATATTTTTTTATTCCCTCGATTGCAGCTTCTGCTAATTCATCGCTCGATGCCAATCCAAGATAGTTGTTCGCGCAGAAATTGACAAGCCTAACAGGCTTGTCATCCCGAGCGAGTGCATCCGAGTCGAGGGATCCCTTATCTTTAAATACTTCAATGACAGTGCCCTGCTTCCCCTCCAAAACCCCCACTTCTTTCCACATGCCACTATCCTTAATTTCTTCTAATTCAGCCTCGAATTGTTGTTTGTAATTTTTGAACATATATCCGACCCTAATGACCCGAATATTTACCCGAATGATCCGAATTTTTACCTTTCGGATTATTCGGATACAATTCGTAGTTTCGGGTCGGTTTAATTATAACTGTAAGAGTATTTTAGGATTATCTCTCATCATTTGCTCAAATCTATCTTTCGAATAATCTTCTATCCTCAGAATCGTCCCTTTTCCTTGCTTAAGCATAACATTCCAAAGCTTTTCCTGCACGCCGTTAGAAGCATCTTCAAACAACGCCCGCGTTTCTTCCCAAGTCTGCCAAAGTTGCCTGCCAATTACGCAGTGGATATTAAAACCCCTGACTATCATTCTATTAAAATCCTCAAACACAAAATTCCCTTGCTTTATTCCAAAAAGAATAATCTCTCCGCCACGGCGCGTGGCATATAAACAATTATTTACCGAAGAATTAAACCCGGCCATTTCAAAGCTAACATCCACTCCTATGCCTTTAGTGATTTTCATAATTTCGTCCGTAACTTGGGGGTTATGGGTATAAGGATTCATAACTCCCCCTTCACCCCCTCTTATCTTAAGAGGGGGGACTGATTTTGCCTCCCCCCTTAAAGTAAGGGGGGATTGAGGGGGGTTATTACTCAAGGGTATTACGTAG
>JBBTRN010000025.1:0-9107 GCA_038065175.1 Patescibacteria group bacterium | reverse complement strand
TGTGTGCGAGGATTTGGGCGGGATTATTATAGCCGCGAGCATAGAAGCCAAAAAACACCCCAAAAGCATACTTTTGGGGTTATTAATATATTGAATTTTGCATTTTATTCGCCTCCGCTAATACCCCGCGGCTTGCCGCGGGATCAATAGGGGCGAATCCGACGAAGCCTTGGCGAAGTCGGATAGCAAGCTTCGGCGAATGAACATTCTATAATATTGCCCCTTGATACCTCGGGGCTTGCCCCGAGGTAGTTCATTTAAGTTAGTTAATTAGAATGGGAGAAGGGAAACCGGCGGCTGGTAGGCGCGCGCGGTCTCCCTCTCGTTGGTTCCCTCGCGCGCTCCCCGGGTGGGGGCGGGCGTGGGGGTTGATGAAGCCTTATAAAAACCTTTAAACTGATTTTATATCAGAATTGACATTTCAGTTTCTATTGTATAGTGTATTTATGCGGGAGTTTAAAAAAACAATGTCTGATATTACATTGCGGGCAATAGCCAAAACTATGGAAGATGTTTTAAAGCAGGAGCTAGAGCCTGTTAAGACACGCTTGGATAGCATAGAAAAAACTCAAAGTATTCACACATCGGCGCTTGAACAGCTATTTACAGGGCAGAAAAATCGGGAAGAAGAGAAGCTTTCCAGCGCTCAGCCTTTTGCCAGCTTTGAGCAGGTAATTGAAGCGGCGTTGAAAAAATAACCGGTTAATGGCATAATGTTTGTGTATGAATTCTAGCCTAACAATCGAAGAGATAAAAATCAAAGTCCTGCCGGTTTTAAAGCAGGCAGGCGTTTTGAGGTCGTCTGTTTTTGGCAGTGTGGCGAGGGGGGAGGCAGATGCAGATAGCGACGTGGATTTTTTAGTGGAACTGCCGGAAGAAGCGACTTTGTTTGATTTGGCTGGACTTCAGATTGATTTGCAAAAAGTTTTGGGCAAGAAAGTGGATGTTGGGACTTATGACGGCTTAAAGCCAAGAATTAGACAAAGAGTAATGGCTGAGCAAGTTTTAATTTATGACCAATAAGCATGAATACCGAAAACAGGACTATTTATTGGATATAATAGAGTCGATTAGCTTGATTGAGGAATATATAAATGGCTATTCTTTTGAGCAGTTTTCAGAGGATACAGCAAAGCAAGATTCAGTCATCAGGCGGCTGACAATAATTGGAGAAGCGGCCAAAAATCTGCCTGAAAACTTTACAGTTTTATATCCGGAGGTAGACTGGGGCAAAGCGGTTGGTATGAGGAATTATTTGGTTCATGAATATTTCGGAGTAAGTTTAAAGATTATTTGGAATGTCGCGGTGAATATTTTACCAAACTTCAAAAAACAAATCGAAAAAATCTTAAAAGATTTGGGTTAGTTAAGACTAACAGTTTTAAGCTAAAAATATGTTTTCCGAAAACCAAAAAAAATTTTTGTATGTAATTTTGGCTTTACTTCTGTCTTTGTCCGCATTTTTATTCTTGGGCGGTAAGGGGAAAGAGCCAAAGCCAGAGCAGATCCCAGAGCAAGTCTTAGAACAACAAGCCCAGCCAACCCCATCTAAAGTAGATATTACCTATTTAGAACCCGGAAAACTAGCCCCGGAATTGCCCAAAGACTTGCCTTTGGAGGAAGGCGCGCCGCCGCAAAGAAGCGAAATCCTTAAAGCTAAAGATGGCAGTGAAGTCCAGAATGTTTACAGATATTTTTCCAAAAAAACCGTGGAAGAAAACTTTCAAATTTATGAAAAGTATTTTAAAGCCACGGGGTGGACAATAAAGGCTTCCAGTACTATAGAAAATCTTGCTACCCTGGCCGGGGAGAAAGCCGGGCAAAAGGGGATATTCTTAGTTAGTATTTCTAAAAACAGCATAACCAACGACGTATCTGTGGAGCTGAACGTAGTAATTAGAAATTGATTATATGAGTTTGGTATTTGGTTGTCAGTTTGTAAAAATCAAAAATTGATATTTGATTTAGTCAAAAAGAATGTAATTCCTAAGAGTTTGACTAAATTATTTTAGTCCAAAGTATTGTTTTAAAACCGCATCATCTTGTTCATCAATCCAGTGGGTTTGAATAACCGTTAAAAATCTATCTATCCCGTAATACTTAGCCACAAATGCGATTTCAGCGCGTGGATCAAAAGGGAATACCCATACAGTTCTTTGCAGCAGGTAAAAACCCATATTTTTGACTTTTTCACGTAAGAGATCAGCTTGGTGACGATAGTCTTTGGAAGGTATATCGGCTAGGACTATCCACCAATTGCCGTCCCAAGAATTGGATTTTGGCACCTTTAATTTTTGGAAGTTCATTTTTTGCAGTTTCTTTTTACCTTTTTGGGTTATCTCAACGAAATAATCTTTGCCCGATTTAGTCATTTTTATGTAATCGTGCTTTTTTAAGTAATAAAAAGTTTTGGCAATGGTTTCTGTGGGGGCGTTTGTTTTTCTTAAAGCTTTTTTAAATTTGGATATAGTTTTAAAAACTTTAAAAATGTTTGGCGCAATTATAGCCGCGGTTACAATGCCGGCAGACGCAATTATAGCCAGAGCTACCTGGCTTAGGCTTTTAAGCCGCTGTAAGTCTTCTTGACTAAAAACGAAAGCCTGTTTGGGAAGAGTTTTCCTCAAAGATGCTTTAAGGGAGATGTTATTTTGGTTCAACATATATTTAAACAATAATAACATCATTTTTTGTTTTAGTCAAAAAGCATGTAATTCCCAGAAATTTGACTAAAAAAACTAGATAAAATAAAAACACCCATAGCTGTAACAGGCAAAAGGTGTTTTTATATTATTGAATTTTGCATTTTACACGGTTAATAAAAAAATGGCGGTGGCAGAAGCATGAAAGCTGTCTACCACCGCAGAGTTGGTTCCCTCGCGCCTGCCTCGGCGTCGACAACGTGGTCGACGCCCAGAGAAATTTGAAGCGAATGGAGGCCTGCCATAGTGCCTCCTATTGTACAACGGTCAGCGGGAAGTTGTCTTTTGACTCTCCCTGGATGACGTTCACAGAGACGGGTCCGTTGACCTGCGGCACAACAACGTTAATCTGTGCCACCCCGGGGAAACCGGGCATTTGTCCGGCGTAGGGCACAATGGCCGAAACGCCGCCAAAGGAGAACTCAACCGGATGGTATGCTTGACCGGTTTCCGGGTTTGTGAGGCCAATGCCAGTTCCGAGGAATATTGCTACTTCCCCGACCTTGGCTTGGTTTACTAGCCGGAAATTGGAGTCCAACATTAGTGGCCTACCGTCAGGCCAGCGAAAAAGCGCAATTGCTTGGGGTAAAATAGTTACTACCACTTCGGCGCTTTTAACGCCTCCGCGGGTAATAACCATCCGTACCTCTGCCGGAGCCCCGAGCGATGTTGGTACTTGGAAGTTAACCTGCCCCGGACTAACGTACAGCAAGGGGCAAGGATTTCCGTCCAAGCTAACCGAGACGTTACCAAGGGTTGTGGGTAGTGGCAGAGATTCGGCCGACGCGGTAACGTCGGACAAGAACTGCCCATATACACTCGCCAGCCCGTTAATGGCAATACCGGAACCACTTTTTGCTGCCGACGTCACGCCTGTAGCTGTGAATGTGGGTGGAGGTGGCGGTGGTGGGCCGGGAATTGCAAGCCGGACGGCATTCACGGAACTCGTGATACCCTCCAGCCTAAATTCCACAGTCTGGCCTTCTGCGCTCACAGGTATGCGAGCCATAAGGCGGGACAAGCCGTCAGTTCCACAACTTGCGCACCATTCGGTTACATCCCAAATCACACCATTGCCGAGAAGGCGAGCAAAGGGATCATTAAGGAGGTTTTTGCCCTCCAATACAACCGTGTTGCCCGCATTGGTCCGGGCGGAAGTGAAAAGGGTTGGTTTTACCCAGCATGTCTTCGTGGTCGTGGAGACCAGAATCCGTGTGGGTTCAACCGCGAGCCAGGGCCGAAAGCCCGTGGCAGTTTCTCCGCAAACCGAATCACCGGCCTGAAGAAGATTAAGTCCGAGACCGGAAACTGGGTCTATGCAGCCGACCCCGTCCATGTTTTGGGGGTAGCCGGCTCCGGATTGTACCTGGTTTTTTTGCCAGACAAAGCACGAGAGCCCCCCAAAAAAAATGGGACTTTGTGCTCCAGCTCCGATTGGAGCTTGCCCAGTCTCGTAAACCAGACGGGGTGGGTTTTGGCTAGGCCCAACCTCCAAGGTGGATACTGGAGCAAGCACACGGGGTTCTGCGTACACAGACTTCGAGTACGCGTCGACTCTTGGTTTCCACTCGTATCCACTGATTCCGACCGTCGCTGGGGTTGAGAGGATCATCTCCCCGCCCCGGTAGAGCTGGGCCTTTGAGTTGGCCTGTTCCTCGGTCCTTCGACCAAAAAACATCTGGCCGTCGTGCCCCACCGCAAAATACGGGGTTACAACCGTCAGAATCGTATCAAACTTATTCGTTTGAATGGCCCTGAATAGGACTCCGTCAAAACGGAACACACCTTCAATCAGGATGTTCGTCTTGGTGGTGCCCGCCATCTGTAATCCACGGATCCAGAGTAGGACATTGCCGTTGTTTTCAGGCAAGACGTTGCCGTCTAGCTTTTCAACAAAAAGTCGGCCGCGGTCACTTACAATTTCGGTTTCCGGCTTTACGATAAGCCGGGGAACGTAGTTGTTGTTTGCCGACGCAGTATAGACCCGGCAAATAGAGAATGAATCTCCGCACAGAGTGGAAAACCCCACGGTTTTCCCATCTGGCGAGAACAGTATGGGACGGTGTGGCACAACCCCCCCTCTGAAAAAGGGGAGAATTGTACCCTCGACAGCGTTCGAGGGTACGGAACCGAGTTTGGCGTTGTCCGCGGCGCGGTACAACACCAAGTTGCCAGACTCAACCACAGCGTAAGCCGTGGCCGAGAAAGCCGCAATCCACTCGGGCCTGGTAGGGGGACCAGGCTCCCAAAGAGAGAATTTCCCAGCCGATTGCTGGGCGGCGAGTGGTGACCCGGTGAGAGCCACGAACGCCAAAAAAACACGAAAGATTTTTCGCCTCATTGTATAACTCCTCCTTAGAGGTACATAAACTATACATATTTTTGTATACTTTGTCAAGTTTTTTGCCAAAAATGTCATTTAAAATTCAAAATCGGACTGGTTTAAAGCTGAAAATCGGACTTTTGGCCTAATTTAGCCCTTTCCGCGCTTTGCCCTAAAATGAGTGATTAATAGTAATTACTTAAGAAAGGGCAAAACAAATGGCGCAAATTCATAAAAGGGTGAGTTCGGAACAGACTAAGAATGTTTTAGAAAAATACCATAACAAACAACTGGATAAACAAGCGGCAATGGCGCAACTCGGACTTAACCGTAGCAGATTCTTTGACCTGCTAAAACTCTATCGCGCGGACAAAGATAACTTTTCAATTACTTATGAACGAAAAGCGCATACAAAATTTACTGCTGAACAAGAAATATTAATCGCGGAGGAACTAAAAAAAGAAAAAGAATTAATTGATAATCGCGATATGCCTATTACGGATTTTAATTATTCAGCCATCAGGGATATATTAGTAGAGAAACACGGATTAACAGTAAGTCTGCCAACCATCATCGCCAGAGCCAAAACAATGGGCTGCTACAAAGCCAGGGGGCTTAAAGCCACTCACACCAGGGAAGTTTTAACCAACTATGCCGGAGAATTAATTCAGCACGATGCTTCTATTCACCAGTGGAGTCCATACATACAGGAAAAGTTTGTGGCCATTACTTCGCTTGATGACTACTCCAGAGGTTTATTGTTTGCTGACTTGTTTAAAACAGAAAATACCTGGAATCATATTCATGCAGTAAAATCAGTAGTTTTAAGCTATGGCTGCCCAAAGAGTTATTACGTTGACCAGCACTCAATTTTTCGCTATGTCAAAAATCGCGATGAGTATCGCCCCCACAAGAACTATACTACTTTTACCGATGACGTCGATCCGCAGTGGAAGCAGGTGTTAAAGGATTTAAACATTGAAACCATTTACGCGCTTTCCCCGCAGGCCAAAGGTAAGATTGAACGGCCCTATCGCTGGCTACAAGACAGAACGGTCAGGAGGTGCGCTAAGGAGGGAGTAATTACATTTGAAGGAGTTAGAAAAATATTTCTGGAAGAAGCAGATCGTTACAACACAAGGCAAGTGCATTCAACCACCAAAGAAATTCCAAGTTTCCGATTACAGGCTGCTCTGCGACAAGGCAAGACTATATTTAGAAAGTTTGAGCTTCCAAAGCCGTATAAATCGCTGTCAGATATCTTCTGCCTTAGGGAAAAACGAGTTGTGGACGGCTATGGCAGAATTTCTTTAAACAATCTAAAGTTTCCGGTTTCAGGGATTGCGGCAGGGCAGGCGGTCGATATCCGGCTGGCGCCCATTAGCGAATCTTTACTGGAAGTCAGGCTGTGGAATCAAAACAAACTAATTGGTAGGCACGAAGTTAAAGCCCAGGATATGCCCCAAGTCCGATTTTGAATTTTACAGGGAGTCCGATTTTGAATTTTTCCTAACAGTTTTTTGCCAAAAAGAAGAAGTAGGTCTTTTTATTCGATTAACTTGAATATATTTTATTTTTTTGTTATAATATTTTAAATGAGACAGGCGAACATCAAAGTTTGGGAAACTATTGTTTTAAAAAACTCCTTTGAAATAAAATGTTCAAAAAAATATACTTGAATAAAGAGTTGGTATTATTTACTATAGCAAGTATCATTTTTTTGTTTTTTATTGCAATGTCTAGTAAAAATATTGTTAGTGCGGCAGATGGTTGTAATATAACTGGCTGTCCAACTATACAAGGAATACCTCCATTGTCTTGTTGTGGAAATGGAAGTTGTACCAATGACCCGGCAACTTGTGGAACTAGTGGTAGTACGGGAGGAGATTCTCCGACATGCGGTGATAGTAAGCAGTGCCGGGCTTGTGCTTCCTATACCAAATCAGGAAGCGGTTGTGGGTTTGTCGGAACACCGGGTCTTGGACTTAGGGTATGTGTCGCACAATTAAGCTGTTACCAGGATCAGTGTAGAGGTTGGGACAGTATAGGCCAACAAGCATGTAGTAATTATGGGGCTTGCGGTGGACAAGAATATTGCACCCCTATTATAGGTGAATGCGCGGCAAGTTGTCCTGCTTGCACTCAAGATTCCCAATGCAACGCTCCAAGCGGCCCACAATGCGCGCGGTGCGAAAATAATTATTGCGTAAGTGCAAATAACCCAGACCCTTCTTGCGGCGCGCCTGTTGGCGGAAGCGGAAGTACGTCTTGCGGAGACGGGGTGTGCCAACAGGGTGAAAGTTGCGCCGCAGACTGTAGTGGCCAGCCGGTTTGCTCGGGAACTAATTCTGGGAATTCTAACCCCCCTATTGGTTATAGTTTTTTTCCTTCATATATAGAAATATATCAGGGAGACCCCGGAGGGGTTAATGTGCGGCTAGATACAAGTTCTTTTACCCATAGCGCTTGGATGACTTATAGTGGTTGTCCAACAGGCGCCGTTTGTACCCCAAGCGCCCCTTTTATGGTAGATTTTGAAACCGGCGAAACCGGAGGCGCTCGTTTTGATATTACAACCAACAGCAATACGCAAGTGGGGACTTATACTTTTAGGGTCAGCGCGGCCAATACCGGCAACTCAACTTGTGCCAGTTATTTGGATTATACCGTAGTAATAAAGCCTTCCAGAAAAACCATTTGCGATGGAAATTGGTATAGGGTATCAGGAGATTTTTCAGCCTACCAAAACCCGGTGGGCAAATATTACGCAACCGATAATTTTTATTATGGCGATCATATTTTTTTAACAGCTCCGTGGGCAAATAATGGATCTAACTTATATTTTCAAACCTGCAGCGGCCCTAGTGGGCAAACTTGCTCTTGGGATATGGCTTGGCAAAATTACGGACCGAATACTTCTACTGTTAACCAACCGGTCAATTTGGGTATTCATAATAACAAACGCGCTGTTTGGGCAAACACGGAAAGTAACGGCGTGCAAAGGTGGCAAAATAATATAGGTTGGAGTCCAGATGGAGGCGCGAGTCCTATTTGGGGTAATCCGGAAAATACAGCATACAGGGACGGGAGAATTTATTCTTTTAGAAGAGGCAGCGGAAACATTGTGGAATATTCCTGCACTGCGTCAGCTTTGCCATTTTGTGATCCGAATATAACGGGTAACAACAGCATGTATGCCTGTGTGTATTCCGGCAGGAATTTTAATAATATTACCTATGTAAATTTAAACGAGCCGGCTTTGTCTTCTCCGGCTCCAAATAGCGCCAGCCCGATTCCTTTTACTAATTGGGGGGATGCCGGCCCGGCGCATTATTTTGATGACTATTCTGTACGTTGGAAAGGCAGTTTTAATTTTAACGCGGGCATTTACCAGTTTACCGCCGGAAGTGACGACGGAAACAGGTTTTATTTTGACGACAACTGGGACGGTTTACCCGACGACATAGACGGTGCGCCGGGAGGAGACTATATTGTTAACCAATGGGTAGACAGGGGTTATATTCCAAATACTTCCGGCAATATTAACGTAGGCGGCGGCGCGCACAGGTTAATTTATGAATATTACGAAAACGGCGGCGGCAGCGCTTACAGTTTGTCGTGGAATAAGGTGGGGGATTTGCCTACTTATTCCTACACGGTTACTCCGGCTAATTTAAGTTTTTCGGCTTCCCAGAATGCCGCGCTATCCTCTGTTTCCCCAAGTCAGTCGCAAAATTTTGTGGTTACTAATACCGGCAACCAGGCATTAACCATAGGAGTAAATGAAAGCTTAAGCTGGGCCGATATTGGCAGTACTTCCTTAAGCCTTAATGCTTCCCAGAGCGTTAATCTTAGCGTAACTATTAATACTACCAGTATTAGCGCAGGCTCATACACAGGCAATATTAATTTTACCAATGCCCAAGGAGCGGGAAATCAGTCCAAAACCGTTAATTATACCATTACGGCCGCTCCTCCACCTGCTCCTACCACAGGCCCTGTGTATAACAGCGCTACAGACCCCCTTGGAGGAGGAGGCGCGCAGTGTAGCCAGGTAAGAATCGCCTGGGGGGATATTGCCGGAG
>JBBTRN010000024.1:0-20684 GCA_038065175.1 Patescibacteria group bacterium | reverse complement strand
CCAGTGCACAGGGTACCGGTCTTGGTGTCCAAGTGGAGCTCTTTCTCCTCCCAGAACACCAATCCGTAAACCAGCCGCTCGACCAGCGTGATGCCCGGAATCATCAGCGCTTCTAAGTCCAGCGCCGACTTATCCTGGAGTTCTTCATCCGCCTCCTGGGTGTCCCGGAACCAGCGTGCTGTGGCAACGTACGGCGACCCGGATAAGTTTACCATCGCGTCCAGATTTTCCCGATACCGCCAGGCCGGGATCTTTTTCTCGCCGTACTTGTCGTAGACCCTGTTAGCCCACAGGCCAGCCGGAGTTACGATAAGCCGGTCGCGCCCGGGCTGCCGAGGCCAGACCAGCATTTCGCCTGGGTCAAAGCCGAAATCCTGGGTCGGGAACAAGCGACACCAGAAATTCTCCTGCTCGGCGAGCTTAGCCGCGAAGTCATTGCCGCCGCCCGAAACAATAGCGGGCTTCTCGGGCGGGATGAACATCTCCCGAACTCGGCGATTAATAGCATCTTGGTCGCCGATAAAAGCCTTACCCGCCTCAAACGGAATCTCATCGGGCACGGCCTTAACTAAAGCCGCGCCAATCTCACGCCCCATCTTGGACGTAATTAAACGGACATTCTCGTTTTCCATTACGAGCATTTCCTTTCTTTTTTCAAAATCCTCCATTTCGTGGGTACGCTTCCTCCAATTTATCCGCACAATACGGTAAACCGAAGGACATATTATTTAATCATATTTTTAATATTAAGTCAAGGTGACAAAAAAATCTGGTTTTGCTATACTTTGTAAACTCTAAAATAAAGGTTCCTCGCAGCAGAGCTGGCGAGGTATTAACTGCAAGGGGAGAACTATCATTTCGGAGCAAAGCTCCGAGGTATTAAACCTGTATTAGCTCCTCGGCTCGCAAGATAATCCTTAAGGATTATCTTGACTCGCTCTACGTCGCGAATAAAATTTCTTATGGATAAACAAGATCAAATTTTAGAAAAGCTGGAAAAGATGGAAAAATTCATGTTCCAGCACCTTGTTACCAAACAAGAGCTTTCCGAACTTGCGGACAAAGTTGGACTTTTGACCGAATCTGTAAATAACCTAACAACAACCGTGGCTAACCTGGCAAAGCAGGTTCATGACTACGGGGAAGAACACGCATCCATTAAACATCAATTACTAATCGTGCAAGACTGGATACGCAAGGCTGCCGACAAAGTTGGAATAGAATTTAAACTTTAACATCATCAAAATATTATTAATCCCCGGTTAAATCCGCTTTCAGCGGAATATTTAACGGGGTAAACATACCCCCTAAATCAATCAGGTTTAGGGATAGAAAGATTACTTTCTATGCCAAGATATGAGCTTATGTACCTTTTGGGTTCGCACGTGGCGGAAACCGAGGTGCCAAACATCAGCGCCCTGGTTCTAAAGTCAATTAGCGACAACGGCGGCACCGAGACCCAGGAAACCCAGTTGGGCAAAAAAAAATTAGCCTATCCAATTAAAAAAACCCGCAACGGCTTTTATGTTACGGTGGATTTTAATATGGAGACAAATAAAATCAACCTTTTAGATGCCAAAGTCCGCAGTATGAATTCCAACATAATTAGGTATATCCTAATTAACCTGGAAGAGCACATAGAGCGCCAGGCTAAAGACAAGCTTGAGCAGGCGAAAATTGTCCGGCGGGTTCCCGCGGAAAAACCGCTGGAACGGGTGAAAACAGAATCCCCAAAGCCTTCGGCCGTAAAACTGGAAGACATTGACGAAAAAACTCTGGACGAAAAAATAGAAAAGGCATTGAGCGAAGACCTAACAAAATAGTTATCAGTGGACAGTGGTGAGTGACTAGTCACTAGCAACTAATCACTAAACACTGTTTAAAATTTAAGCATTAAATTTTAAACCTATGGATTTAAATAAAGTTATGATCATTGGGCGCTTAACCCGCGACCCGGAACTTAGGACCATCCCCTCCGGCATTTCGGTCTGCGCCTTGGGCTTGGCAACCAATTATGTTTACACCAACCAAGCTACGGGCCAAAAAGTCGAACAGGTTGAATACCACAATGTCACGCTCTGGCGAAAGTTAGGCGAAATTGCCAACCAGTATTTAAAAAAAGGCCGCAGGGTATATATTGAAGGCCGCCTGCAAACCAGGAGTTGGGAGGGACAGGACGGGCAAAAGCGCTACAAGACAGACATTGTGGCAGATAACATGATAATGCTCGACGGGGGTTCGTCCGCCTCTGGCGGATCACCCTCTTCGAGCGGACAGTCCGGCGGCGAAACCGCATCTTCAGACAATTTTTCAAAAACTGCCGCAACTCCGCAAAGTGATGTTGGCAACCAGCCCCCTCCACAAGAAGAGCTTCCGACCATCCAGCAGGACGAACCGCCAGTGAATGTGGAAGACATCCCATTTTAGAATTGAACAAAATTTAAAAAATTAAATAAAATTGACAAAATTAGATTGCAGTTAAATTTTGCTCAATCTTGTCAATCTTGTCATTTTTGTCAATAAACTTATGCGACCATCTTACAATAACAACTATCGGGACAGGGAAACTACCAATGTTAAAAAACAGTGCCATTTTTGTTCAAACAAAATCAGCACTGTGGACTACAAAGACACGCAAACTTTGCGTAGGTTTATGTCCCCGCACGCAAAAATTTTAGCGCACAACCGAACCGGCACCTGCCCCAAACACCAACGCATGGTGACTAAAGCTCTTAAGCACGCTAGGCATATGGCATTACTGCCTTTTGTGGCAGCTTAATTAACCGACCCGAAACTACGAATTGTGCCCGAATGTTCCGAATTCGGGTCATTCGGATGGCATTCGGATATTAGTGTCGCTATTATGGATTTAAATGATTTAAAAATCGGCACCATCATCCTCTGGGAAGGCCAGCCCGTGCAGGTAATCTGGTCTAACCGCATGCGCACCGCTCAAAGGAAACCGGTAATGCAGACCAAATTAAGGAATGTCATAACCGGCAAAGTCTATGAATATTCTTTTAAATTCGGCGAAAGCATAGACGAGGCGGATGTGGCTCGGGAAAAGGCGAATTTTTTGTATGCCGACGGCGAAGGCACGCATTTTATGAACAACGAGACTTTTGAAACCGTGGATATTGCTAAAAAAATAACAGAGAGCCAGGAAAAATTTTTAAAAGAAGGCATGGAAATTTCCATTTTACGCTTTAATAACAAGCCGGTTTCAATAGAACTTCCCATAAAAGTGGAATTAAAAGTCGTGGAAGCGCCGCCGGATACCAAAGGAAACAGTGCGGGTAAAATTACTAAGCTTGTAAAAATGGAAACAGGGCTTATGGTAGACGCGCCTATGTTTATAAAAGAAGGCGATCTTTTAAGGATAGACAGCAGAAGCGGCGAATATGTTGAACGAGCATGAGCGAGTAAAATCCTGAGCTTAGCCGAAGAGTGGAGAGGGCAACGAACTAGATACGAGATTGAAGGTATTAGATATTAGAAAAACATCCCAGCAAAAGCGGGATGTTTTTATTTCACTATTATCTAGTATCTACCTTAGCCTCGCGTCATCAAAAGTCATTGGGCTTAACATGGGAAGCTGGAGGTCATAAAAATTCGCGCCCACAATCCAGGAACCCTGCCCGCCGTTGTTTAAGAAAGTATTCCAGTCAGGGATGGGGATAAGCCCTTGTTCGTGCACAAAATACACAGCATTGCCGGATTTTACCCAACTGCCCCAGGGGTGAGCAGCGTAAGAAGTTGAAATGATGTAGCCGGAATTAGCAAGGCCGCTACTGCCCGCATTTAAAACATTATTTACGCTAAAACCAAACCCGGTAAACGCGCTCCAGTTGGCAAAACCGGTTTTTAGATTGCGGTAAACAATGTAAATCGTGCCGCCCTCTTTTATAAGCTGGCCGTTTTTATATATGGAAGCGCCCAGGACTCCCCCGCCCGAAATCCCCGAGCCTGTGGAGCCAGCGCCGTAAACGGTAAACGGCATACTGCCGCCCCTGCCCTGGCTGTCTGTTGCCCGGACGCTGAAATTAACCGTAATGGCATATTGGGGCACGCCGTACAAAAGTCCGGAAGTCGAAAGGTTCAAACCCGAAGGCAACCCCCCTGAATTTACGGAAAAAGTATACGGGGGTGTGCCACCCGCGACATTCAGCTGCTGGCTGTAATACTGCCCCATAACCATTGCGGGCAAAGAAGTATTCAAAATTCGGACATCGTTGGTGCCGTAATATCCCCCAGCCACATTTACGGTAAGCGCGGCGCATTGGCTATTGTAATTCTGGCAAATATTAACTGCTGTTGAGCCTGACGCGTAAGCGTAAATACTCACCGTGCTACCGGACATGCTCGCGCTTGCCGCGTTCGGGTTGGAATTAGAAGCAATATAGTAGCCAGTCGAAGATCCCGAGCCTGTCGAGGGACCAAAAATCGTTACTGCCGCGCTTTGGTAGGGGCTCAAATTTAGCACAGTCTGGCTCAAAGACAATCCGCCGACTGGCGAGCCGCCGTAATACCCCCCGCCCACGCTTACATAGAGACTGCCGCAAAAATTCAGGGAAGCATGGCAGACGGTAATTGTGGAGCTCCCCGCTTGGTATGCCCGCAAGTTCAAAACAGTACCGCTTACACTGGCAAAAACCGCGCTGGAATTGGAGTTGGCAGAAATATAATAAGCATTGCTGCCGTAATAATAAGTTGAATTGTAGGCACTGCTGTTAATTGACACTGCTAAATCTTGGCCTACATACATTGTGGGCGACGAAGGGCTAAAATATAAGTTGGTGTTGCTGCCCGCCACCGAACCGCTTACTGTAACATAAATGCTGGCGCAAGTTTGGTAAGATCCATACGAATAATTATTCGGGCAAACGGAAATTGTGCTAGTACCGCTTGCAAGTCCGTATAAATTTATTTGGCTTCCGGAAACGCCGGCCGATACAACCGTTGGACTGCTATTCGCAGAAACGTAAAAATTATTGCTGTAAGACCCTGAGCCTGTAGAAGGGTACACGCTCACGACCTGCGACTGTCCAACATTTAAATTTAGGCTATTATGGCTCAGGCTAAGTCCATAAGGACTACCACAATTACCGTAAGGCCCTGAGCCTGTCGAAGGGTAGGTACAGCCGCCGGTGTAGCCGCCAACGGTAATGGTGTTTGATTGGTGACCCCCCATTCGCACATAAACTTGGGATCCGGACACGATCCCGTACTCATTCAGGTTCAAACTGCCGTTCCAATACCCGGAATAAACCTGGCCAATATTAGAAACCACGGTTTGCAAGGAAGAACCGGGCAAAGTATAAACTAAATCCAAACTTTGTCCGTAAGAAGTACCGCTAACAGAAATATTTAAAGTATTCCCGCTAGCGCTAATATTAATGTTGCCTTGGGCAAGAACCGAAGGGCTGGGCATGGCAATAGCCAATATTCCTAAAACTAAACTTACCTTAATTATGCGACTTTTCATATTTTTAAAATTAATAGTTAGCAACCGGTCATATTATTATCGAAAATATGCGAACTGTTGTCAATGCTTAAAAAACATGCTTAAAAAATCGCCATATTCGGCGATTTATTAAAAACTTTTACATCTTCTCCATAATCCTTTGCGCTGCTAAAATGTAGGCTCCATTCCTAAAGGTAGTTTTATATTTTTCACGGATGGATGACACATCGGCAAATGCTTTTTTTATTTGTTTTTCTAATTTCCCCAATACTTGCTCCTTGCTCCATGTTTCATGCTTCATGTTCTGGTACCATTCATAAAAAGACACGCACACGCCCCCGCTGTTAGCTAAAATGTCCGGGATGACCGGAATATTTTTTTCCTGAAAAATTTTATCCGCTTCTTTGGTGGTGGGGCCGTTGGCCAGTTCTAGAATTAGCCTGGCTTTAATTCGCCCGGCATTGTCACCGGTTAAAACGTTTTCCAAAGCCGCGGGAACGAGCGCGTCCACATCAAGTTCCAACAATTCTTCATTGGTGATATTTTTTGCATCTGGAAAATCTTTTAGCGCACCGGTTTGTTTTTTATGTTCTTGCAATCGTGATAAGTCCAAACCAGCCATATTAACTACTCCGCCTTTGGAATCAGACACAGCAACGACTTTATAGCCTTTTTCAATGGCGATTTTAATAAAAAAAGTGGCGACATTGCCAAAACCTTGGACTGCAATAGTTGCCCGAGCGGACAGATTGAATTTTTTAGCTGCCTCTTCAAACACATAAAACCCGCCAAAGCCCGTCGCCTCTTCCCTGCCCTCGCTCCCGCCGCAGCCTAAGGGCTTACCTGTAAAAACCGCTTGTGATTTTGGATCGTTAGTCAGATTTTTGTACTCATCCGCCATCCAGTCCATTATTTGCCCTGTGGTGTTAACATCTGGAGCAGGCACATCTACTTCTGGCCCCAAGATGCGATACATTTTTTGCACCCAGCCGCGGGAAAGCTTTTCTAATTCCGTAGTCGACAATTCTTTGGGGTTCACAATTATGCCGCCCTTGCCGCCGCCGAAAGGCACGCCAATCACCGCATTCTTAAATGTCATCCAAAAGCTTAATGCCTTCACTTCATCTAAATTCACATCCTGGTGGTAACGGATGCCGCCTTTGTAAGGCCCGCGGATATTGTTATGCTGGCTCCTAAACCCGATAAAAATTTGCAGCTTTCCGCTGTCCATGACCACCGGGATAGATACTTCCACATACCGGTCAGGGTTTTTGAGACGCTCAATTTTATTTTTGTCTAAATTAGCAATCTGCGAGGCTTCTTCCAATTGTTTAATAGCGGTTTCGAAAGGATTGATCATAAAAATGCCTAATACCGAATTACTAATGCCTAATCAATTCTTGAATTACGAATTCCAAAATTTAAGAATTAGGCATTGATTAGTAATTAGACATTAGAAATTAGTAATTTAACTTCTTAATGATCTTAATATCCTCATTTATTTGCTGTTTTAATCCCTCCACATCTTTAAAATGTTTGAATCCCCGCAAATATTTTACCAACAAAAGGCTAAGTTTTCTACCGTATAAATTCCCCTTAAATTTGAGCAAATATGCTTCAATTTTGGGTAAACCAGTTTTATCTACAGGACCAATAACAATAGCAGCAGAATAATTGATAATTGATAATTGATAATTGATGACTTCTACGATCCCAGCGTAAATGCCATACTTGATTTTTAATTTCCGTCTGGAATAATCCCGCCTGTCCAAATTAGCCGTAGGAAAACCAAGCTTCCTTCCATATCCTTCACCCTTTATTACCTGGCCTGATACCTTGATTCTTAATTCATAATTCATACTTCTTAATTCTATTTTCCTTCCTCCGAGGACGCAAGATATTTTTCTACATCCAAAGCGGCCATACAGCCCATGCCCGCGGCCGAGACCGCTTGGCGATAGCGCGGATCATTAACATCGCCGGCCACAAACACGCCTTCTATGTTAGTGCGGGTATGGTTTTTTACAACTATGTAGCCTTTTTGGTCAACTTCCACGCCGGCCTCGGAGAAAATTTTGGTCGCCGGCGTATGGCCAATGGCCGCGAAATACCCCTGGCAGTTTATAATTTTTTCTTCACCGGAATCGGTATCTTTTCCGCCGGAGGCGGTTCCGCCTTTGGCGGAAATCTTGACGCCTTCCACAAAATTTTCGCCCAACACATCTACGACCTGCACATTGGTCATAAAAACTATTTTTGAATTTTCCTGCGCGCGCTTAAGCATTATCTTACTCGCGCGGAATTCCTCGCGCCTGTGTAAAATTGTGACTTTGGAGGCAAACTTAGTCAAAAATAAAGCCTCTTCCATGGCGCTGTCCCCACCGCCGATTACCACAACTTCCTTGTCTTTAAAAAAGAAACCGTCGCAAGTGGCGCACGCACTCACACCCTTGCCGCGAAGGCGCTGTTCGTTTGGAAGGCCTAGCCAGTTGGCATCAGCTCCGGTTGCAATAATTATTGTTTTTGCCTGAAAGTCGCCTTTTTCGGTTTTTACCGTAAAGGGCTGATCTTTCAAATCAAGACTAGTGACATTGACATCTATAATTTCCGTACCGAACTTTTCGGCTTGCTTGCGCATTTTGTCCATAAGCTCTGGGCCCATTATGCCTTCGGGAAAACCCGGGTAATTTTCTACTTCGCTCGTTAGCATCAACTGGCCACCCCAGGTTAGCCCAGCAAATAAAAGCGGATTTAATTCCGCACGCGCGGCGTACAAAGCCGCCGTGAGTCCTGCCGGGCCGCTGCCTATAATTATAGTGTTATAAATTTGATTATCTTCCATAATTTTCCGATAAAAAAGCCTTTGCTGGGAACAAAGACGAATCAGGAAGTAGGAATTAAGAATTATAGCATTAAAGCCTAATTCATAACTCATGATTCATGCTTTTCGAATCCTATTATACCATCCAAAATAAACATTTGACAAATTTTTGCTATTTCAGAGGGATGAAGAATTCGCAAGGCCGACTTCCCCCAAGGGAACGTCGGCCTTTCTTAAATTTTGGTCAATTTTATTTAATTTTGATCAATCTTGGTCAATTCATCGATATTCCCCCAACAGTAGCGGGGTTTCAATAATCTCACCATTCCGGGAAAGCTTAACCAAAACCGTGTCCCCTGCTTTATACTTCCTTAAAACCTTATCTAGTTCATTCCTTTCAGAAAGTTTTTCGCGGTTGATTTCCAAAATAACATCATTATTTTTTATGCCCGCGTTATACCCCGGCCCGTACTCGCCGACCGCCACTACAAACGCACCCTGGATTTCATTTAAATTCTCCTCTGCCCTTAATTTTTTATCGATTGTGGCAAAAACCAAACCCGCGTAAGGATGCGAAGCTTTACCCAAAACCGCCAATTGGTTCACGGAATCCATTACCTCTGAAATTGGCACGGCAAAACCTATGCCTTCCCCGGTTCTGTCTATTACTGTATTAATGCCAACCACCTCGCCGGCCAAATTTATTAACGGACCCCCGGAATTTCCAGGATTTATGGCGGCATCTGTCTGGATTAAATTCTGGAACCGGGGCTTGGGGTCTTTTGGGGTGCCAATGCCAACTGTCCTGCCCAAACCGGAAACCACTCCGCGGGTAACCGCATGCTGGTATTTACCCAAAGAATTGCCTATGGCAAAAACTGTCTGGCCGGTTTCCAAATTATCGGAATTGCCTAACTGGGCAGGGGTTAAACCCATAGCCTCAATCTTAAGCAAAGCCACATCCCTAAACTTGTCCATACCCAAAACTTTCGCCGGATACTCTTGCCCGTCTAAAAGGATTACCGAATATTCTGCCTCATCTTGGACCACATGGCTGTTGGAAATAATCAGCCCGTCTTTGGAATAAATAAACCCCGTGCCTTTAATGGGTTCATAAACCGGAACCATCCCTTCCGTCAAAATTTTATAACCAACTATATTCACGACGCTGGCTTTGGCTTTCCTAACGGCCAAAATCGCCTGCTGTTCGCCGGAAATATTGGCAGAAGATTTAACCCCGGGTTTAATGGGGTTTATTTTAATATTCTGGCTAATAGCGCTACCGCCAACAACAATGCCTGCGATAATTAAAATAGGCGCCAGGATTTTCTTCTTCATAAATTTTGGTCAATTTTACTTAATTTTGGTCAATTTTGTTCAATTACTCTATGCCTCTCTCCTGCAATTCTTCCAGCACCTGCTTGGATGCCATAAGCCAATTCTGGCTGCCCGGCTTATTATATATCCCGTTCATTTCCTCCAAAGTCCAGTCTTTGTAGCGCTTTTCCAGCAGTCTGTCTAAATCTTTTGCCCAGTCTGACTTGGACTTGTAATCCCTCCATAAAGCATGCCCGGGCTCAACGCCTATCCCGCTACAATTGTTATTGTAGCACCTTTTGCCTAAGCTACTTTCGGAATTCGAAACCGCCAAAACCAGCTTCCAGTGCTTCAATTCCGCAATCGTATCAACAATTTCCACAAACGGGGATTTCCTGTACCGCAAATATTCTTTTAATTTGATTTTGCGTTCAGCCAGCCTGTCCGCTTCCTTCATTTCAGGGGTTTTTAAGACTTCCGCCAAATAAATTTCCAATTGCTCCAAAGTGAGATTAAAAAAAATGTCATTAGGCACATCCGCGACCGTGCTTTGCGGAACCTCGTAAACTTTAAGTTTAGATGCGCCCAATACCGGTGGGTTCGTTGCCCCTAATATTTGGCTTCCCGCGAAAGACTGGTCCGTATTCCAGGCTGAATACAAACCGGCAAAAAAAGTCAAAGCTAAAACAAAAACGGCTAAAGCTAAAGCGGGCCGGCTAAAACTGAATATTTTTAGCCTCCAAAATCTGCTTATGAATGTGTGCCAAGCGGGCATGGCCGTTTTGGGTTTAACTGTATGGAAAACCGCGGGCCTATTGCCCGCGAGCCGGACTTGGCCGATTACCGAAATTTTTGGGCGGCTAACAAAAACTGCACGATTTTTTTTGGCAAATACTATGCCGTCTAAATTTTTGTTTGTCATGCTTATTGCTATAATACCATTTTTTTCACTGCCACGGTTTTTACCGTCCTTTGGGTCTTTTCTTTGACTGTAAATTCTAAATTTTGATATTTAACTATGTCCCCTTCCTTGGGGAAGCGGCCTAAAGTCTGGATTAAAAAACCGGAAAGCGTGGAATAATTTTCGTCTTCTGACAAAGCCGAGCCCAAGGCTTTATTAAAATCCAATATGGAAATTTCGCCCGCGACCAAGTACGAACCGTCAGCGTGCTTAGCCACAAAGCCGCTTGCTTCGTCGGTCTCGTCCGTAATATCGCCCACAATTTCCTCCAAAATATCTTCCAAAGTAACAAAGCCTTCTATTTCGCCGTGCTCGTCGGTCACCAAAGCCATATGCAATTTTTTCCTTTGCAGGCGCTGGAGTACCTGGCTGATTTGCATACTGCCGGGCACAAAGTACGGGGCAACCAAAAAAGCGGTCAAATCAATATTGGACATTTCCTGCCCCAGCCTTTTAAGTAAGCGCTTGGTGTAGAGGATGCCGATAATATTATTTAAATCGCCTTTGTATATGGGCAGGCGCGAAAAACCGGAATCAATCGCTTTATATATGGTTTCCCTGGCAGGCCCGTCTATGTTAAAACCCACAATTTGCGTCCTGGGCACCATAATCCGCTCCGCGGTCAAATCACCGAATTCAAATACATTCTCTATTATGCTGTGCTCATGCGGCTGAATAGTGCCTGTGCGCCGGCCTTCGGCAATAAGCATGCGAATCTCCTCCTCTGACATGCGCGATTCGCTGAAAGTCGCGGAATCTTTAAAGGGTTTTAAAATTAAATTGGAGGACAAGTTTAAAAATTTTATCGGCCAGGTGGCAATTTTAGACAGCCACCAAATTGGATAGGCTGCGAGCCGTGCGCAGGTTTCCGCGTAGCGTAAACCTAAAGACTTCGGGACCAGCTCGCCTAAAATAAGACTCACATACGCAATGCCCAGAACTATCACCCCAAAGCTTATTGAATAAGCGTATTCAGAAATAAACGCGAGCCCGCTTTTTTCCAAAAACTGGCCTAACTCCCCTGCCAAATTCCTGCCCGCAAAAGCTGAAGCCGCAATGGTCAAAATGGAAATACCGGACTGGATTGTGGCAAACAGCTTTTCCGGTGTGGCTTTTAACTGCGCGATAATATTTGCCCTGCGGCTGCCCTGTTTGGCCAAGTAAGCGACGCGGGTCTTGCGGATAGAAATAAGCGCGATTTCGCTCATGGAAAAAAACCCGTTTAACAAGGTTAGAATAAATATTACAGCTATTTCCCAAAAAATTTGCCCCATACCCAGTAGAATCTCTTTGCAATTGCTCGCTGACTTACGCCGACAACGGCAAATTGCTTATTTAAACAGGACTTACGGGTTTGAGCCAAGTTCGAGGCAAAATGGGAGGATTTTGAGAGCCGTAGTCGGACTACGGAGAACAAAACCGCAGCATTTTAACGAAGAAATTGGCCAAATGCCGTCTGGGGTCGGGCTTTGCCCGCCCAATGACGGCAATCCCGTAAGTCCTGTTAAAGATAATTTTCTGATTACCCAATAGACTGTACTTTACAAGCACAACTTCGCAATGGAGGCTTGCAAAGAAGCTCTACTGGGATGAATGTATTATAGCAAACAAACACCTCAACTCGTGGTTTAGGTGTTTGTGCGAATTTGATTCTAATTAACCCTTTTTTGGATGCCTTAAAACATTATAATCTATTTGACCCCGGGAATACTGGTGGATGAGAGAAGTCAACAGCGTCTGGTAAGGAATACCCTGCTCGCTGGCGCGGGATTTAACTTTGAAAAGATCGCTTTCGGAAATGCGGATATTAACATTGCGGTTTTTTTCCAGCGTCGCTTTTGCCGCGGCACGAAGCCTGTCCATCTGCTTCTTCGCATCAGGCACACTTTCATAACCTTCCTTTGCCAAACCTTTTAAGACTTCTTTTTCGTAATCATCTAATTCGTACTCAAAATCGTGATATTTGTTCATATGGTTTTTCCTTTCTTTAAATACTTTTTAATCAATTTTTATAATCTTGATATTCTTTTGGTAAATCTATCCCAAACTTTTCACACAGCGTCCCTACGGCTGGCAAATACTTTTCCGGCCATTTATGAATCCACGGGGCTAAAAATTGAACCTGATATTTTGGGGATATGCACCTTACGGTTTTTCCATCAATAACTCCCGTGCCAGTCAGGGATTCAGCCGGATACATAATACCGTCTATAATATTACCTTTATTATCATACACAAAAGCATGGACATCTATTTCATGTCCCTTTGCATCGGCCAAAACAAAATTCCACTTGCTGTTTTCCTTAATTTGTTTGTAGCCTTGCGTTTCTAATGCCTCACGAAGTTTGGATGCATCTTTCCACTCCAAAGCGATGTCTAAATCGTTATGAGGCCGAGTTTCTTTTTCAAGCAGGGCATCAACGCTCCAGCCGCCATCTACCCAAATTTTGATCCCCAAGTCTTCCATTTGGTTATAAAAACCAATTACATCTTTTGAAGTCATAATGTTATTATAGCAATTTTGTTTACATTAAAAAACCAAATCAAAAACCCCTTTCGGATGTTTTGAAGTTTTTGGTATGGGTGATCTGAACAGCTGAAAAACCAACATAGTTTCAGCTAAAGCAATCTATGATTATTATCTACCATCTAAACAAAAAAATCGCCGATTGTTTAACGGCGGCTTTTTATCTTCTTTTGCATTTCCGGCAAGTCGTATTCAACGGTTTGCCATAAGTCTTCCAAATCAAGGGAAAAATATTTATGTACTGCTCGGTCGCGGAAGCCGGCAATTTGTTTCCAGGGCAATTTAATTTTTGCCTTAAAGGCCGGGGAAAGTTTTTTGGAAACCTCGCCGATTAAAATTAACTGCATAATAACAGCGCTCTGCTTCTCTTCTTTTTTGACAAACTTGTTAAATCCAATACCCTTAGTATACTTTTTGATTTTCCTTATTGAATCTAAAATTTGGGCGATATAAACTTGGTTATTTTTCTTCATAAAACCGAACCATGTCTTTTATAATGTAAGGCTTTAGATGCCGGTTAATGGACTGGTGGGTGAGCAAATCGACCTTCAGGCGGAGTCGGCTTTCCAGCTTGTCGTTCAGCTCATTGAACTTAAAAATACCCAAAGGCCTTTTTAAGGTTATGGCTATATCTAAATCGCTGCCGATTTTACCTCTGCCTCGGGCTTGGCTTCCAAAAATATCAGCCCGAATAACCCCATATTGTTTAAATATAGGCAAGGCTTGTTTTTTTAGCAGAAGCAGTTTATTGCTCATATAAAAATTATATCAAAAATATTTTGGTAGCGCTACGGAGAATCGAACTCCGATTCACAGCTTGAAAAGCTGTTGTCCTAACCATTAGACGATAGCGCCGTAAACTTCTGATATTTTAACAAAAAAGCCTAAAGTTTTCAAGGCTTTAGTTTGGTTTTATTGGCGAAGGAATGGTTTTCCAGAATTTTAGTATGGTGGCGTCGTTTACGAATTAAGCTTATAATTAAGACGAATTGGTTTTCAAACATATTTGGTACCCAGTAAATTTATGCAAAATACGACTGAACAAATTATTAAGAAAGAAAAATTTAAAGGTCGACTAAGATCCAAAAAACCAAAGAGCTTGATAAAAAAAGATGGCAAAGATGATTTGGATGTTTTTTTTCTTGCTCTCGCATTGATTTATAATGACATGAAGGATATTGTCCTTTTTCAAGTGCTGTTAAATGAACGGTATGAAGCTGCTGGACCGAAAATTGATGTACATGATGGAGAATTTGCAGGAATTAATATTCATATAATAAGAATTTTTTCGGGATTAATTGAAGAATTTTTAAATTTTCTGAATAAAAATAATGCCGTAGTCGAATCGAAAGAATTTTTAGATTTATTAAATGAGTTGCCCGAAGAAGCAAAAAAAATCTGGCAGTATTTGATCGACATATCTAATATGAAAAAAGGTCCGGAAAATCCAACTAATTATGCATTGATGAGAATACGCGGCAATATCACTTATCATTATGAAGATGCAGGCAAGAATTTAAGAATCGGATTTATAGAACGATTTCATAATAAAAATAAAGATAAGATACTAAAAAATGATGCGGCCTACTACTCATTAGAGGATGAAATGGAAACCACGAGGTTCTATTATGCAGACGCAGCCGCCGAAGAGTATATGAAAGAAGTATCTGATGGTTGGGATGATTATAGGAATGATATAAATGCTTTAGTTGATACTATGAATCATAGTTTCTACTGGTTAATGAAGGTTTACCTTAAATCAATGCCCGATGACAAGTAATGTTATTTAGTTAAATGATCGTAAACTTCCTTTACCAAAGCCAAAGAAGTTTTCCAGGCGTTCAGACGATCTCTACCAAAATAAAAACCCGAACTCGTTTCGGGTTTTTATTTTGCCCCGAGCGAAGTTGAGGGGCATAATGGGTCGTGTCCCCATTCCATTCCTTTTGTTTGTTGCGACTATTATTATAAAACGCTTACGTTTATCTTGTTGTCATTATACTGATGTATAAGCGCAGTCAAAAGCGTTTGATAAGGAATTCTTTTGCGGTTTGCTTTAACCTTCAATTTATATAACTCTTCTTCTGATATCCGAATAGTCACGCTTTTGTTCTTCCTGGCTCTTACCATGGCTTTGGCCGCCTGCGACAATTTACTCTTCATTATCTGCAGGTTCGGCACACTAACCAACTCACCCTTTTCGCCGGCTCTTATAAAGTCTCGGGTTTGTTTATCATCTAAATATTTTTTTGTCATATATTAAATTCCTTTTTTGCCTTTCGGCTCTTAAATATAGTTTTTAGAAATATTATATTCTTATTTTCATAAACGAATGGGACAATGTAAACATATCCTTTGTATTGTATATACATTAAAAATTGTTTCGGGTATTTTAGTTTATTAGGATGTTGCTTGACATCTAAAATAGCATCGTTATTAAGCGGCTCGACCATTTCGTCGAAGCTAATACCGCGATATTTTTTCAACTCCTCATTTTTCTGCTCATTCCACTTATACCTCATATTAATATGGTATATGAATGTATGTACATTGTCAATACATCTTAAATTTAGTCGCGGTTTTCCATTCCCTGGAATGTGGTTTTTAGTTTGGTTTTATTTATGAAGGAATGGTTTTCCAATATTTTGGTATGGTTGTAAAATTTCTAAATTAAGCTTATAATTAAGACCGATTGGTTTTTCATCCCCGATGGCTAACCAGAAGGTATTTATAAATTTTTAATGTATTTATTTTATGGCAATCTATAAAAATCTTAATGGTAGTTCTGGAGTAGAATCTTATAAAATCGGATCCGATTTTATAAGAGTACGGTTCGATAAGCCTACAAAATCACATGGCTGCAACACATACCTTTACACATATAATATGACTGGAAGAGAAAATGTTGAGCAGATGAAAAAATTCGCTGAGCAAGGTAGTGGTTTAGGTGGTTTTATTTCCTCGAATAGAAATGATATTGAATTTGAATCTCGTAGCTATACAGCATTTTCATTATAATTTATGGCATTACCAATTCAATTAAAATTTTTTAAAAAAATAGAGCTATACCAAGAGTATAAATCTGAAGAATACAAGGCTGCTACAACAGATAAAAAAGTTTGGATAACAGAGAAAGAAATATTAAGATGGACAACCGATAATCATCATCACTTAGGTAGTGAGATAACAAAAGATCACGTGCGCAGAGTAATTTTTCATGAAGGCACAGAGAGGTTTACTGAAAGTAAATATAAATTTGATATTCGTTTAAATAAGCCTTTTGAAAATCTTGTTCAAAGAGGATACGCTACTAAAAACAACGAAGATGCATTAATTATCACTAGAGAAGGCCTATTAATGGGCGAAGTTATAAATGATGTTGAGAAAAATCTTTTTTCTAAATATATTAAATATAATAGTTTATACTGGCTTGTCTGGATAACAGCGATTGCAGGAGCCTTAACCATTGTAATTAATTTTATTAAAGCTGTTTCCGACTTAATATAGCGTAGTCTTTAGATTGTAAATTGGTTGAACTAAAGTTTTCCACTCGTTCAGACGATTTCTACCAAAAAATATACCTATAAAATAAGTATATTTTTTTAAATGCTATAATAATTCCATGTTATATTTTTACATTCTCCAATGCAAAGACAAAACACTTTATTGCGGAAGCACAACTGACCTAAAAAAACGAGAGGCGACGCATAACCAAGGCAAAGGTTCCAAGTATGTAAAATCCCGCGGGGGTGGGAAGATTATTTATTTTGAAAAATTTAAAAGCCTAAATAAAGCCTTGCGCCGCGAGACAGAAGTTAAAAAATGGCCGAGGGCAAAAAAATTGGTTTTGATCAAATTTGGCAAGGGCTCGTAGATTTGTTTATAATATAGCCTTATGGGGAAAAGCCAAAAAACTATTTTAGCTAAACCCTCTCTGCCCCGCCAGAGACGGGGCATCTCTCCCAAACAGGGAGAGAACAATATTGTGATTCTCGCTTTGGAAACCTCCTGCGACGAAACAGCCGCGGCGGTTTTGTCTATTGATTTATCACCCTCCCCTAGCCCCTCCCATTCCACCGTCACCAAAGCTATGGCGGACAGGCAAGGGAGGGAGGAAACAGGGTGGCCAAAAACTACAACGCTTTCATCCATTGCCCGCTCGCAAACTAAACTCCACTCCAAAATGGGCGGGGTAGTGCCCGAGGCGGCGGCGCGCGCCCATGTTAAATACATCCGCCCGGTAGTGGAAAAAGCCCTTCACGCTTCACGCTTCACGCTTCACGCTATTGATTACATTGCCGTTACGGTTGGCCCCGGCCTTATTCCCTCCCTTTTAGTCGGCGTGGAATTTACGAAAGCCTTGTCGTTTGCAACCGGCAAACCCATAATTCCAGTTAACCATCATGCTGGTCATCTTTATTCTCCTTTTGGCACCCTCTCCCTTCCCCTCTCCCCTCGAGGGAGAGGGCGGGGTGAGGGGGTTTTCCCTATGATCTCACTAATAGTTTCTGGCGGGCATACCCTTTTAGTACTAATGAAAGATATAAAAAATTACAAAGTCCTCGGGAGAACCTTAGACGATGCCGCGGGAGAAGCTTTCGATAAAGTCGCTAAAATGTTAAAGCTCCCCTACCCCGGCGGGCCAGAGGTGTCCAAATTGGCGGATGCTGGAAATCCGAATGCCATAAATTTTCCCCGGCCGATGTTAAGCCACAAAAATTACAACTTTTCTTTTTCCGGCCTCAAAACCGCGGTACTGTATTACCTACGCGACCATAAGCTACGAGCTACAAGCTACCAGCTACGAGCTAATATTTGCGCTTCTTTCCAACAAGCCGTAGTTGATGTGCTCGTAGCCAAAACCCTGCGCGCCGCACAAGAATTCGGCGCGCGCTCCATAAGCCTTTCCGGCGGCGTCGCCGCTAATATATCGCTCCGCGACAAGTTAAAAGTTGAAAGTGAAAAGCTTGTCCTGAGCGAAGTCGAAGGATTGAAAGTGAAATTTTTCGTGCCGCCAATGCATCTTTGTACTGATAATGCCGAAATGATAGGCCTGGCCGCGGCCTTTATGCTCAAAAACGGCTTTAGGCCTGTTTCTTACAAAAAAGTCCAGGCCGACTCCAATTTAGAGTTGTAAGATGACTGTTTGGGTACTATAATATGAACCTATGAGCGACCTTCCTAAATCCTACGACCACACTAAAGTCGAAAGTGATATTTATAAAAAATGGATGGACTCCGGCTATTTTACGCCGGAGAATTTGCCGAATGCTAAAACCAGGGAGCCTTACACTATTATAATGCCGCCGCCGAATGCCAACGCTCCTTTGCACGTAGGGCACGCTTTAGGGATGACTATAGAAGACATTTTAATCCGTTTTGAACGCATGCGAGGCAAAAAAACCTTGTGGCTACCGGGCACTGACCACGCAGGTTTTGAAACCCAAGTTGTGTTTGAAAAAAAATTGGAAAAGCAAGGCACCAGCCGGTTTAAAATGACGCGCGAAGAGTTTTACAAAGGCGCGTGGGACTTTGTGCAGGAAAATAAGCACATAAGCGAAGAAGGTATTAAGCGCCTAGGGGCTTCCTGCGATTGGACCCGGAACACTTTTACCCTCGACCCCGAGGTGGTAAAAATTGTTTACCAAACATTTAAACAAATGCATGAGGACGGCCTGGTTTACCGCTCAGGCCGCATTTGCAACTGGTGCCCAAAGCATCAAACTGGTTTGGCAGATTTAGAAACCAAATACGAAGAACGCGTAGAGCCCTTTTACTATTTAAAATACGGCCCTTTTACTATTGGGACCTCGCGACCGGAAACCAAATACGGCGACAAGTATGTAGTTTTGCATCCGGACGACAAAAGGTACGAAAAATATAAACCCGGTGAGACCTTTGAGGCCGAATGGATTAACGGTCCCGTTAAAGCAACCATAATAAAAGACAAGGCCGTGGACATGGAATTCGGCAGTGGCGTAATGACCATAACTCCGGCGCATGACCCGGTGGATTTTGAAATCGCGCAAAGGCATAAATTAAACTACGAACAAATAATCGACAAGCGCGGTAAACTTTTGGACATTGCCGGGGAATTTGCTGGGCAGAAAATACTGGATGCAAGATTAAAAATAGTAGAAAAACTGGGAAAGATAGGTTTATTAGAAAAAACCGACGAGAAATACAAGCACAATGTGCAGTTGTGCTATAAATGCGGCAATTTAATTGAACCACAAATTGTGCCCCAGTGGTATATAAAAATGACGGAAAAGCTAAAAGACGGAAGACCAAGTTTGCGCGACATCGCACTTAAGGCGCTGAATAAAAAAGAAGTTCAAATTGTTACAGAAAAATTCGAAAAAATCTTTAGGAACTGGATGGAAAACATTCGCGACTGGCCCATCTCCCGCCAAATTTGGTGGGGCATACCTATCCCGGTTAAATACTGCTCCGATTGCCAGGAAGTGATTATTGATATTGATGATAAAACACAGTCATGCCCGAAATGTGCATCATCGAGACTAGAAAAAGACCCGGACACCTTTGACACCTGGTTTAGTAGTGGCCAGTGGCCGTATGCGACTTTGATGGCCAACCAAGCCAAAAAAGATAGGCAAGACTTAGAAACCTATTTTCCAACCCAGGTAATGGAAACCGGCTGGGATATTCTGTTCTTTTGGGTCGCGAGGATGGTAATGCTGTCTTACTATAAAACCCACAAATCGCCGTTTGAAAAAGTTTTCCTCCATGGCCTTGTGCGCGACAAAGACAAACAAAAAATGTCTAAAAGTAAAAACAATGTGGTAGACCCTTTGGGCGTTATTGATCTATACGGCTGCGATGCCTTGCGTTTTGCGCTTATTTTTTCCACCTCTGCAGGCAACGATATCCCTTTGAGCGAAGATAAAGTCAAAGGCATGAAGCATTTTGGGAATAAACTTTGGAACATCAGCCGATTTATTCTAAGCAATTCTGTCATTGCGAGCCCCGATGCAGAGAGGGGCGAAGCAATCTTACCCAAGGAAAAGATCGCTTCGGATGCACTCGCGATGACAGATGCGGATAAAGATATTTTGGCAAAACTTGATGCGCTAATAAAATCCTCCACCGTCAACTTAGAAAATTTCCGCCTGCACGAGGCAGCGCAGGAAATTTACCAATTCGTCTGGCACGAATTTGCAGATGTTTATATTGAGGCTTCTAAAACCCAGCTCAAAGATGAAAAACTTAAGGCTAACACTCTGGCTACTTGCTACTTGCTACTTGCTACTTGCCTTAAACTCCTCCACCCCTTTATGCCGTTTATCACCGAACATATTTGGTCAATATTAAGGGAAAGAAAATTAGTAGAAGATGAGTTATTAATCGTGGCCGATTGGCCAAAAACATTGGATTTGTTGGAGCAGCTGGTTTCTGAAGCAAGTGGGTATCCTTAAAAATTGAGGATATGAGTTTTTCCTATCCCAATTTAACAATGTAGCCGATTTTATTGCTTAAAACGAAAATGACCGTATCAAAAAACTCAGATTTACTCAGACGCTTTGAATTACGAAACCTCTAATTCCCCAGTAATCTGATATACTTTTCTTGGGGG
>JBBTRN010000023.1:0-17088 GCA_038065175.1 Patescibacteria group bacterium | reverse complement strand
TTGCCACAGGACTTTATTCAGATTTTACATCAATTTCCTTATATTTAAGCGATATATTTCTTTTTATTGCTTTTATTTTTTCTTTGTGGTCTAATAGCTGGAATTTAAAACTATGGCTTAAAAATAGGCAAATTTTAATATTAATAATTTGGCTTATTTTAGGCATTTTATGGCACTATCAATCAATTTCTGGCTTAAATATATGGTATTTTGTTAAATTTATTGGATCAATGGTTGTTTCATATGGAACAGCCAAACTAGTGACTAGTGGTCAGTCGCTAGTGGCTAGAAAGCTGTTTTTATCAATTTTTGTTTGTTTAGGAACCTTGCAATCCGTCATCGGGCTAACCCAATTTATAAACCAATCCCCTATCGGTTTAAATGCGATAGGGGAGCAGATTATAGGGCCTAGTGTTTGGGGCGTGGCAAAGATAGCCTGCCCCGTAGCGTGCCAATTCATTGGCTCTGCTACTGGGGTTTCAGGTGGAACAATATACATACGGGCATACGGCACTTTCCCCCATCCTAACCTTCTTTCTGCATTTTTGGTGACTACAATCTTTATAAATATCTATCTACTTTCGATTCGGGATCATTTAAAAACTAAGGTTTCGCCTGGATCACTAATATCTAAAATCTATAATCAAATATCTAATTATTGGCTTAATTTAGCCCTTTTTATCAATATCCTAGGGCTTACAGCTACCTTTTCACGTGGAGCATTTTTAGCATTAGGGATAGGGTTGATAACATATTTTGGACTAGTCATTGCGATCCGCCAGCAGGCGGAGAAGCAATCTAATCCCAAAACAGATCGTCACGGAGCCTTCACGGGCCTCGCGATGACAATCGGAAAGGTAATTTTAGCAATTATATTTGCTTTCTTAATCTTCAAACCTTTTCTGCTCACCCGCGCCACGGTCTCTGACCAAGCCACAATCGAGAGGGGAATCTACAATAAAACTGCGTTAAATATGATTAATGATAAACCCTTTTTTGGCTTAGGAATAGGGGAAAGTGTGTTTCATATGAAACAATTTAGTCCTGTCCCACTCAACGCTTGGCAGGTTCAACCTATCCATAATTTTTTCTTATTAGCAGGTGCGGAATTAGGGATTCCTGGTTTGCTTATCTTAATTTGGATATTTTTCTATCACATGAAAAAAATAGTATCAAGTATTAATTACCAAGTATTAAGCGGGGACAAGAATCTTGCTACTTACTACATGCTACTTGCTACTATCCTCGGGTCTTTCCTAGTTCTTATGCTCTTCGACCATTACTTCTACACCCTCCAGCAAACCCAACTACTGCTTTGGATGGTTTTAGGCTTAATCGCGGTTGAAATCAAAAATCCCCAGCGAGAGGATTTGTAGACATTTGTAGATTAGTATAAATTTATAGATTTGTAGCCTATTTATGGTATTCCTTCCCCGCTAAAATAGTGCACGCGCGGTATACCTGTTCTGTTAATATGATTCGTGCCATCCCGCCACATTTCCTCCCCCTTAATGGGGGAGGTTAGGAGGGGGTGATTGCTATTTATGATAATTTTTACCAATCAAGATAGTCGCCGCTCGATAAATCTGTTCGATTAAAATGATGCGGGCAAGATTATGCGGGAAAGTCAGAGGGGAAAGGGAAATAGAATAGTTGGAATAGGGTTTTAAAATAGGGGAAAGGCCCACGCCACTGCCAATTGCAAACACCAACTCCTTACCTAAACCTCCGATCCTTTGCAAAAAATCCGCGAAACCCTTTGAGTCGCGCGCAGTGCCTTTTTCTTCCAACAAAATTACAACGGCGTCGTTGGATAAATTTTTAATTATACTCTCCGCTTCCTTTTCTTTTACTTTATTGATATCATCATTCTTTCTATAAGAGACTTCCGATAATTCCACCATTTTAACTTTAGCAAAAGGGGACAGGCGCTTTAAGAATTCTCTTTCCAATTCCAAATACGCCTTTTCCTTAAATTTTCCTAAAACAACAATTCTAATTTTAAACATAGGTTTTAGTCCTGAGCGAAGTCGAAGGGCTAAGCGCGATAATTCTCACTTTGAACATAAAACCAACTTTGTTATAATAACTCTAACTATTTTAGCCTAAATTAAAACATAAATAAACCATGGAAAAAATCATATTCGGCTTTTTTGTCTTCGCTTTCGCCGGAATAGGCATGGAAATCATTTTTACCAGCCTCAAACAAGCGGCCCACGCCCTGCTTTTGAAAAAAAGGTTGACTGGGCCCTGCTTGGATATTCGCCGTTTTGGATGGTTTTTATCTACGGTTCAGCCGTTTTTTTATTCCCGCCTGTTTATGACCGCGCCATAGATTTACATTGGCTGTTTCGCGCACTTATTTATGGTGTATTGATAATAATCGTAGAATTCATTTCTGGCTTTGTTATAAAGCTCCTGGTGGGAAAAATCCCTTGGCATTATAAATCAAAACTGGCCATTGCCGGATTTGTGAGGATTGATTATTTGCCTTTCTGGATGGTAGCAGGGCTTATTATTGAATTCATTTACACTTACGTAATTTTACGGTAATGAATGCCCCAACGAAAATTCTGATTACCGGTGCAAGCGGCTATGTCGGTAATTTTTTAGCGCATCATTTCAGTCAGCAAGGGACAACGGTGATAGGCTTGGATCTAAAACCACACCCAAAAGCCCCGGACAATCCTAATTTTCATTTTTACTCTTGCGATGTTAGGCAGTCCGAAAAAATGCTCGGCATCTTTAAAAAAGCAGAACCAACTCATGTCTTACACTTGGCTTATTTAATGGATCCTACCCACGATAAAACATTAGAATATGAAATAGATGTTATAGGTTCACAGAATGCCTTACATTTTGCCCATCAAACGCCAAGTGTAAGGCAATTTATTTTATTTAGCTCCACCAGTATTTACGGGGCGCATAAAAATAATCCAGAATTTTTTACCGAAAACTCTCCCAGAAACCCGGAAGATTACACTTACGCGGTTTATAAAAAACAAATCGAGGAATACTACCGGGATTTCAAAAAAAGGAACGATTTGAAAATGGTTATTTTGCGGATGACGACAGCTGTCGGGCCAAGCTATTACAAACCCGGGGGAGTGGTAAGTAGTTTTACCAAAAGCCCTCTTGCCCTTTTATTGGACGGCATTAATACCCGGGTGCAATTTATCCACGAAGATGATGTAAAAAACTTAGTGGGAAAAGTTGTAAACGATGCCGATATTGAAGGCGTTTACAACCTGTGCCCGAAAAACTATACGAATTTAAAAGAGCTTGCGAATGCCCAAAACAAAAGCGCAATTTACTTTCCTTTATGGCTTTTAAAATTAGTTTTTGGCCTATTATGGCATTTGCGCCTGGCTAATTTTACTCCTGCGATTGCCAAGCTGATGGCCTATTCTATTGTGGGCAGCGGAAACAAGCTTGCCACCAGATACAACTACCACTTTAAATTCACTGCCAAAGAAGCTTTTTTAAATGCCGTGGAAAAACGCCGAACTTTAGGCACATTATAAATATTAATTTTTTTCTTTCTTTAAATTTTTACTAGCCAAATACGCGGCCGCGTACTATAATAGTAATGCATGAGCAGAAAATATGGAACATTCGCCGGCGACCTTTTAGAAGCCATTGGCGAAGCCACGGGTTTTTTCTCCTGGCCACCCGAGGGCAGTAGTGGGTGGATTGCAAAACAGCTCAAACGCAAAAAATTTGTCTACGATACCTTACACCGGCTAAAAAAAGAGGGTTTGGTTAAACAAATAAGTAAAAACGGAAAACATTTTATTGAACTTACTAAAAAAGGCGAACTGGAAACATTGCTAATTAAAGCCCATACTAATCTAAGCGCGCCAACAGAGTGGGATGGTAAATGGAGGCAGGTGATTTTTGATATCCCAGAAGACACAAAAGATAAGCGCGATAAACTAAGAAGGCTGCTTAAAAAACATGGCTTTTATGGCCTCCAAGCCAGCGTTTTTGTTAGCCCCCATCCTTTAAACCGCGAAGCAATAGCTTACTTGAAAGAGACGGGTCTTATTGACTACATCCGCATCGGCAGACTAGAGGAGTTAGATGACGATAAAGATCTAAAAAAAAGATTCAAACTACTCTAGTGCGCGGCCGCGCATATGAGTAGTTAAAGGACTTTATCTTTTTTCTTATTTTGGCTAAAATTATATAGTTTCGAGCCTGTAGTAAAGTGACCCCGCCACCTTTGTCAGGGCTCATAGTAAAGTGGCATTACCCCATTCCAGACCTAAAATCGGTACGGGGCGTAGCGCGGCATTTTTACCCCGTCACTAAATTGAATACTAATGCTGGGCCTATGGTCCAGTGGTAAGACACGGCATTCGCATTGCCGGGACGCGAGTTCGATTCTCGCTAGGTCCACCAGCATTTAGTGATGGGGCGAATTGCCGATTCCCGGTGAGTCCACCAAAAATCTATGAAAATAATTATTTGCGGGTCCATAACCGCGGCCAGGGAAATTTTGGACATAAAATCTAAACTGGAAGCGGCTGGGCACACTGTGGAAATTCCTCATGGCGTTAAGCATCTTGAATACTGGGACCGAACAGAAATTGCGACTTCGGAAAAAGCGGAAGATAAAGTAAAAAACGATGTTATTCGCGCCTATTATGAAAAAATAAAAAACTACGACGCCGTACTCGTGGTCAATGTAGACAAAAGGGGAGTGAAAGATTATATAGGCGGCAATACTTTTTTAGAAATGGGTTTTGCCCACATTTTAAATAAAAAACTCTATTGCCTAAACCCGCTGCCGGACTTGCCTTACACCGCCGAACTCGAAGCAATGCAACCCGTTATTCTAAATGGCAATCTTTCTCAAATTGTATGAATTCATTCTCATATTCTTGAGAATATAAGAATGAATGTGATTCCTAAATATTAAACTATTTGAAAAAAATAATTTTATCTTTTATAATACACTGGTAGTAATCCCCAAAGGTCGAAATTTGATTTTAAGAAAGGAAAAACAATATGCAAGACGCAAGCAATATAAGGCAACATTTAATGGAACACGCGACCTACCCGGCCACCAAAGCCGAATTGGTTGCCCACTGTAATAACCTTTCAGATTTTTCTGACGACGACAAAAAAGAATTCGCGGAAAAACTCCCAGAAGGCACTTACAATTCCGCCGGCGATGTAATAACGGCGCTTGGTATGTAAACGCTAAAAAAAACCCGCCAACAACGGCGGGATTTTTTTTAGCTAGGCTAATTTGCTGCCATTGGGAACAACTTGAGAGGGGATAGCCAGAACAACCTCGCCGCCTCTCAACGAACTCGTGGTCTCATCGACTGGCAAATAAAACCCGCAAGCCAGAACTTCACTAAAAAAATTCGCGATTTGTTTGGGTGGAAAATTACATACGCAAAGAACTTGTTTTCCAACAAGCTCTTCTTTTTTATACAAATGAGTAATCTGCGCGCTGGATTTTTTTATGCCTATCTCCGGACCCAAATTTATTTCTAATTTATAAGACGGCTTTTTTACCTCTGGAAAATCTTCAGCCTTAATTATTGTCCCCACCCTCAAATCCACTTTCTCAAAATCTTGCCAAGTTATTTGCTGCATAATTTTTTTATTACTTGATAAAATTTGGGCGCGGTCTGTATGAGTAAAGCAGATCGCGCCCGAATGTTAATGCTAGAGTCCCCAGTTTTTTGCCCGATCAGCGATATCCATGCAGCCTTCGCCGTTGACGAAAGTCATCCATTGAAGACGCTTTTCGGTCAGCTCGTTAGGAGTCAGTTCGCCAACTGGAAAGGCAGATCGTTCGTGACTAGTTCTCAGGTCAAGGTGAGGAAAGACGGATTTTATATACTTCCCCAGTTGAGTTCCTGCAAAGGCTGTGACAATAAAAATCATCACATAAGCCAAACCGGCAAGTTTTAACCGCCTAGCGTAAGCGACGGTTCTTTCCATATCTTCCAGCGATTCCTCAAATCCCCCGTTATTGCCCTTGAAGCCGACCATAAAACCTCCGACTGCCTGAATACCGACCTTTGCGGTATAGCTGACTATCTTTTCCGCCAAATCCGCATCAGCATTGGTTGGAGGCTTCTTGCTTCTCTGTAAGGATTCTTTGTTCGCCGACTCGATAGCCAGGTAAAAACGGTAACAACCCGTCTCAGCGAGCTTATTGAGGATCTGTTTGTAGGTCAGGCCGAATACGAGCGTGTTCATGAAGCGGAACATGGACAGCCCTCCCTCTTCGAACCACGCCATGTCGTATTTCTTAAGGATGTCGGCAGCTTTCATTGCCCGCGGGATGTTATCAAAGAACATATCGTCCTCGACGATGAGTTCAGTGACACCCACGGCTTTGAGCCTTGCCACTTCCTCTTCAAAGCGCTCCAGACTGTAGTAGCGGATACTTCCTGCCATGGTGTGAATATGACAAAATTCGCATTTTAGCGGACAACCTTCACTCGAAAGTATATAAGCGTGGCGACCGGTTTTGTGGAAACGGCTACCTCCTGTGTGTTCCGGCGTGTCATACATCGGATGGAGAGGAATTTCCAATCGACGCTCAGCAAGTCCGTCAAAGTTAGGCAAAAAAGGACGATCATCTCTTTCAATAATCTGTCCCGCCTCACTCTTGAAGCTAACCCCGAGCTCTTCTGTGCAGTTGCGCTGTGACTTTCCCTGTTCGATGGACAGGCAAAGTGCCGGGAAAGTCTGCAGTCCTTCTTTGCGGACCACCATATCAACATCCCGACTTTTTAACACCTTGTTGATGTCGCCGGTTGCATGGCTACCGCCCTCCACAATGATCGCTTCAGGATGAACCTGCCGGACAATCCGCGCCGTAGCTTCAACATTTCCATGCTGGTTGCTAAACAGGCTGGTAATACCGAGAACTGCCGGATTGAACCGTGCAAGCACGCTCTTTAATTGGTCATCGGTCAATCCATACCGCATCGTTCCGTCTGACTGCGGTGTCAGTTGGTTGTAAGCCGCCATGCACGCATCAATGAAAATGACATTGAACCCCAGGGCAACAAGCTCACTGGCAATGAGTTCCAACCCAATGGGGCAACCTGCGCGTTTGGTCTCGTAACGGGGCCAGAAACTATAAAACGGGGTTAGAAGCAGCACGGTGAGTCGGCTAACTTCCTGCCAAAAGGCGACCCCTTCGTCAAAAACTTGAACTCGCATCGTTTCCCTCCTATTGAGTTGTATGCCCATCTCGCCCAAGAGGCAGATGAACAATAAACTTTGCCATTATTAAGAGGAAATGTCAATAAATATTGACATAAATGATAATTAATATATTGCAAAATATACAAAATACCTATTTACAAAGGCTTTTGTCTATGCTAAAATGATGACAAAATAATTGTCAAAAGATATTCAATCATTATTTCCTTCTCCCTTTGGGAGAAGGTGCCCGAAGGGCGGATGAGGGTTCGTCTTATGAAAGTAGAACAATTACTCCAAAAATTAGGATTTTCTGTAAAAGAAGCTAAAATTTATTTAGCTTCTTTGGAGTTAGGTTTGTCGAGCGCCCAGGATGTAGCAAAAAAGGCCGGCCTGAATAGGACCACCGGCTATGCGGTGCTGAATTATTTAGTTAACCGCGGGGTCATGGGCAAAACTAAAATTAGGGGAAAGACCCGGTTTATTCCCGAACCTCCCGAACGGCTGGCAACTTTAATTGGTGAATTAGACAAAGCTATTAAGCAGAGCCTGCCGGAACTACAGGCTATTTACAATAAAAAGGAACCCAAACCAAAAATCACCTTCTACGAAGGCAAGACGGCAGTGCAAAAAATTTATGACGACACCTTAATTGAAAAGCCGGAAGAAATTTTAGAATGGAACACCAATGCCTATTTTGGGAATATGAATGTTGACCCAAATTATATTCACAAACGAGTGGCGCTAAACATTAAGGCTCGCAGAATAGCCGGCAAGGGTAGTAAGTGGGACATTAAACACCAGCACCTAGATGCCAAAGAATTAGCCCAAACCGCAATTGTGCCCAAAGAAAAATTTAATCCTGAAATTGAAGTTAATATTTACAATAACAAAATCGCATTTTTAAATTACGCGGAAAATATGTCGGTGATTATTGAATCCAAAGCCATAGCCGATGCCATGAGGCAGGCATATGAGCTTAGCTGGGTTGGCGCGAAGTCAATTGAGGTAAATTAAAAAACCGACTCCTGTGTGGATCGGTTATTTTAACAATTTTGACCCATTCGACCCCAGTAGTACAACCGATAAATCGGCAGACTACGGGGCAAGCAAGCTCAGGGATCAAAATTTGCTATAACCAACGTTTAAAATATTTACCAGCTACGCGTTCGATTACCAAAAATACAGCTATTAAAATAAACGGTAGGGCATCAACGAGGTTGGAATATTTAGCGAATTTTATAAGGTAAACGCTAAAGTAATAGCTCAAAGCGCCAATTACTAACAACCAAAGAGAAGTGGAAATAACCGAGGCTTTAAAAAACTGCGCGCGCGGCAACTTGAGCATGCCGCTTCTAATAAGAATGGCCCGATGGAAGCCGTAAACGAATTTAGAAATTAAAAGAGTGTGTAAAGTACGATTTTGGATATGTTTGTCAAATTTTTGCGCGACCCGGTTGACCCAATTGGTAATTCGCGGAAAATTAGTAAGCCTTGTACCCACATGGTAAAACAGCCATTGCTCGAGCATAGCGCCAACGCCCACGCTAAGCAGAGCCGGCAAAGGTTCAACTACCCCAATATTAATAAAAAACATTACTGTTAAGGCAAACAACAACCCTTCGGCCAACATGCCCAAAGTAAAAAATACATAAACCAATATGTAAAAATCGTGGGTCTGTAAATAATTTACGACATCCATATCACCAATTATACAAAACTTCTATCTTTGCGCCTAGTTTTTGCAAACGCCCGACCAAGTCTTCATAGCCGCGATTAATAGAATAAACATTGCGCAGAATGGAAGGGCCCTTGGCGGCAAGCATGGCAATTAAAATTATTACAGCCGGTCTTAAAGCCGGAGGGCAAATCACTTCCGCGCCTTTTAATTCCGAAGGCCCCTCTATGTACACTCTGTGCGGGTCAGCCAAAATAATATTGGCCCTTAATTTATTCAATTCCATGTAATAAATAGCCCGGTTCTCGTACACCCAATCGTGCACCAAGCTGGTGCCTTTAGCCTGGGTGGCGATGGGCACAAAGAAAGGCAAATTATCTATATTGATTCCGGCATTTGAGGGAAGCGGATGTATTTTTTCCTCAAGTGCAACCAGCTTTGAAAAAAAAGTTTGGATGTCAACAAGATTAGTAAACCCGTTTTCGCTTTTGTAACGCCTTAATATTTTGTATTTAAAACCCATCTTTTCGAGCTTTAGCAATTCCAAAAGCAAAAAATCTATGGGACACCTTTGGATTTGGATGGCAGAGCCGGTTGTGGCCGCCAAAGACAAAAACAGCATAGCTTCCACCGGATCTTCACCAATGGAATACTCCACGCTTTTATTTATTTCCGCAACGCCAAATACCCGTAAAGTCGGCGTGCCAATGCCTTCAATCTGTACGCCTAATGCCTCGAGAAAACAACAAAGATCCTGCACCATATAATTTGCGGAAGCTAATCGGATTATAGTTTCGCCGGGGATCCGCGCGGCGAGCATAAGAGCGTTTTCCGTAACTGTATCTCCTGTTTCGTACAAGGTAACATCATCCGTTTTGAGTTTGCCTACTTTCACATCGTAATAGTCATGGCCGGTTGTAATGGCCACTCCCAAATTTTCCATGGCATACAAATGCGGACGGATAGTGCGCCTACCCAAATGGCATCCGCCGGCCAAAGGCAATTGAAAATGCTTTAGCCAGTGCGTTAGGGGGCCTATCAACATTAAAACGCTCCTGGTTTTCACCGCGGCTTCTTTATCTATATCCAAAAGGCTGATTTTCTTCTTGGGTTTGATTTCTAAATCGTGATTGTGCCATTTCACGCTCACGCCCAAGCTCTGCAAAACTTCAATGATCCTATAGACCTCTTCAATTTTAGGAACATTCCTTAATAAGGTCCGTCCTTTATTCAGCAAACTGGCGCAAAGCAAGGCAACTGCGGCATTTTTCGACGATTTTACCGCCACAATACCGCCAAGCTTGCTCCCTCCCTCAATTTTAAAACTCAAACTCTTGTCCGAAAGAGTAATAATTTCCTGGTTTAATATGCGGCTGATTTTGGAAAGCATGAGCGTGGAAAAATTCTGCTGCCCTTTTTCCATTCTGGCTACGGCCGATTGGCTAGTTGCAAGCTTTTTGGCAAACAGGCTTTGTGTAATGCCCTGCTGCTGCCTTAATTTGGCAATAAAATGCCCGATTTTTTTTCTTTGGATTAAATTAGCCATAAAAAAACTTATATCACTTATGATATAAGTATAGCACAGATTATTAATGTTGGGAAGAATGCCTAAAACACAAAAATAGCGCTAAGCCACCTATCCAAATAATGGCTTTGCTGGTTGGTAAAATACAACAGCAATATGCCCGCCAAATACACCGTATTTAAGACCAGCAGGCGAAGCAAATCTGACTTTATAACCTTATATTCGCCGGCATGGGGCAATGAAGGATTTGGAAAATTTTGTACCATATATTAATACTGTAAATATACTACATTTCAGCCAGACTGGCTAGGGTTGCCGCACATTGCTTAAAAAATACTCTTGTTGAACACTGTGAGCGAAGATGTTAGAATACATCAGCTATGCAGGAAAGATTTATTGAAAATTATCAAATTTTAGGCCTTTTTTTGAGTTTTGCCTCCATTTTCCTTGTATGTATTTGCCTGTGGCAAATAAGAAAAATGGGTAGTATACAAAAAAAGTTTTTAACCGGCAAAAACGGTGCTGACCTGGAAAGCCTGGTATTATTACTGCAGCAAAAAATAAAAAACCTAGAAAATGAAAGCTTGCACGCTTCGGGCGAAATCAAAAATCTTCAAAAAACTTTGGGCTTTGCCGTACAAAAAATAGGGTTAATCAGATACAATCCTTTTGAAGAGCGGCAAGGCGGAAATTACAGCTTTTCGCTGGCTTTGCTCGATTCTCATAACAACGGCATAATCTTAACTAATATGTTTGGCAGGCAACAATCCAGGGTTTATACTAAAAAACTGTCAGACGGGAAAAGCGAAACCCAATTAACCGAAGAAGAAAACCAGGCAATACATTTAGCAAATAAACAAAATATCTATAAAGATTAATTAACTTTTTTAAGAAAGGAAAAAAATGGAAAAAGACTTTACGAACCTGGAAGGCCCGGCGGAAACCATCGTGGGGCCATCTGTAAAAATACAGGGGGATTTAAACAGCGAAGGTAATATTAGCATTGAAGGCCAAGTGGCGGGAAAAGTCTCTACGAGCCAGGGTGTTTTTGTGAAAACAGGCGCCAGAATTACCGCGGATATTATAGCCGGCAATGCCGTAATTGGGGGAGAAGTCCAGGGAAACCTAAGAATTTCCGGGCATTTAATTTTACAACCTTCCGCAAAAATTTTAGGCGACATTGCCTGCCAAATCTTACGGGTGGAAGACGGGGCTCAATTCACAGGCAAATCTAATATGAAAGGCGCATCTGCCATTAACGGCAAAAAGGGCGCGGCAGTCCTGGCGGAAATCGAGCTGGAACCGGAAGAATAATTTAGCGTTTAGCGATTAGCAGGTAGCGTTTAGCAAAAACAGGCTCTGAATTTTCTGGTTGGCTAAAAGCTACTTACTAAACGCTGTTTTCCTATGTATTACTACATCTTTGACCAAGGAAATTTGCCGGTCGAAAAATACGAACTGTTGCAGACCCAAAGCACCGGCCTTATGGCTGAATTTAAAATATCCGGGGAAACTGCCAGGGTGACACCGCTTAGGTCTATTTCTGACTTGGTTGATATTGCAAGCCAAAGAGGGGCAAAAACACTGGTCGCCTGCGGAAACGACGACACATTTAATTTAATGCTTGCCGCGCTTAAGGGCAGGGATTTTCTTTTAGGCTTTATTCCTTTTGACCCTGATTCTAACTTAGGCAAAATCTTAGGCATAGAAAATGTATTTGAGGGAGTAAAAACCATAGCCGCGAGACGCCTAGAAAAAATCGATTTGGCTAAAATTGCCGGCAACTACTTTATAAGCTTTTTGGAATTCGGCGTCATGAGTCACAATTTAAAAAATGCCGGCCTGTTTTCCAGCCTAAAAATGCTTTCCGTTGAGCCTAAGAAGCTCCAGATCCGAATCGACGATTCATACATGCTGAACCTAGAAGCGCTCGGCGGCTTGGTTATAAATACCCGCTCGACTTCATGCAAAAACAAAACCATCGCGAACCCCACAGACAGCAACTTGGATCTGCTGATTTTAGAAAAACTTTCTAAAACTGAAATTTTCAAATACAGAAAAATCATCGCCGAAGGCTGTTTGGAACAAGTCCCCAAAACCACGGTAATCAAATGCAAAAAAATTGAATTCTTAGAGCCGCGCGGCGGTAACCTCACCATGCTCGGTAGGCTTGTAAACAAATTTCCTTCAACCGTAGAAATTATCCCTCAACGGCTAAGAATGATTGTAGGAAAAAACCGGACATTTTAGGTTTAAAACTTGACAAAGTAGCGTAGCGCATATACAATAAATATATGCAAGATTTGGAACTGCCTAAACCCCTGGCGTTTGAATGGGATAGCGGCAATCAAAACAAAAGTTATATTAAACACGGAATTTTGAGCCCCGAAGCCGAGCAGGCCTTCGTTAATGATAATTTAATATGGGGTGATGAAAAACACAGTTACGAAGAAAGCAGATATAATTTATTGGGGATAACCGACGCGGATCAAATTTTATTTATTAGCTTTACAATAAGAAAAGATAAAATTAGGATTATTTCCGCCAGACTGGCGGACAAAAAAGAAAGAAAACTCTATGAAAAAGAAATTTAAAAAAATTCCAAAATTTCGCACAGAAAACGAAGAAAGAAAATTTTGGGATACCCATAGCTCGGTCGACTACATAGATTGGTCAAAAGCCAAGCGTGGTGTGTTCCCGAATTTAAAACTTACCAGCAAACCAATTTCCTTGCGTTTGCCTGTGGGTGTAATCAACCAAGTAAAAATTAAAGCAAACAAGATGGATGTGCCTTACCAGAGCCTAATAAAACAATACATAGCCGAAGGTGTACAAAAATAATAGTATGAATGTCATTTCGGAATTTTCACATTAATATTGAAAATACCCGAAATCTATTGTGGACAGAAGAGATACAAAAAATCAGACCGGCAGGGGAAGGGCGCGATGCACGCGCCCGCCCCGACCGGTTTTTGCTTTATCGTTTGGTTTAATTTTATTTGAGAAAAGGCTTGATTTTTGCATTATTTTCAAGTATAGTTAATCAGTTATGGATTTATCCTCGCTATCATCCCAGCTAAATATTTCTACGCAAGATCTCCGCGCCCGAGCCCGTGAGAAGGGTTTTCATATTTCCCCAAGGGCGAATAAAATAGACAATCAGCTCGCAAAAAAAATCTTAGAAACCCTGGCAGCCAAACCGCCGCCCCTTCCTGCAACCCTTGGCTCTGCGCCTGCTGTTTTGAAAAAAATTAAGCTGCCCTCGTACATTAAAGTGCGGGATTTTGCAGTGCTTTTAAACTTGCCTGTCACTGATGTAATTAAGGTACTTATCCAAAATGGGGTGATGGCAACCATAAACGAAGAGATTGACTTTGACACCGCAAGTATTATTGCGCAAGACTTAAATTTCGCCGTGGAAAGCGAGGCTTCTGGGGAAATTGTCGATTTCGGCATAGCTTTCCTGCAAAAAATCTTATCGAGCGAAAAAGAGGAAAACCTTAAACCCAGGCCGCCAATTGTTGCAATCATGGGCCATGTGGACCACGGCAAAACCACGCTTTTAGATACCATCAGAAAAACCAAAATCGCGGAAGGGGAATCGGGCGGAATTACCCAGCATATTGGCGCTTATCGAGTCAAAAAAAATGATAAGTGGATAACATTCCTGGACACGCCCGGGCATGAAGCTTTTTCGGAAATGCGGGCACGCGGCGCCAATGTTACGGACATTATAGTTTTGGTAATTGCGGCAGACGACGGCGTTAAACCCCAGACATTAGAAGTAATCAACAGGGCAAAATTTACAGATACTCCCATGATTGTCGCAGTAAACAAAGTCGACAAACCCGAAGCCAATGTCACGCGCGCCAAGCAGGAACTAGCGGGTGTTGGGGTGCTAACCGAAGAATGGGGAGGCAAAACCATTGCCGTAGAAATCAGCGCCAAGCAGAATATTGGGATAGACGCCCTGCTTGAAATGATCCTATTAACCGCGGAAGTTGAAAATTTCCGCGCCAACCCAGAAGGGAAAACCGCGGGGACTATTATTGAATCAAAAGTCGCGCAAGGTAAGGGCGCGACGGCCACGGTAATTATTCAAAACGGAAAACTCAAAGTCGGCGACATAGTCGCGGCAGGCGGGGCTTTTGGCCGCATACGCTCCCTAGAAGATGAACACGGAAAAAAACTTAAAGAAGCCGGGCCTTCAAGCCCCGCGCAAATCTCCGGCCTTTCTGACCTCCCCCAAGCAGGCGACGTATTGCAAGTGTTTGACAGTTTAGATTCCGCCAAAACTGTCGCGGCTATTGCCCAAAAGAAATTAAGGAGCCATAAATTGGCGGTCAGAAAACTTGTTGGCGATGTTAAAAGCAAAACTTTAAATTTAATTATTAAGGCTGATGTCCAGGGATCGCTCGAAGCCATTAAGCAGTCCATTGCAAAATTAAAAAACGACGAGGTAAAAATTAACGTCTTAAGCGAAGGCGTTGGCGAAGTAAACGAATCCGACATTTTGCTGGCCGCCAGCAGTAAAGCTACGGTGCTGGCTTTTAGGGTAAAAATTAATCCCAAAAGCGCTTCTTTAGCTAAGTTAAAACAAGTCACAATCGACTCCTACGATGTAATTTATGAACTGATTGAAGATGTGACTAAAGCGGTAATTGAAATGTTTACCCCGGAAACGGAAAAGGTGACGCTCGGCAAGGGCAAGGTTCTAGCCGTATTCCGAACAGAAAAATCCCAGATGATAGTCGGCGGAAAAGTCGAAGAAGGCGAAATAAAAAAACAAAGCCGCATAAGCGTCTGGCGCGAAGGGGTAGAGCTTGGCAAGGGCGAAATCGCTGAACTCCAACAAACCAAACAGGCGGCAAAAAGCATTTTGGCCGGAAGCGAATTCGGCATGAAATTAAAAACCCCGGTTAAAATAAAAGAAGGAGACGTACTCGAAAGCTACGAGGAAAAAATCAAGCAGAAGACATTATAAAATCACAAATACGCGAATAGCACAAATAACGCTAAAATTGAATTTGTGAAATTAGTGTACATTTGTGTATTTGTGATCTGTTTACATAAAACCAAATTTCTCCTATACTATTTAGCTCTTAAGTTAAAAAGGGCTATATGAAATCGGTAAAAAAAGACACATTCCGCTTGGCCAAAGTGAATTCCCTAATCCAACATGAGTTAGGGCCAATTTTGCATGAGGAACTTTCCGGGGGCAGGGGGATTGTTACCATTGCCAAAGTAGAAACCAGCAGGGACATGAAGTGGGCAAAAATTTGGATATCGATTTTAGGCGGCGATGATGATGGGATTTTAAAACACATTAATTCCCGGATTTACCGCATACAGGGAGAAATGAACAAGCATTTTTCCACAAAAATTATTCCTCGCCTGCAATTTTTCCTGGACACGAGCCCGCGTTATGTTGAACATATTGAGAAAGTGATTAGGAAAATTCACGAAGAAGAGTAATTCCAAATTTCCAATTTCAAATGTCAAATCAATGTCAAATGCTCAAATGACAAATTTGAAAAATTGGGCATTGGGATTTTATTTAAAATTTATAATTTGATATTTGACATTTCACCCAAATAAACTCCCTATGCAAGAAAGTTTCGATAAAGCCAAAATACTTATTGACTCATCTGACCGTATCCTCCTAACCATGCACGAACGGATGGATGGGGACGACGGGGGGAGTGTTTTGGCTTTGGCCGGGCATTTGCAGAATGCCGGCAAAAAAATTACATGCGCAATTAAACACGGCGTTCCCAAGACTTTAGAATTTTTGCCCGGGAGTAATAAAATCCAAGACGATATCGGTGATGAAAATTTCGATTTAGTAATTACCTGCGGTTGCTCCAGGAAAAACAGATGCGGAAGCGAAAAAATTATGAACCTAGACGCTCCAATAATTAATATTGACCATCACCCAGACAACGAAAACTTCGGTTTAATTAACATTGTTGACCACAAAAAGTCCTCGGTTGCGGAATTAATTTATGACTTCTTTTTGCACCACAAATGGCCGATTAATAAAGACATTGCCACATGCCTTTTAACCGGGATTATTACGGACACCGGCTCCTTCATGCATTCCAATACTCAAAATTCCACCCTGCGTGTCGCCGGGGCATTAATGAAAAAAGGGGCGAGCATTAGCGAAATAATAGACCACACTTACAAAAATAAAACCACTGCGACGCTCAAAGCCTGGGGAAAAGCTTTGTCGAACCTTCGCTATGACCCAAAAACAAAAATTATTTACTCAATAATTGCCCAGGAAGACCTAAAAGAATTTGGTCAACTGCCCCAAAGCGCCTTTGAAGGGCTGGCTGAAACTTTAAACACCTTCCCGGAAGCCAAATTTGCTATGTTTTTAAAACAGGAAGGCACCATTATTAAAGGAAGCCTGCGCACTGACCCTAATAAGAATACCGATGTCGCGCAAATTGCGCGCGCGCTAGGAGGTGGCGGCCATAAAATGGCTGCCGGATTTTCGGTTGCTGGAAAACTAGTAAGGAATGAACAAGGAGAGTGGAGGGTGATATAAATGCCTAATGTCGAATTACTAATTCCTAATCAATTTCCAATTCCAAAATTTCTAAATTAGACATTGATTCGATATTTGACATTGAACTCATAGCGAGTAGGGTGTCATTGCGAGCCTTGAATCAGATGAAAGGCGCGGCAATCTAAG
>JBBTRN010000022.1:0-48395 GCA_038065175.1 Patescibacteria group bacterium | reverse complement strand
GAAAAGACCATGTAGTTTTTGCAGAAGAGGAAAATGATGTATTTGAAAAGTCGGGAAATCTTTGGGTTATTGACCCAATTAGCGGCACGCATAGATTTATTTACGACAAACCTCACTATGCAATTGTTCTTGCTCATTTAAAAAATCATCTGCCGCAATTTGCCGTTGTTTATGATCCAAGTGTTGAAGAATTATTTACAGCTTTCGCCGGTCGAGGCGCATTTTTAAATAGTAAATCAATCCATGTAAGCCGCGGAATATCTAAGGTAATAGTTAGGCAATCGTTGGCTTGGCAAGATCCGAGGCTTTCAGACCGAGTCTTAGAAGCTGTCCAAAATAAGCAGATAGATAAAAATTCTCATTCCATGGCGGTTAATTATTGCGCCGTCGCAAGCGGCAGGGCAGATGGCATAATTGCATTTACTAAAGATGCCTTTCCTGAATTTGCCGGGAGTTTAATAATTAAAGAAGCGGGTGGCAAATTTACTAACATTGAGGGTTCTAATAACATTGCGCCGACTGACCGGATTTTTATTGGCGGAAACATGGAAAGTTATAAAGAGTTATTTGGTTTAGTGAGAGGGTTGGCAGAGTATAATTGAATTTTATGATCAAAGTTATTTTATTTGACTGCGACGGGCCGATCATTAGGAGGGAAAAATATTTTAGTGCGCGTTTGATGGATTTAGGTATTGAATTAGATGCCAAAAAAATTCATGATTTTTTTGGCAAAGAATTTTTGTTGTGTGAAACTGGCAAGGCCGATTTAAAGGAGGAATTGGCGGGCAGAATTAGCGCTTGGGGTTGGGATAAATCTTTAGAAGAATTATTAGATTTTTGGTTTAGTGGCGAGGCGGATGCGGACAAGAGAATGTTGGAATACATTCAGGTTCTCCGCCAGAAAGGTATTGCGTGTTATCTCTCGACCAATAATGAAAAGTATCGGGTGAGGTATTTGTGGAGTATGGTGGGTTTGAGTGAATTTTTAAACGGCACTTTGGCTTCGTTTGAGCTGGGATTCTTAAAACCTCAAGTGGAATTTTGGCAAGAGGCGCATAAAAGAATCCCAAAAGTGCGAAAAGCTGAAGTTTTGGTAATCGATGACACACCCTCAGTAATTGCTTCGGCAAAGGCTTTTGGTTTTAACGCACAGCTTCATAAGGATTTTAACTCCACAAAATATATAATTGACACATACTTAAATACTGTATAGTATGTAAGTAAAGGCATATTTTTTTTTGCAAATGGGCAAATTTACAAATCACAAAAAATTAAATAAGGAGGATGTCGAAGCTTTATTCGTTGAATTTGCCGTAGCGATTTCAAGTGTTAAAAATTCTATTGAAGCAGCGAATTTAATCCGAGATTTACTTTCGGAACAGGAGGCCATTATGCTTGCTAGAAGACTTCAGATTGCGCGCTATTTAAATGACGGCCTCACTTATGCAGACATCAGGGAAGAAATAAAGGTGAGTGATCCGACCATATCCAGAGTTCAAACTTGGCTACAGAATTATGGCGATGGTTTCCGCATGGTTATAGAGAGGACAAGACAGTCCAGAAAGATTGAAAAAGAAAGTTTGCCTTGGGATCGCTTAAAGCATAGTTACCCGATGTATTTTTGGCCACAAATTTTGCTAAAGCAGATTGTCAGTTCTGCAAATAAAAAAGAAAAGCAGAAACTACTGAATGTAGTCAATCAAATGAAAGAAAAAACCAAATTAGCTCAGGAGTTGAAAGTTTTATTAAGGCAAAGTAAGGAAGGTACTTAAATACTGTACAGTATTTAAGTACGGAAAATTTATTGTTCAAATATGGAGAAGCAGGAATTTGAAAATTTAATCGCACAAGCGGTTGAAGCTTTGCCCTCGTCCATTCGGAAAAAGATGGATAATGTCGGTATTGTTTTAGAAGAGGGCGAGTCGCCGAATAATTCTTTGTTCGGTTTATACCACGGCATTTCGCAAGCCCGCCGAGGGTCCAGTTATGGCATGAATCCAACCCTGCCTGACAAGATTACTATTTATAAAGCGACGATTGAGAAGTTTGCCCTCCGACCATTTCGACAAACTCATGGTGGTCAGGTGGTGAGCAACGCCGAACCACAAGCTCAGGGCTTATCGGCCGGTGATGAAGAATTGGCGATTAGGAGTCTTGTCCGCCGGGTAGTCTGGCACGAGATTGGGCACCATTTTGGGTTTGATGAGGCGAAAATTAGGAAGCTTGAGAGAAAATGGGAGAAAGAAGGGAAGGTTTAGTCCACAGATACACAGACTATCACAGATGACACAGATAAATCCCGGTGCGTTGACATTTTTACAAAAACAGTGTAAAATTTGGAGTTAAATTAATTTTGTGGTATAATTTATATTATGGATCAACCAAATATATCAGAAATTATAAAAAAATCAGTGGCAAAAGAAGAACCTAACCCTGGTGAGCTGGGCTTTGATCTTAGACCTCGAACTGAAGAAAGGGGGGAGGGGCGGGGCTCAGTCCAATCTTCCAAGGATCTTGAGGCTATACTCAAAAAGCAAATTGAAGCCATTGAGGCAGGCAAGGTTTCCTTGGTGGACCCGGCGATTTTGAAAGAAGCTAAAGAGGCAATCAGTCATGAAACTGGCGGCGTGGCTGAACCGCGCGCAGAACTTCAGCATTTTTTAGATATGTTGCAGGGGGGTGATATTAACGACCCAGCTAGTGCTTTAGAGAGAATCCTAAATGCCTCTGAAAAAAACCAAGAAAACCCCAACCTGAATTAACTAACGCGGCTAAAATAAAAACAAATGCCGGTTGATTTGAGCGCGGTGCAAATCGCTATATCGTTGCTAATTGGCCTTGTAATAGTCTTCCTGGCCGTGTTTTTTTATTATTTCAAGCGGCATATTTACCACAAGGGTCACATTATACCCCGTACAATGGACTGGGTGTTTTTGGAAATCCAAATGCCCAAAGAGAGCAGTGAGGAAAAGGAGCAGCAGCGCGTAAAAGCAGAGGAAGAAAAAAAACATATGATCTCGGTAGGGGAGCAGTTGTTTACCACTTTGTCGGAATCGGGGAATTCAAGGGGTTGGCTTAAGGGCAAGGATTATTACAGTTTTGAAATCGCCTGCACTGAAAAAAAGATTTCATTTTTTATTAATTGCCCGAAACATTTGCAACAATTGGTGGAAAAGCAGCTGCAGGCCCAGTACCCGCACGCGTTTTTGGAACAGGTTCGCGGCTATAATCCATTTCAAAAAGGCGCGGAGGTGGAAGTTCGCGAACTGTGCCTGAATAAAAAATATGTTTACCCTTTTAGGACTTATAAAATCACGGAGACTGACCCTCTAAATGCCCTTACTAACGCTATGTCGAAATTGCAGGAGAATGAAGGCGCGGCTATTCAGTATGTTATTAGCCCTGCTGGCACCGGTTGGCAGGCTACGCCGAGACATATGGCACTGGAAGTCCAACAGGGAAAAAATCCGGAACTAATAGAACGGGGGCATATTTATAGGTTTTTTGTGGGGTTTAGAAGATTTTTTGCCGGAGCCATAACGGGCACTGTGAGCAAAGGCCAGTCTTCGGGATCCCATATCCATAAGGATTTAACCGGTTATGCCGCGCCTATCCAATTGACTCCAATGCAGCAGGAGATTGTGAAAAAATTAGAAGAAAAAGCCAGCCGTCCGGGCTATAAGGCAAATATTAGATTGATTACATCATCGGCAATTCCGGGAAATGCCAAGACCCATATGCACAACCTTATGTCCAGTTTTTTGCAATTTAACATGCCTCCATTTAACGGTTTTAGGGTTAAAAGAAGGAGCAAAGACGATATATTGAAAGATTATATATTTCGCGTTTTTAGGGATTACGGAAATACCAATATCATTAACACGGAAGAAATGTGTTCTTTGTGGCATCTACCCACTCCGTATATAGAAACGCCAAATATCAAATGGCTGATTTCCAAAAAAGCGCCGCCTCCCATAAATGTTTATCAGGAAGGATTATTAATCGGCAAAAATATTTATAGAAATATGGAAACGCCGATTTACCAGGGCCGCGAAGACAGGCGCAGACACACTTATATTTTAGGCAGGACAGGCAGCGGCAAATCAGTCCTGCTTGCCAACATGGCTATCCAGGATATTAAAAACGGTGAAGGCTTGTGCGTTGTTGACCCGCACGGGGATTTAATCCAGGATATTTTACTTAATTGCCCAAAAGAAAGGGCGGAAGACATAATAGTCTTAGAGCCGTTTGACATGGACAGGCCCATTGGTTTAAATATGCTCGAAGTCGACAGCGAGGAGCAAAAAGATTTCGCAGTGCAGGAAATGATTTCTATTTTTTATAAACTGGTGACTGACCCGGCAATGCTTGGGCCTATGTTCGAGCACAATATGAGGAACGCCATGCTCACGCTTATGGCAGACGAAGAGCATCCCGGAACGGTGGCAGACATCCCAAGGATTTTTACTGACACTGAATTTCAGCGCTATAAACTTTCCAAAGTTAAAGACCCTGTGGTGAGGCTGTTTTGGGAAAAAGAAATGGCTAAAACTTCGGACTTCCACAAGAGCGAAATGCTCGGCTATTTAATTTCCAAAGTCGGCAGGTTTGTGGAAAATACCATGATGCGCAACATTATTGGCCAGCCGAAGAGCGGTTTTAATTTTAGGCGCGTAATGGACGAGGGGAAGGTGCTTTTGGTAAATTTGTCTAAGGGCCGCACGGGTGAAATTAACGCGAAATTATTGGGATTAATTTTAGTTTCTAAAATCCAAATCGCCGCTTTATCCAGAGCGGATATGCCTGAAGAAAAACGCAAAGACTTTTATTTGTATGTCGATGAGTTCCAAAATTTCATTACTGACGCTTTCTCGTCGATTCTTTCAGAAGCCAGGAAATATAAATTAAATCTGATTATTGCGCATCAGTATTTAGGCCAACTGGAAACCCAGGCCGGGGCGCAAGGCGCGAGCACCAAAGATTTACGGGATGCCGTGTTCGGCAATGTGGGCAGTATGGTCGTATTCAGGACCGGCGCGGAAGACAGCGAAGTTTTAGGCAAGGAATTCGCGCCGACTTTTAACCAATTTGATTTGGTTAATATAGACAGATATAATGCTTATGTAAAGCTTATGGTCAACGGCACGGCCAGTAAGCCGTTTAATATGGCCACCATGCCGCCCAGGAGAGAAGGTAGCGAGGAAATTGCTGAAGCCATTAGGCAACTGTCCAGGTTAAAATATGGGCGCCCCCGCGCAGAAGTGGAAAAGGAGCTTTTGGAAGCGAGCCAGGTCGCGGAGAATATGTCCGAAGCATTGCCCAGCATTGAACGCGGCTTGTAAAAAGCTGTAAAGCTAAAATAGGACTTACGCGTTCCAACTCAAAGTCCGGCAAAGCCGGAACTTAAGGGTTGGAACCGCAAGGGCTTGGCCAATAATTTCGTTATTTTGCCGCGGTTTTGTTCGGCGTACGCAAAGTACGCCTCTCAAAATCCTCACAAAATGCCTCATTCTTGGCCAAGCGCGTAAGTCCTATAAAAGTCAAAGCGTAAAATGGAAGAAAATTACATTAATATTTTTTCAAAATTTATCGGCAAGCTTTTGCAGGATCAGAAAATTTCACTGAAAGACATGGTAATAATTATGAAGGCTTTTGAGCCGGTTTGCGAACAGGTTAAAAGCAGGGAGGATTTGGTAAAATTTATAGACAAGTATGTGGGGTATTATTGGGAGCTGAAAACTTTACGGAACCAATTAATGGATATTAACCATAAATTTAATTAAACTATGGCGAGCGCTGCGGAACTGGGGGGAGCCCCAAAACAAGAAACCAAGGCAGGAGGAGGCAAAGGGAATTGGCAGCGAAAGCTTGCAGAAACTTCCCCTTTGTTTTTATTTGGATCCATGCTTTTTGGAGTCTTTAACAGAGAAGGAGTATCCGACCTAATAAATGAAGCCACTAAAACTTTAGATTTTTTTGGCGCACCTTTTTCAGGTAAGGGCGGCGGTGGCGGTGGTGGCGGCGGGGGGCATGCCCCCGCGGTCGCGCATTAATCTGCTTGTGGATTGGCGATTTGCGCAATTTCCTATTATAGTTTATAATAAGTTTGCTTTAGATAGGATTTTTTGAAACAAAAAAGGTAAAGCTCGCTAAAATCATCGAAAAATAAAGAAAAATATGGACAAACTTTCCAATTTGGCGCTTATTGCGCAAATGATAGATTCGGCTGAAAAGAATATCCAGTCAGCCAAGCAGCTCTTAAGGGAAATTATTGGCGGGGCGCCTCTCCGCGCGTCTATTAATTTCGCGGACAAAGCCCAGGGTCTTTCCGTTTCCGAAGGCGGAAAAATAATTGAAGGCGTATTTGACGGACAGAACATGGTAGGCCCGGACGGCAAGCAGTACCCTGTGCCTGCCAATTACGCTTCTAAATCCAAATTAGTTGTCGGCGATGTTTTGAAGTTGACTATTTCCGACGACGGATCTTTTATTTATAAGCAAATTGGACCTGTGGAAAGGAAAAAAATTCTTGGGGTACTGTCTGCGGACGAAAGAGGGGATTTTAAAGTTGTGGCCGAGGGTAAATCTTACAGGGTGCTTACTGCTTCTTTAACTTATTTTAAATCTGAACCGGGAGACGAAGTTACCATTGTGCTTCCCCAGGAGGGCGAGGCAGAATGGGCAGCTGTGGAAAATGTAATCAAACAAGGCGCTTCCACAAATGCCGCGGATGTAGAGTTGGAAAGCAAACCGACAAAGTCCAGGCTGCTCTCTAATGACGACGAGGAGTTGTAGAGCCAAACAACTTTGAACCCTGAAGCATGAACCATGGAAAATTTATCTAACCCACCAACAATCAATAATTTATCACTTACCCAAAAAATCACTGGTTTGCTGGAATCTAAGCCAGTGATTTTGCAGTTTTTGAAGTTCGCGGGAATTGGTTTTCTGACTACGGCTTTGGATTTTTTGCTCTTGAACCTTATTTCTAAATCTTATGGCATAAGCACAGGCCTAAAATTAGGGGTCGTAAACGCCCTTACTTTCGGCATTTCCCTGGCGCACAGTTATGCCTGGAACGGCAATTGGACTTTTGGCTTGAGCGGGGGCGTGTCCGCGTTCAGGCTATTTTGGAGGACAATTTTAGTGGGTTCTATTGGAGTTTTGGGAATTATTTTAGCTGTGGTGGGGGGTAGGGCCCAGGCGAATCCCTCTTATTATTTAACTGTGCTGGTAGTGTTAACTTTGGTTGAAATTGTGGTTTGGAAAAGTTTTGCCCTTGGCTGGTTTGAAAATACCCAAAATACCGTGGCGCACACAGTTTTAGCTTTTATTTTGGTAAGCGCCATTGGCACATTAATCAACAGCGGTTTAGTCTCGTTAATTACCCAATATTGGCCGATTACGGAAAATTTGGACTTAAACAAGAATTTGGCAAAAATTTTCGCCACGGTTTTTTCACTAGTATGGAATTTTACGGGTTATAAGGTGTTTGTGTTTAGGAAGTAGATAATAGATTTAAAATAATAGTAAAGGTAGGTAAAAGTTTAAAAAAACCGCCCGTTCCTTAGGGCTTTTTTTGTTTGTCCAAAGGTGGTACAATATTTTTACTATGCCAGTTTTATATAGGAAATATCGGCCACAGACTTTTAAGCAAGTCGTAGGGCAACAATCCATCATCCAAACCCTCCAAAACCAGGTAGCGTCGGGGAACCCTTCGCACGCCTATTTGTTCGTGGGCACAAGGGGCGTTGGCAAGACGAGCGTGGCAAGGATTTTGGCTAAGGCTGTGAATTGTCAGAATAACATCAAGCATCAAGCATCAAGCATTAAGGAATCCCCCCACCCTAACCCTCCCCCCCAGGGAGAGGGAATTTCTGCCGGGGATGCGTGCGGGGAATGCGGGGTGTGTAAGGCCATCCAAATTGGGAATTATATTGATCTTATTGAAATCGACGCGGCATCGAACACAGGCGTAGATAATGTTAGGGAGCTTATTGAACATGTAAGGTTCGCGCCTTCCGGCGGCGCGTATAAAATTTTTATCATAGACGAAATCCACATGCTCTCCAAAGGCGCTTTTAACGCCCTGTTGAAAACTTTAGAAGAGCCTCCCCGCCACGCGATTTTTATCCTTGCCACCACGGAGATCGGAAAAGTGCCGGCAACCATTATTTCCAGGACCCAGAGGTTTGATTTTAAGCGTTTGTCTGTAAAGGAAATTGAGGAGCAATTACTGCTCGTTATCGGTCGGGAAAATGCCGAGCTGCCAAAAGAAGCAATTAAACTTATTGCCGAGAACGCGGGGGGCGGCTTAAGGGACGCAATGTCCCTGCTGGATAAAGTCTTGACTTTGGGCAATAATCCTGGCTTAGACGAAGTTTTGCAGTTAATCGGAATAACTGACATAGCAATATCAGAGAAATTTTTAGATTTAATTATAGACTCGTCCTTAGGCGGCATCCCGGAATTTTTAAATGAACTTTTAGAGAAAGGCGTTGATTTTACCGTATTTAACCGGGATTTTTTGGAATATTTGCGTAAAATATTAGTCTTAAAAATTAGTCCGGAAGACAATTCATTTTTTTCAGAAAATCATTTGAGTAAAGCACAACAGTCGGTCGGCCGCGTAACCGAGAATGAAATCATCCATATTATGAGGTTATTTTTAAGGTCACTCAAAGAGCAGACTGCGTCGCCTAGCCCGGATCTGCCGGTGCTACTCGCCGGAGTCGAAGCTTCTATGCGAAAACTCGGTAATAGCAATAACCAGCCGGCGCCAAATCATAAGCCGGTAAAATCAACCATAGGGCCCGGGCTCAAGGTTGAGGTTTCCGGTAGTGCTTTGGAAGTTGCTGGAAAGAGTTGGGTAGAAGCCAAGGAAGCTGGTATTGAGTCAGCGTTAACCAACATCACGCTCGAGCAAATCGCGGCAGAATGGCCCCGGGTGATTGAAAAATTAAAAGACGTAAACGGTCCCCTTGCCCAGCTGTTAAGGACTGCGCCTTTGGCAAGAGTGGACGGCGCTCGCGTAATTGTAAGCGTCAAATATAAATTCCACAAGCAAAATTTGGAACACGCCAAGAACCAAGAAAGCATCGTAAAGATTTTAAGGGAAACTTACGGGCAAAATTTGGCAGTGGGGGGCGAAGTAGCCGTGCGCCAAGAGCCGGAAAAGGCACAGGCCGGGGCGCTGGTGGATGTTTTGCAGGTATTTGGCGGAGAATTAATAGAATAATCACAAAATTGACAGGAATGTTGCAGGTTTAATGTTTTTGGTAAGAAAACACAGTGTGATCAGTAAAATCCGTGTGTTTTAAGGAATCAGCCTATTATGTTAGATGCCGAACAAAAACAAACACTATTGGGAGCCGGGGTGCTGGTTTTAATTTTGTCTATAATTACTTTAACCAGCAAGCCGGATTTTTTATTCCGGGAAAAGCCTTCGTCCATCGGTTCCGGCCAAAGCGGGGTTGACGCGCAAAAATATTTGGAGTATTTGGACAGCCTAAAAATCGATACCCAGGCCAGCAAGGCGCTGTTTGAAGAGATTTTAACCGAGCAGGAAATTAGAAATGAAGTGGAAACGGAGTTGGGCGTGAATAACCCTGTAATAGAAGCGCCAATAGACGCGTCGCGTTTCGCGCGGTCTACTGATTCCGGGCAGCAAGCCGTGGTGGATTATTTAGCTAGGCTTACGGGCAGCGCTTTGAATTTTAACACTATGGTTAAAGTAGATAACTCGGCCTTATTTACGGAAGATGTAAACAGCCTAAATCGGTTAAGAAACCAGCAGGAAAAAACTTTGGAAGAGGTGTTAAGCCTGGCAGCGCCCAGCGATGTCCGCAAATTACAGGAGGCAACAGCTAAGGCTTTTGCGTCATATGGCGAACTAATTGCAGGTTCTTTGGAATATGCCGAAAACCAAAGTACCCAACCTTGGCCTAGGTTATACAATGAATATTCCGTTATAAATGAGCAGTTTAAAATCGCAGGCCAGGAGGTGGGGAGATTGGCAGAAAAATATCAAATAGCAAGGGCGGAGATTTATCCCATCTATGCTTTTTCAGGGGATGATTCCGAAACCCGCATTATTAAACAAGCTCACGCTTTTTTGGGGATTGGCGAGGTTACCATAACCGTCGGCGACATACCGAGAATAATTAAAGAAGCTTTGGAAGAGGGTTTGGTTACCGCCTTTTCGCAGTTTATGGGCGCGATGCTTAATAAGTTTATTGCGAAAATTGAAGGAAATTATTTAATCGCAAATTTTTTATACTACACAGACGCGCTTGTTGCCGGGCAATATACGGATGACTATTTGGAGAAATATGTGAGCAGCCAGTTTGACCGTCAAATAATCAAGCGGTTTATCCCGCAATTTAATTGTGGAGGAAATATTGGGAACCTAAGGCCTGTTTTCCAGGCAAAGGCTCAGGAGTATTTAGGTTTTGATGTAAAAAGTTTGAGCCCTTCGGATCCGGAATATTATTCTAAATTGGCCCGGGTGGGCGATTATTTGTCGAGCCCCTTTGGATGGGAGCAGTTTTACGAAGGCCAGGCGCAAATTGCCAAGTCTGAAGCGGAAAAAGCCGCTGAAAGGGAATTAACCAGCCCGGGGCTTAAAACACCGAGAGATACGGTCAATAGCGCTATCGCGATTTCGGTTAATAATATTATCGGCGCTTCCAGGGCAAGCTTGAACGCGTTAATGAATTTGGGGATCAGCAATTCCAAAAGTTTTATTAGCGGTTTTGTCTCCCAGCTTACCCAGACTCTAATAAATAAATTTGTGTTCCGCGGGGCTGTTCCCCAAAATGGAGCCTTGGGAGTGTTCAAAGAACAAAAAACTTGTTTAGCCGCGGCGCAGCTCGCTCCGGTATTGCCGATTGACGCGAGCGTGTACCAACAGCCGCCTCTTCCACCGACGCAAGAAGATTTGCTGGAGCAGGAATGTGCCAAATACCCAAGGGGCTGTACGGTATTGCCAAATGACCCGGTGTCCCTAGAGAATCCATAAAAATATATATTTTTTCATTAGGCATCATTGTTTTACAATGATGCCTAATGATTTTGAAATACTGAATTTTATTGCTATAATAAATATATTATGCTGAAAAATATGCCTGAATTAAAAGAAATAAAAACCGAATCTTTAACACAAGGCTTATATGACCATACTAAAACCGCGGGCGTGAAGTCAGTGGTTTTGATAATTATTTTAGCTTTGGTTTTCGGGATAGTCGGGGGGGTTTTTGGCGGGATTTATGTTTTGAAGAACCCGTTTTTGCAAAAATATTTGGGCTTAACACAGAATGAGCCAGAGGCCGTAAACCAGAGTATTATTTTGTCGGAAGAATCCGCGGTTATTGGAGTGGTAAACAAGGCCAGTCCCGCGGTTGTTTCTATTATTATTACTAAAGATTTAAACAGGCTTCTCCAGTTTAACCCCTTTTTCCCATTTTTTGATTTGCCGGAAGCTAACCAGCCGAATGTCCAGAGGGTTGGCGCGGGAAGCGGATTTTTTGTTTCCGCAGATGGGTTGATTTTGACTAACAAGCATGTGGTTTCGGATTCCGCGGCCAGTTACACGGTAATAACCAATGACGGGAAGGAGCATGAAGGCAAGGTTGTCGCGGCTGATCCGGGGAATGATTTGGCAATAATGAAGATTGAAATAACCGGGGCTAAATTTTTAGAATTGTCGGATTCCAGCTTAATCCAAATCGGGCAGCAGGTGGTGGCCATTGGCAATTCTTTAGGCCAGTACCAAAATACCGTGACTACGGGAGTGGTTTCGGGGATTGGCCGGAGCATTACCGCCGGAGGAGCCGGGGGTTTTGAATCGCTCGAGGGGGTAATCCAAACTGACGCGGCAATTAACCCGGGAAATTCCGGGGGCCCGCTTTTAAATACCGCCGGCCAGGTGGTTGGAATTAACACGGCCGTGGACCTCAATGGGCAAGCGGTGGGTTTTGCTATCCCTTCAAATGACGCGCAAAAAGCTTTGGATAGTTTTCGCAAGCTGGGCAAAATTATTCGGCCGTTTATTGGTGTCCGTTATATAATGATAACTAAAGCTTTGGCGGAAACCGAAGCATTACCAAAGGATTTCGGGGCTTTATTGGTTCGGGGAGACTCCGCGGTGGATTTTGCGGTTATCCCGGGAAGTCCGGCAGATAAAGCTGGTTTGCTGGAAAACGATATTATTTTAGAAATCGATGGGGTGAAATTGGACAAGAATGTGACATTTGCCGGGCAGTTAAAAAATAAAGATGTCGGAGAAACAATTGCTTTGCGGGTGTATTCCAAAGGCAAGGAAAAGGCAGTGAGGGTTGTACTTGGCGAAGCCAAGTGATAACCGACCCGAATCTACGAATTTTATCCGAATGTCCCGAATTATAGAAAAAGATTTATCTTATCAAATTACAGGTTTGTGTTTTCGTGTGCAAAGAAAGTTGGGGCGATTTTGTAGAGAGAGGCAATATTGTGATGAATTTGAAGATTTATTAAAGTTCGAGAAAGTGAATTATAAAAGGGAATATAATATCGTCCAACTAAATCCCAAATCACCAGCAGGGAATAAAGTCGATTTTTATATAGCTCAAAAGATATTAGTTGATTTTAAAGCCAAAAATTATATCACCAAAGAAGATTATTATCAGATGCTAAGGTATTTATTTGGAGCTAATCTTGAGTTGGGTATGATTGTAAATTTTCGCGATTCCCATTTAAAACCAAAAAGAGTATTAAATAGCGCTTTTAATTCGGGTAATTCGGATTCAAATTCGGGTAATTCGGGTCGGGCATTAGGAATCGACTATGGAGAAAAACGGATCGGCTTGGCAATTTCCGATGAATCGCAGGTTTTGGCTAGAGAGCTAACTATTTTATCTCCCAAAGAATTTTGGAAACAAATACCATCAATCATCGGCCAGCATCAGATTACCACCATTGTTCTTGGCTGGCCTTTGAATATGAGCGGAGAAGAAACAGAGAAGACAAAAGAAGTTGCAAGGTTCAAGGTGCAAGTGGAAAGTAAAACGGGTTTGAAAGTTGAGGTTATGGATGAAAGATTATCATCAGCAATGACCAAGAATTTGCCGGGCGGAGATAAAAATAAAGACAGTTTAGCCGCGCAGATAATTTTGCAAAATTATTTAAACCGACCCAAATCTACGAATTATACCCGAATGACCCGAAGTGGAAATTCGGATAATTCGGATAATGATTCGGGTCATTCGGATCGGTATGAGTGAATTCCGTCCAGCCTTCGCTTCCTCCTTCGCTGAAGCTTCGGCGGACAGGAAAGCTACGGCGGATCTCCACTCTATAAAATATTTATGTCAGAGTTTCGACCCATCCTTCGCTAAAGCTTAGGAGGGACTCCATTCTATATAATAAAATGTCTGAATTCCGACAAAATCCAATAACCAAAGCCTGGGTGCTTATGGCGCCGGCCAGGGGCAAAAGGCCGGATGAATACAAAACTTATTCTGTCATGCACGGTGTGCCTGAAGAAGATAAAAATTGCGTTTTTTGCGTTGGCAACGAACATCTAAATCCGGAGATTGGCCGTTATACTTCGGATATTTTAGCCCGAATGGCGGACAACCACCAAAAGCATTTGGGTAAACAGGCTTTTGTCCCGGAACTGCAAAAGGGTTTACAAAATAAAGATTGGGAGCTTAGGGTAATCCCCAATAAGTTCCCTTCCCTGGAGCATACGGCTTTGCACCGCCATAAAGAATTTTATATTTCTTCTCCCGGCGCAGGCGACCACGAAGTAATTATCACGCGCAAGCATAACGAACCCGTGGCTTTGCAGTCGATTGCCACCGTTGAATTGTCTTTAAGGTGTTTTATCCAGCGCATTAATGAGCTTTCTAAGCATCCGGAAACGGCGTACGTGCAGATTTTCCATAACCACGGGCGGGATGCAGGAGCCAGCATAATCCATCCCCATTACCAACTGCTCGCCACTCCCATAGTGCCTCCGCATATCCACGCCGAAATTATGGGATGCCAACATTATTACCAATCCCACCAATCTGACATATATGGTGATATAATAAAAGAAGAGCGGGATGTAAAAACAAGGATAGTCTATGAGGATGAGCATTTTGTGGTTTTGAGCGCTTACGCGTCGAGGAAGCCTTTTGAAACCTGGATTTTGCCCAAAAGGCAGTGCGCGAGGTTTGAGGAAGCCACGGAGGAGGAAATTCACCATTTATCGTTCGTGTTAAAAGTTATGCTCGGGCAACTTTATACAAAATTAAGCGACCCGCCTTTGAATTTTTATATTCACACTATGCCGCTTTTAAGGGAAAGTAAAACTTATGATCCGCGCGTCTACCGCTGGCATTTAACCATTTTTCCGCGCATAACCATTTGGGCAGGTTTTGAATACGCCACCGGCATTCCGGTGAACCCGATTTTGCCCGAGGTGAGCGCGAAGTTTTTGAGAGGGGAAGAGTAAATCGAATCTGCGAATGGAACGAATCTGCGAATGGCTGCGAATATGACGAATTATAAAGTCGATAAAGAGAAGGTTTTATATGCACAGGACTTACGCACTGAGCCAAATTCGAGGCATTTTCCGAGGATTTTTGGAGGCGTAGTCAGACTACGACGACAAAAACCGCAGGAAAATAACGAAGAAGTTGGCCAGAGCCGCTTTGCAAGTCAGGCTTGGCCTGACTAAAAAGCGGCGGTGCGTAAGTCCTGATGCAGATGAATCCTTTCAGATTGCAGGAGTTTGTTTCTACGCGCAAAAGAGATTAGGCCGCTTTGCTAAAGAAAAACAATATGGTGATATAATGGTGGTAAGGTTTGGAGAACTAACTATTCCATGCAGAAGAGAATTGGTGGCAGGTAATACAGGTAACCGGATTGATTTAATTGTTTATGATAAAATTCTTGTTGAGATTAAAGCAAAGCCATTTTTAAGCCAGGATGACTATACGCAAGTTCAGAGATATTTACAGATTCTTAATCTTGATTTAGGTTTATTAGTAAACTTTTGGGCACGGTCTGCCTTACCACATCGAATATTGCGTAAAAATTAGAATTCGTATATTCGTAGTCATTCGCAGATTCGTCCGGATTCGTTGATTCGATTTTTTTATGAAAAAATTGATAATCGCAAATTGGAAACTTAATCCTACAAGCCTGAAAGACGCACAAAAGCTCGCGTCATCCATCGGACATACTGAAAAGAATGTCGTGATTTTGTGCCCACCGACTATCTATTTATCGCAAATAGATTATTCTAGCTTAGGCGCCCAGGATTGCTTTTGGGAAGCGAAAGGCGCTTTTACGGGACAAACTAGCGCATCCCAACTTAGGGATTTAAAAATTAAATATTGTATTGTTGGTCACAGCGAAAAGCGGGCAGTGGGTGATACAGATGAGATGGTGAATGCGAAAGTGAAGGCGTGTATTGAAAATAAAATAACGCCAATTTTATGCGTAGGCTTTGGCACCACCGTGGAACAGGACGATTTGGAAGTGGCGGATGTTTTGCGTGATCAGCTGAATATCGATTTGAAGGATGTTGATGCATCTAAAGTCGTGGTTGCTTATGAGCCGGTGTGGGCGATTTCTTCCGGTGACCCTTATGCCACAAAAAAGATCGCAACGCCAGAACATTCCGAAAAAATCGCGATATTTATCAAGGCTAAATTTAAGGCATCAAAAATTCTTTACGGGGGCAGTGTAAACCCATCAAATGCTAAGAGTTTTTTAGACCAGAGGAATGTGGACGGGTTGCTCGTGGGGGGCGCGAGTTTAATTGCCAGCCATTTTAATCAAATTATTAATTATTAGTGCACAGTGAGTAGTGAATAGTGATCAGAAAGATTGCTAGTCACCGACCACTTTCCACTGACCACTATGATATTTATCGCAAGCGACCACGCGGGGTTTGAATTAAAAAATCAGCTTATTGATTATTTGAAATCAAAAGGCTTGGAAGTAGAGGATTGCGGGGCAACTGTTTTTAATCAAGATGACGATTATCCGGATTTTATTTATCCATGCGCGCAAAAAGTCGCGGCTGGATCATCTAATCGAGGTATTGTAATAGGCTATAGCGGGCAGGGTGAAGCGCTTGTTGCTAACAAAGTAAAAGGCATACGGGCGGCTGTGTATTACGGGGGAAATTTAGAAATTGTTAAATTATCCCGCCAACATAACGATTCAAATGTACTGTCTTTGGGCGCAAGGTTTTTATCGGAGGACGAAGCCAAACAGGCGGTTGATTTATGGTTGGAAACAAAATTCGAAGGCGATAGGCACAAGAGGAGGATAGAAAAGATAACAAAAATTGAAGTTGGAAAAAACTCCAGTACTATGTAGTACTGTAGTTTTGTTTAATGTTTATCTATGCCAATGATTGTACCTGCCATTCTAGAAAAGACCAAAGAAGGGTTTTTGGAAAAGATTTCTTTGGTTACAAAAATTCCTGGAATCGAAAGGATCCAGGTGGATTTTGGCGACGGCATATTTATTGAGAACCATCTTTTAGAGGCTGGAGATATGGATACCCTAAACCCGGCTTTTACTTGGGAGGCGCATTTAATGGTCAAAGCGCCTGAAGACTTTTTAGACTACCAGATTTGCGGGTTTAAGACTTTGATCCTGCATTACGAGGCTTTCCCATCAGTAAAAGAATTATTATCAGCGCTTACAAACATTAAATCTATGGGTCTTAAGACCGGAGTGGCAATTAATCCCGATACGCCGGTAGATGTATTAAAAGATGTTTTAGCAGACCAGTATCTCGTTATGAGCGTTGTCCCGGGAAAGCAAGGGCAGGCTTTTATCCCGTCAACACTTCAAAAAATCAAACAACTAAGAGAGTTATTGCCGCATGCTATAATAGAAGTAGATGGCGGCGTGAATGAAACCAACATAAAAGGCTGTAAAGACGCGGGTGCGGATTTAATTTGCGTAGGATCTGCGCTGGTGAAATCAGCTGACATAAACCAGACTTATGAAAAGCTAAAAGCAGAAATTATTTGATATTAAGAAATTTGTAGAAATTTATTGCGAAATGAAAATTTTTAGTTTAGAAACAAAAAAACATTTGGCGGGGTGGAGTGTGGTCATATCTATGACATTAAACTTAATCTTACTGATTGGCTCTCTTTTTGGTGGTCATGTAGTTCGCCAGAATACGGTCTTTACGCAAACGTATTATGCTAAAGATTTTGGATTTCCATTTTCAGTTCATATCCCTCCTAGTATAGGGGAAGTCGTGATGGTAATTAAATTTCCAATTACCGATTATTTTTATTTGCCCAACAGCTTTATCTGGAACTTTTTTTTTTGGATTGCAGTAGTTTTTATTGTTTTAAGCTTAGTGCGGCATTTTAAAAAAAAAGCGCAATCAATTTCAGCAGAACAGGGGAGTTAGCCTTCTCCCGGCGGGGAGAAGGTGCCCGAAGGGCGGATGAGGGTGACTTATGCGAAATCTTGATAAAAATTTTGTCAACCTTTCCAGGAGCTTACGAAAAAAAGAAACTCCTTGGGAAATAAAGCTGTGGGAAAGATTGAGAAACAGAAGATTTTATGGTTTCAAATTTAAAAAACAGATGGTCATTGGGGATTATATCTATGACTTTAGTTGTAATGAAAAGAAAATTATTGTTGAACTCGATGGCGGTCAGCATAGTGAACCTGAAATAAAAACCAAAGATGAAAATAAACAGCAGTATGCAATCGGTCAAGGCTATAAAGTTTTAAGATTTCAAAATATTGATGTTGATAAAAATATAGAAGGAGTTTTAGAGAAATTAAGGAAAAATTTGTTAGACTATTAATACCCTCATCCGGCCGTTGGCCACCTTCTCCCCTAAAGGGAGAAGGCTAAAACCCACACTCTCGGACATCACAAAATGCAAAAATTATCCATAAACGAATTAAAATACAAAGCCAACGATGTCCGGCAAGACATTATTGAAATGCTTTTAGAAGCAGGAAGCGGGCATTCGGCCGGGCCTTTGGGCATGGCCGATGTGTTTACCGCGCTTTATTTTAATGTTTTAAACCATCAGCCCGAAATTCCCAAGTGGCCGGACAGGGATTTTTTAGTCCTTTCCTGCGGGCATATAAACCCGGTTTTGTACGCGAGCTTGGCCGAAGCCGGGTATTTTCCTAAAGAGGAGCTAAAAACCTTGCGTAAATTAAACTCCCGCCTACAGGGGCATCCGCACAACCTCTCTTTGCCAGGGCTCGAAACTACCTCGGGTCCTTTAGCGCAGGGTGTTTCGCAGTCCGTGGGGTTTGCTTACGGGCTTATGATGGACAGGAAAAAATCCCAACGCGTGTATTTAATTATGTCTGACGGCGAACAACAGGAAGGACAAACCTGGGAAGGGGTAATGTTTGCTGGAAAATATAAGCTCCATAATCTTACCGCAATTATTGACCGGAATAACATCCAAATAGACGGTTACACGGAAGACATTATGCCTTTGGAAAATTTAAAAGCCAAGTACGAAGCTTTTAATTGGCATGTTTTAGAAGTTGACGGGCATAATCTTCAAGAGATAATTGATGCCTGCTATGAAGCCAAAGCAATTTATGAAAAGCCCACAGTCATAATAGCCCATACTATCCCCGGCAAAGGCGTAGATTTTATGGAAGGGGACTACAAATGGCATGGAAGCCCACCGGACAAAGCACAGGCAAAATTAGCTTTGGATGAAATAAGGACTCTTAGGGGACAAATAAAAAGTGAACATGAGTAATGAATCAAGAATTATGAATTAGGAATTATGCTGAATCTCAATCTTAAAATTGGGCAAGAAGACATTGAGCAGGAAGCTACCCGTAAAGGTTATGGCCAGGGAGTTTTGGATTTGGCTTTAGAAGATGAAAGAGTGGTCGTATTAACCGCGGATTTGGCGGAGAGCACACAGGTATTGGAATTTGCAAAAAAATATCCGCAGCGATTTATAGAATGCGGGGTAGCGGAACAAAATATGATGGGCATTGCCGCGGGGCTCGCGCTATATGGCAAAGTGCCGTTTGTGTCATCTTATGCTGTTTTTTCTCCGGGGCGCAGTTGGGACCAATTGCGCGTGAGCGTCTGTTATAGCCGGGCAAATGTGAAGGTCGCGGGAGCGCACACCGGGGTTTCCGTAGGGCCGGACGGCGCTACCCACCAGGCTTTGGAAGATATTGCAATAACCCGCGTTTTGCCGAATTTAACAGTGGTGGTGCCTTGTGATTTTGTGGAAGCCAGGAAAGCAGTGGTTGCTCTAGGACGGATGGAAGGCTCTGCTTATTTTAGGGTTGGCCGCTCCAAGACTCCGTTGATTACAACAGTGGAAACGCCGTTTGTAGTAGGCAAGGCGGAAGTTTTTAGGGAAGGTGACGATGTTGTTGTAATCGGTAGCGGTCCAGTTTTATACAACGCGCTTTTGACTGCCATAGATTTAGAGAAAGAAGGCATTAGCTGTATGGTTGTAAATAACCATACAATTAAGCCTATAGATATTCAAACCATCAAAAGCGCGGCAAAAAAGTGCGGGGCAGTAGTAACCGTGGAAGAGCATCAAATTATGGCTGGATGCGGTTCGGCTGTGGCTGAAGTTTTAGCTCTCCATTATCCTGTTCCTGTAGAGATGGTCGGCATGCAAAATACTTTTGGCGAAAGCGGCAAGCCGGAAGAACTTTTGGCAAAATATAAAATGGATAAAGCGGCGGTTGTGGAGGCTGTGAGGAGGGTATTAAAGCGTAAAATGTAAAGCGAAAAGTGTAAAATTACAGCGCAAAATTTAAAATTAATATGTGAATCTGTGTAATCCGTGTGCCTTAAAAGATCTGTGATTATATGTTCGACATTATTTCCATCGGCGACGCGACAATAGACACCTTTTTGTTTGTTAAAGATATTGAAATAAAAAATATCAATGGCAAGGAAAAGGCGGTTTTGAATTGGGGAGACAAATTGCCCGTGGATGAAATGTATAAAACTGTCGCGGGCAACGCGGCTAATAATGCCGTCGGGTCATCTAGGCTTGGGATGAAAGCCGGTTTTTACACTGTTTTAGCCCACGACGTAGGCGGACGGGAAATTTTGCATAAAATGAAAAAGGAAGGCGTGTCGGAGCGCTACATAATCATCGATGATAAGCATAGCACCAATGCTTCTTTTGTCATTTCACACGAGGGTGAAAGAACAATATTAGTTTTTCACCAGCATCGCGAATACAAGCTTCCTTCTTTGGCTCATTCCCAGTGGGCATATCTTACCAGTATGGGAGAGGGCTTTGAAAAAATTTACCCTGATCTTTGCAAATATATTGACCGTTATGAAGTAAAATTAGGTTTTAATCCGGGAACTTTTATGCTTAGGGCAGGGCCGAAAGCCAATGCCTCAATTTTAAAGCGGACCGATGTGTTATCATTAAATATGGAGGAAGCCCAAAGTTGGGTGGGGGAATGCGGGAGAGATCCGGAGGAATTGTCAAAAAAATTAATAAAACTTGGCCCCAAAGCCGTGGCTCTTACAGACGGCAGGAAGGGGGCGTATAGTTATAGCCACGAAGGCTTTTACTATTCCCCGGTATATCCCGGACCCAGGCTAGAAGCCACGGGAGCGGGGGACGGTTTTACTACCGCTTATATTTCCGCTCTTTTTTACGGTCTGCCCCATTCCCAGGCTCTTTTGTGGGGCCCGGTGAACGCTGGGAGTGTAGTGCAAAAAGTTGGGCCTCAGGCCGGGCTTTTGACCAAAAAGGAAATTGAGGATAAACTAAAAAAAATGAAAAATTTTAAAGCAGTAATTATTGACAGCGAGAAGGTAAAAAAACAGGTATTGGCAATAGTAGAAAGGAAAGACGACTAACTTTCATGAGCGGATTAATTGGCGAAGGGGTGCGCGAGCCGAATATAGTTTTAAGGTTTTGCATTATTATTTTTTTAGGGGTATTGGGCACCGGGATTGTTTTGAGCTGGAAAGCCTCCGTCTTAATGGCCGCCGAGTACCAGGAAATGCCCAAGACCAGGAAAAATTTGGAAATAAAGAAAAGCAACCAGAAAAAACAACGCGAAATTTTACATAAACAATTAAAAAATTATTAAGATATTAATATGTCAAAAATTAAGGTTGGAATAAATGGTTTTGGTCGCATCGGTAGGCAGGCGTTTAAAATTGCCCTGGAAAAAGCGGAGTTGGAAGTTGTAGGCATAAACGATTTGACTTCAACCGCGGTCTTAGCGCATCTTTTAAAGTACGACAGCAATTACGGCAAGTTTCCGCATGATGTTTCGTCAGATGAAAGCAATATCATCGTTGACGGCAAAAAGTATCTGGTGTTCGGGGAAAAAGACCCGGCTAATTTGCCTTGGGGGAAATTGGGGGTCGATGTGGTAATTGAATCTACCGGCAGGTTTACAGACAGCGAAAAAGCCGGGGCACACCTTAAAGCCGGGGCAAAAAAAGTTATTATTTCCGCTCCCGCGAAAGACGAAGGGATTACACATACCATAGTACTTGGAGTTAATCAGGATAAATATAATGGCGAAAACATAATCAGCAACGCTTCCTGCACCACTAACTGTATAGCTCCAGTTTTGGATGTTTTGCATAAAAAATTCGGCGTGGAAAAGGCGTTTATGACAACCATCCACAGCTATACAGCAGAACAAAATTTGGTGGACGGGCCACCGCCTGGCGGGAAATCGAACGACCTTAGAAGGGCGCGCGCCGCGGCCATAAATATTATCCCCACGACCACGGGAGCGGCCATCTCGGCTACACAAACTATACCTGACCTAAAAGGTAAGTTCGATGGCATAGCTTTTAGGGTGCCTACTTCTGTTGGCTCTTTGTCCGATTTCACCATCCTCCTAAAGAAAAACACGACCAAAGAAGAAATCAACCAGGCTTTTATTGATGCATCTAAAGACAAGCACTATAAAGGATTCTTAGAGGTATCGAGCGAGCCGTTGGTTTTAACTGATATTGTCGGCGACCCTGCATCGGCCATAGTCGACCTTTCTCTAACCCAAGTCGTAGATGGCAATTTTGTGAAAGTCGTGGCATGGTATGACAATGAATATGGGTATTCTAATAGGTTGGTGGAAGAGGTAATAATGGTAGGTAAATAAAATGATAGTAAAGTATCTTAAAACATCAAAGATACAACATAAGACAGTTCTAGTTCGTGGCAGTGTAGATGCCTCGGTTGATTTAGCCAAAGGTAAGGTGAGCGATGATTTTCGTTTGCGCTCGTTTTTGCCGACCGTGAAATTTTTAAGATCAAACGGCAATAAAGTAATTATTTGCGGCAAGATGAAGCGGGCTAAGGGCAAGCCGGTTCCAGAATTTAGCCTAAGACCCGCCGCTGAATGCATGGCTGATCTTTTAGGCTTCAAGTTTATTGCGACAAATTATGCTTTGCCGGATTATGAAATCCCACACTTGATTTTTTATAGCGGCGACATTCGTGAGGAAAAACATCTAGAGCAAATAAAAAATATTCCAAAAAAAGATGTGGTATTTTTGGAAAATTTAGAATATTATCCCGAAGAACTTTCTGACGATTCGGAATTTGCCAACAAATTAGCCAGTTTGGCAGATATATATGTAGACGATGATTTCACCAAGACACATCATCCGGTGGCATCGAATGTAGGCGTTACGAAGCTCCTGTCCTCTTATGCAGGCCTGCTTTTGGAGCAGGAAATTAAATCTCTGGATGCTGTATTAAAACACGCTAAAAAGCCTTTGGTGCTTATGACCGGCGGCATTAAGCTGACTGAAAAAGTCGGGGCTTTGGAAAATTTAGGCAAAAAAGCAGATATAATATTAGTCGGTGGGGGAGTCGCGAGCCTTATGTTTAAAAATAAAGGCTATGAAATAGGCTTATCTAAAGTCGAAGAAGGCGAAGATAGGATAGCTTTTCAAATAATGAAAAACTATAAAAATAAATTAATTTTACCGCTGGATGTGGTAGTGGCAAATAAAAATATGGATACAGACAGTATTCGGGTGTGTTTACCGTACGAAGTATCACCACGGGAACAAATTTTAGACGCCGGACCAAAAACTATTATGGAATTTTCCAAACACATTAAAACCGCCAAAACTATAGTTTGGAGCGGGCCTTTGGGTATGTACGAAAAAAAGCCTTTCCACCACGCGAGCTTTGCCCTTGCGAGGCTCATTGGCGGGCGGGGGAAAGGCAAAGCCTTTGTGGTGGTAGGCGGCGGGGACACGGTAGACATTATCCGCCAGACCCACCAATTTGAGCATATTGACCATGTCTCGACCGGCGGCGGGGCCATGCTCGAATACTTAGCCGGAAATAAACTGCCAGGCATTGAAAGTTTGAAATAGTATGCAATATCATTTGATTTACTTATTATCCATACCCGTTGGTTTTCTTTTAACCTCTCATTTTTTGCATTATAAAAAGAAATATTTTTGGTATGAGTATGCGGCAGTTTTTATATTGCCGTTAATATCATTTTTGTTTTTATTCGCGACGTAGAGCGAGTCAAGATAATCCTTAAGGATTATCTTGCGAGCCGAGGAGCTAATACAGGTTTAATACCTCGGAGCTTTGCTCCGAAATGATAGTTCTCCCCTTGCAGTTAATACCTCGCCAGCTCTGCTGCGAGGAACCTTTATTTAAGGTTGAAGGTATGAAAATATTTGCTATCTTCTTTTTTTGGTCAATTTTTGGCCCATTACTTGAGGCATTGGTGGGTAAGACTTATTTAGGGATAAGAGGAAGGCATTTATGGCTTTATGAAAAATTTCCACTATTAAACAGAACTACCAGTTGGTTAAGCGTGCCTTTTTGGGCATTCGCAGGATCAGGAATATGGGCAATGAACATTGTATTAGAAAATTTTTTAAAAAATCTATAAAAAATTCGTATGTACAAATATGCCTATTTATTTTCTGACTTAATTTTTGTAGCGGCATGGCTAATAATATTTTTCTGGCGGAAAGACACAAGGAAAGAATTGCTTTGGGTATCCGCAATATTCGGCGCGTCAGCTTATTTAATGCAGCCGCTATTTTTAATTGATTGGTGGCATCCCGAAACAATCACGGGCACAAAATTTGGCATTGAAGATTTCATGTTTTGTTTTTTCGGGGGAGGAGGCTTGAGCGTTCTTTATCAGATATTATTCAAAAAGAAAACCGTGCCTTTAAATTCACTGGATGATACAAATAGGTTTTTTGGATTTTTTACAATTATTTTGTTTTTATTTTTGAATTACTTTACTTTTTTTGTTTTAAGTCTGCATAGTTTTTATAGTTCTGTAATAGCTTTTGGGGTGGCCATTTTTTTTATTTGGTTAAGAAGAAAAGACTTAATCTTGCCGTCGCTATTGATAGGGTTCATATCTGTACCTTTGGCAGTGTTGTGGTTTTGGTGGGCAGAATGGCTTAGTCCAGGTTGGGTGCAAAATGTTTGGTATCTTGACAAGCTTTCCGGCTTAATTATTTTAAAAGCACCTATTGAAGATTTAATTTGGGCGTTTTTTGCCGCCGCTTATATTTCAGTAATTTATAAGTTTTGGAGGGGTGAAAAGTTGCAAGGGGTGTCATAGAATTATAATAAGATCGGGGTTTTGTAAAGGGTTTATTGTTTGATATAATAAATTTGTCCAAAAATTAGCGAAATTTGGGCTGTTATTTCTATGCCCGATAATTTGAAACAAAATTTATTATCCTCCCCGCCGAGTTTTTTACCTAACCAAAACCCCCCTGGCTTCTCCTTTCTTAAAGGGGGAGGTAGATTGCCTGTGCCCCATCCGCCTGCTAGTGGGCCGATAAATCATCCCGCGGCGATTTTGGATGTACCTAAACCTGTTCTGTCTAATACCAACCCTTCCCCCCCGGTACCATTCGGTACGGGGCAAGCTAGTCCTCCTTCTAAGGGGGAGGAAAAAGAAAAAAAGATTATTCCCACAACAGGGACGGAGGAAAGAGTTATTTACAAAAAGGTGGTTTTGGTAATTTTAGACGGTTTTGGCGTGGCTAGCCCTTCCCACGGCAACGCGATTTTTCGTGCCAGGCACCCGACTTTAGATTACTTGGCTGCCAATTACCCGAGCTTTACCCTGCACGCTTCCGGGCCGCTTGTCGGCCTGCCATGGGGGGAGATGGGTAACAGTGAGGTTGGGCATTTAAATATTGGCGCAGGGAGGATTGTGGGGCAGGATTTGCCAAGAATCTCCGCTGCTATCCAGAACGGGGATTTTTTTATAAATAAAACCCTTTTGGAGGCCATAAACCATGCCAGCCGGAATAATTCCCGCCTGCATCTTTTAGGCATGGTTTCGGAAGGCGGAGTGCACAGCCTGGACGAACACCTATACGCGCTTTTGGCTTTGGCTGAAGACAAGGGCTTAAAAAAAGTTTACATCCACATGTTTACGGACGGACGGGATACAGCGGAAAAAGCCGCGCAGGATTCCATAAAAAAGTTAAGGGAAAGAATTGCAAAAATCGGTGTGGGTGAAATTGCCACCATATCCGGCCGTTTTTACGCAATGGACAGGGGCGGGCACTGGAACCAGACTGACCTTACTTATAAGGCGTTGGTCCATGGAGAGGGCGAAATTGCCCATTCTGCCGAAGACTGCATTTGGAGGAATTACCAAAATAGCGTTTATGATGAAATGATAAAACCGACTGTCATATGCGAGATTGGCCAAAGCGGCCAGAATTACCCAATTACAAAAATCGACGATAATGATTCCGTGATTTTTTTCAACTTCCGCCCGGACAGGGCATTACAGCTAACCCAGGCGTTTATCCAGCCCCCAAAGCTCCCGGAAAATTATCGCCACCCGCCTATCAAAAACCTGTATTTTGCCACAATGACTGAATACGCGCAGAATTTGCCCGAAGTCCGCGTGGCTTTTGAGCAGGTAAACTTAAAAAATAATTTAGCTGAAGTACTTGCCCAGAAAAACCTTCCGCAGTTCCATATTTCGGAAAGCGAAAAATACGCGCATGTTACCTCATTTTTTGACTGCGGCAGGACAGATCCCTTTCCCAAAGAGGAAAGAAAAATTGTGGCTAGTCCCGACAACGCAAGAAATTATGTTGACCACCCCGAAATGTCGGCCGAAGAGCTGGCGGATATATTGAGCGCTAGCATAATTAACAGCCCAACTAATTTTTTTGTGGCAAATTTTGCCAATGCCGACATGGTTGGCCACACCGGTTCGCTAAAGTCCGGGATTAAGGCTGTTGAAGTTTTAGACAGCCAGTTAAAAAAGCTTGTGGACGCCAGTTTGGAGGCAGGAGCCTGTTTAATCATTACTGCGGACCACGGTAACATTGAGCAAATGATAGATTTAAAAACCGGCGGCATAAATAAGGATCACACCAATAATCCCGTGCCGTTTTTAATCGTTTCCCGTGAATTGAAATTCAGCAAAATGAAAGATTTAAATTTTTTGAGCCTGGCTTCCCGAACTCCGGATGGCAGTATAGGCGACATTGCGCCTACGGTTTTGGAGCTCATGGGCATAAGCAAGCCTGAAGAAATGACCGGAATAAGCCTTTTGCCGGTAATTAATGCAACCCTAAAATAGCAAGGTTTTTAATTTTTTCATGTTTCAGCGTACTAGTACGCTATTGACAAAGGATTCGGAGTAGTATATAGTTGGGCTAGTATGAAAAATACGGTATTTAAATTAAACAAGAACTGGAACTGGGCTTTGCTAAACCTGCAAAGTCCGGAGTTTGATATGTAGATATTAGGTAATAGATACCAGATATTAGTTTTGAACACCTCCCGGCCCTTTGCGGAAGGTGTTTTTGTTTTGGTTATTTTACGCATCCTTTTGCATCACTGTACTAGTACGCTAATGCAAAAGGACCCGAATGTTTAAAGCAACCAGCACAGTAGCACATTCCAAACGCAGGCGATAAAGTGCTGGAAATTCGCTTGCAAAGAAACGAGGAAGTATGAAAATAAGGACACCATTCGGAACAACGGAGTGGGTGGCATGTTGGCAAGGTAACGCTGTCAAGCATAGTAATTATGTAGAGCCGCCTCCTCCGAAAAAGCTGACTTTGGGACAGCTGGTACAAAAGCTGACCCTTGCAAAAAAACTCAGCTTCGCTAATGGAGAAAAGTTACCCATAGGAATATTCGGCGACGAACAGGAACTTTTAGCCGTCGTCATTGCAAGTTTGCGTAGTGACGGCGAGTGGGAAGTAAAGGAAGTCGAAGTTGTCTCCCCTCAAATTAAGGCCGAAGTTGAAGGGGGGACAAAAGGAACTACTGTCCGTGTTAATCGAAGCAATCAGATTTCTGCCTACAACGTCTTGTTCAACCCGCATAAGTTGAGATTTGTTACGTCTCGACTACACTTAGACACCTGTGGGCCGGAAACGCTAGAGAGGCTTTAGTTCAAGTTCAGAGAAAGGAAAAGGAGAAATCAATGTCAGTAATTCTCGCAGAAGTCGCGCGACAGATGCAAGTAGAAGGATTGGATAGCAACCCGTCTGCAACAATGAAAGGCTTGCTTGCGGTTCTTGCAACCTTCTCAACTCTCGGGGCAACCAAAGACGGAAACTTGGAAATTAAGCTCTGCTTCCATTGCGAAGCAGGCGCAATTAGCCAAGAACTGTATTTGGCAATCCGAGACGGCAATATTGTGGTGCGGCATCCGAAAGGATACGCAATCCATAACAGCGAACAATTTCAGGCGTTTTGCAAAACGCTCGGGATTGAATCTATTGAAGGTGGATCAGTTTAGGTCTTCGCAAAAAAAAAGAGGAAGCTAATGAATGCAAACGGCAACTGAACTCCAAAGCCGTTGCTAAGTGGGGAAGAAAACCCCGTAAACAAATCACGGCAGCCCTGAACCAGAACGGTTCAGGGCACGGCAGGACTCTAAATCCTGCCATCCCCTTAGCTCATTAGCAACATAGTGATTTAAGGAGAAAAAGTTTTAATCCTTTTGCACTAGCGTACTAGTACACTGTGAAAAGTGAACCGTTATAAAACCAAAAACCCGCCCCTTGCGGGGAAGGCTTTGGTGGCGGAAATCGGCGGAGTCGAACCGCATCGAGCTTGCGCCCGACCGTTTGTTTATCAGACAACGATGACCCCGGGTCATTTCGACTTCCCAAGCTTCCGACCAAAATTTATTATAACATAAGAAAATAAAACAACCCCATAAAGGGGTTGTTTGACCTGGTGGTCTGTTCCCAAATATTTAGGAACAAATCGTTGCCTGATAAACTGTAATTAGTATATCAGTTTTATATTTTTTGTCAAGTCCCGCGGTTATTGGTACAATAAATCCAGTATGATAAAACTCTGGAAACTAAAACCAAAAATTTCTGCTGACTTAAGCCATCATTATACAGATTATGATGGCTTGCTCGCCCAGCTCTTGTATAATCGCGGTTTGACTGAACCTCATCAAATACAGGAATTTTTAAATCCCCAGTACGAACGGCTGAATAGCCCGTTTTTGTTTAAGGATATGCAAAAAGCAGTGGAGAGGATTTGGCAGGCAATTGAAAAAAATCAGAAGATTACCATCTACGGCGATTACGACGCGGACGCGGTTACGGCCAACGCAGTTTTGAGGCAAACTTTTCGGCATCTTAACCATCAAAATGTTAACAGTTATATTCCTGACAGGTTTAGCGAAGGCTACGGGGTGAATTTAGAGGCTCTGCAAAAAATTAAGGGTGAGGGTTCAGGGTTGATTATTACTGTTGACTGTGGCACAAATTCTATAGACGCCGCAGAGTGGTGCAAAAAAAATAATATCGATTTGATAATTACCGACCATCACGAAATTATTGGCGAACTGCCGCAGGCTTATGCGCTGATTAACCCAAAAAATTCTAATGATGGATATCCTGACGCCAATATTACAGGGGTGGGAGTAGCGTTTAAAATGGCATGCGGAATTTTATCGAAAAAAGATAAAGTAGCCCCTCGACTCGCTAACGCTCGCTCGGGACAGCCTGCGACTTATGCCGCAGGCTGGGAAAAATGGCTGCTTGATTTAGTAGCGATAGGCACTGTGGCGGATTGTCATGAGCTGTTGGGCGAGAATCGGACTTTGGTAAAATACGGCCTTATGGTTTTGGCAAAAACCAAGTGGACGGGGTTATATGCTTTAATGCAATCGGCTGGGTTGTTAGAAGACGGTCTTCTGGGGAAGCCCCAGAAGACCGTCTTCTCACGGGTACCAGATACTTATACATTGGGTTTTATTATCGCGCCCAGGCTTAATGCCACCGGCCGGTTAGAGCATGCTGACGCATCTTTGAGTTTACTTTTAGAAACCGATGCAGACCAGGCCAAGCTAAAAGCCGGGCAGTTGGAAGAGGTCAATCGGCGCAGGCAGGATATTACAGCGAGGATTTTAAGCGAGGCCCGCGAACAGGCGCTTCTTGTCAAAGAGCGGAAAGTTATTGTAATGATGAATGCCGATTGGCACCAGGGCGTAGTGGGCTTAGTGGCCGGCAAATTAGCCGAGGAATTTTACAAACCAACTTTTGTTTTATCGTTAAAGGGCGGCGAGGCCACGGGTTCAGCTAGGACGGTGGGGGAATTTAACGTTGTGGAGGCTTTGCGTTATTCATCCGCGCACTTAATTAGGTTTGGCGGGCACAAAGCCGCCGCGGGTCTTACTTTAAGGCCGGAAAGTTTCGAGCTTTTTTATCGATCTGTGCTTGATTATGCCGAGGGTAATTTGTCCGATGGCGAATTATCTCCAGTAATGCATCTTGAAGCTGAATTGTCGAGTGAACAATTATCAATTAACAATTATCAATTATTGCGCGAGCTAGAGCCTTTCGGCGCAGGGAATCCGAGACCGAAATTTTTAATAAAAAATGCCTCGGTTATATCGCAAAGGGCGGTTGGCGCAAGCGGCCAGCATCTGCAGATGCAGATCAAGGTTGGGGAAAAAACAATTCCGGCAATTGCTTTTAATTTTCGGCCAGTCGATTTATCACAAAATTTAGATATCGCCTGTGAGTTGATGGAAGATGGGTGGAATGGGAGAAAGCAGTTAAAATTAAAAATAGTCGATGTAAAACAAGTAAACTGAAGTTTATCCACAGCTTATATCTTGACCCGACCAAATAGTCGGGTTATTATATTTCTATGGAAAAACCAATAACAAAAAGACAAAAAGAGCTTTTAAAAATAATTTATCAGTTTATTAGAGATACTGGTTATCCCCCTACCCTTCAGGAAATGAAGGGAAGTTTGGGTGTTGCATCAAATCAATCAATTTTGGACCTGATAAAAAAACTTATTGAACAAAAGTTAATAAAAAAACAAGAAGGAGCGGCTAGAGGAATCGTTATTAAGGATAAAGGCTATCAAATATTAAATAAACCATCTCTAGTCGCCACCGTTGGCGTTACTTCAGCCGGTCCGCTAATGGAAGCAGTTGAGATAACTGGCGAGTGGCGGGCAGTTTCTAATGAGGTTGAAAGATTGCAAGACGATGTTTTTATTTTAAAAATTTCGGGCGATTCCATGATTAACGCTGGAATAAATGATAACGATTTGGTTTTAGTACAACAAAAGAAAGAATTTTACACGAACGACATCGTAGTAGCCCAAACTCCAGACGGTACGACAGTAAAACGCTTTATTTCCGAAGACAAACCGCCGTATGTGTACCTAAAACCCGAAAATTCAAACTATAGCAATATTCGTTTTACTGACGAGATGCGAATGGAGGGCAAAGTAATTTCGGCGTTTCATGATGGGTTTTGGAAAAATGTTAAATAGATTTTATGCGATCACTGACAGAAAAACAATTAGCAAGACAAGACGAGGTGGATAATGCGGTTTTTGATTTGATAAATAAGCTTAACCCAGTAAAAAAGGAAATTGGCTGGCACATTGAATTTATAGGGGAAGTAAGAGATAAAATAGAGACTATTTTGACATCAGATTTACGAGTATGCAACAAGCAAAACTTTTATCCATCTAAAGCAATTAAAAAATGAAAATTTTTTTACCTTATTCAAAAAATCGGACAAGGAGCCGATTTTTTGATATAGTTAAGCCGTATGGAAAAAATATCCAAACTCATTATCAACACCGACGGGGGGGCAAGGGGGAATCCGGGGCCGGCCGGGATAGGGGTGGTAATTGCCGATGAAAAAGGCAATATTATCAGCCAGCATAAAAAATACATTGGCGAGGCGACTAACAACCAGGCTGAATACCAGGCGCTTATTTTAGCTTTGCGGGAAGCTGAAAAAATTTCAAATTTCAAATTTCAAATTTCAAAATCACCCTCCCCCAACCCCTCCCCTGAAGGGAGGGGAAAAGAAATGGTTTTGGAAATTCGGATGGACAGCGAACTTATAGTAAGGCAAATGCAGGGCGCTTATAAAATAAAAGAACCGCAGCTAAAAGTTTTAGCCGCGGAAGCGTTTAAGCTGTCTAACGGTTTTAAGTCAGTTGCCTTCCGGCATGTTCCCAGAGAGCAAAATAAGCGGGCTGACAAATTGGTTAACGAAGCAATAGACGGGGCGTTACCGTATCCTAATTTTTTTTAGTTCGCCTTCATCTAGAATTAGCATATTTTTAACTTCTTCGTCGGCAAAATATTTTAAAATATTCTTGCCCCGGTAAATCGGGTAAGAGTTTTGGGGATGGGACTGGTCCAGTTCAAGCGCGGTTAGCACGCTGTTTTTTATAAAAAAGGCATAGCCGATTGGTTTATGTATTGCCTGCAGTTTAATGTCTTCAGACAACCTGGTTACCAGGAAATTTTTATTTTGTTCGTCTAAAAACCTTAATTCCCCGGAGCTCAAAAAGGCCATGGGATTATTCGGGTTGTCCGCGGTTAAATTTGTAATGTTTTCCGCAATCAGTGAAAGCCCTTGGGTAGAGAACGCGTAAAGCTTGTTGTGGCTTGCAAGGAAAATTCTTTTTTGGGCATTGATAAATATTGAAGCCGTATCAAATTTAGGCACATCAGCAGCCAATACCTGTTTTATTCCCGTTTCCAGGCTTAAACTGCTTAGTTTGCCGCCCTCGGCTTCTTGGGTTAGGGAATAAATTGTCTGGCCGCTAACCTGGACAGCCATTATTTTCGGCAAAATCAGCTGTTTGGATGAGTTTTCGGGGTTTATTTCATAAAGGGCGTTGTCTATGCGGGCAAAAAGTCTGTTATTTTGGGAAAAATAAAAGACCGGGAGGTTTTTGGGGCTTTGGAACAGGCTTTCTAAATCTAATAATTTTTCCGACTTCCTGTCATACCAAAGCACCTGGGCATTTTGGTTTTGCCCGGGTTCCTGAAGAAGTAAAAATATTTGGTAATCCGGCGAGGCCTGGATTTTAGAAACGGTTTTTGGCAAAGGCGCGGTTTTTGGGTTTGCCAGATCCTGGGCGCCCGAAACAAGCAGGCTATTTCCGGAAATCGCGGCAGAACCGTTCGGCCATAGGATAAAATCCAGGACATTTTTTAAAATTGTTTCCGGGCTTTGCTCCTTAAGCAGCAAGTAAATTTTATTATTTGCCGGATTTGCCAGGGTAACTTTGTTATTTTCGACCCGCAGGTTTTTCGTCCAATCAAAGTAGCCGGGTTTTCTGGCATTTACCAAATAATTTTTCGCGTCCAAAAATCTAAGTTCGCCGGACGATGTTTTAGCGAGTACGCCGTCCAAATATATTTCCGCGTCGTCGGGCTGGGTCCTAACGCTAATAATCCCAGTCGCGACAAATTTTTTTTCCTTAAAGTCGTATTTTAAGCCGCGGACGAAAAGCACTATTAGCGGCGCGGCCACAGCAAAAAAAACAAAACCTAAAGCAATAAGCAAATAGCGGCCTTTTTTAGACATAATATACTTATATTATAGGATTTTTAGGGTTGTTTCAATCTGGCTGGTTTGGTATAATAAAGCTTAGATTTATTGAACAAAAATTAAAAAAATGAGCAAAAATGACAAAAATAGCCGCAGAAATTTTTGTTTATTTATGTCATTTACGTCGTTTTTGTCATTTAATTTATGTTTGAAAATAAAATCGGCATAGATTTGGGCACAGCCAATACGCTGGTATTCGTGCCCAGGAGGGGGATCATTATTAATGAACCCACTGTTGTGGCAATCTCGATTGAAGACAATCGGATTTTGGCCGTGGGCCAGGAAGCAAAAGAAATGCTTGGGAGGACGCCGGAAACCATTGTCGCTTCCAGGCCCATGAAGGACGGGGTAATTGCCGATTACCGTGTTACCGAAGCCATGCTTAGGTATTTTATTAACAAAGCATTGGGTAAGGTAAGGTTTTTTCGGCCCGAAGTCATGATAAGCGTGCCCGGCGGCGTTACTTCCACAGAGAGGCGGGCTGTTATAGACGCGGCCGTAAATGCCGGCGCCCGCAGTGCCTATGTAATTAAGGAAACGGTTGCCGCGGCAATCGGAGCCGGAATACCAATCGGCGAAGCCCGCGGGAACTTAATAATAGATATTGGCGGCGGTACTACCGATGTTGCGGTTTTGTCTTTAGGCGGGATTGTAAATTCTACTTCTGCCAGGGTCGCGGGGAATCGTTTAGACCAGTCAATTGTTGAGTATGTAAGAAAGAAGCACGGGCTGGCAATAGGGGATCGGACCGCGGAAGAGATAAAAATTTCCATTGGCAGCGCGCTACCGGTTTCCGAGGAAGAAATTATGGAAATAAAGGGCCGCGACAATTTAACCGGTTTGCCAAAGGCAGTGAGCATAAGCACAAATGAAACCGTCCACGCGATTGTCGATGACTTAAAAGATATTATTAAAGCGGTAAAAATTGTTCTGCAGGAAACCCCTCCTGAATTGGCCAGCGACATTATAGATAAGGGCATGATTCTAACCGGAGGCACGGCGCTATTGAAAAATTTGGACCAATATATTGCCCAAAATGTGGGCGTGCCTTGCTTTGTCGCGGATGATCCGTTGCTTTGCGTGGCTAAAGGCACAGGAATAGCCTTGGATAATTTAGACAGCTATAAAAAGAGCATATTGAGCAGTAAATAATGCCAAATATCATCCGCCTTAGGCGGATAAAATGAATGCCAAATGATTTAATGCCAAAATTTGAAATTACAGCATTAGGATTTCATTTGACATTTGATATTCGTAATTTGAAATTGATTGGCTTGCTTGATTTGAAAAATTGTCCTATAATATAAAAAACTAAACTTTTTAGAAACAAAAAAATATGAAAAAGTCCCTGTATATCTTTCTTTGTTCGCTTTTAGGCATGTTGATGTTCCTTATACTTCACCGGCTTCTGGTCTTTGCTTATTTGCTCTTGGTCTCTGCTAATCCGGGTTTGTTTGGTTCAGGCGTTGCTTATTTAGAAATCTTGGCTTTGGATTTTTTCACGCTTATATTGGCCTTAATGCTCGGTTCTTGGTATGGAATCGCCCTGGGGATAAAATGGTATGAGGCTATTTATGAAAAATCAGGCCACGGCGGCTTTGTTGACCATTTGGTGAGGGAATATTGGTCGTCTTCGAAGAGTAATTATAGTTTAGAAAACAAGGTACAGAGCCTCTCTCGGGAATTAAAGGAAGATGTGCTTGAGTTGGAGCACCTGGCAAAGACAATAAAACCGGTGATTAGAGAAACAACGCCCATTAAAAGGCGTATTCTAAGGAAGAAGGCAGGGATTAAGACTTCTTAATACGCGCTAAATTTATGCATTTTGGAAAAATTACCATCTTTGGAATAATTTTGTGGGTTTTCTTAATTGCGGAAAAGTATTTGTTTTTTGAAATTTTGGCTTTTTCCGCGGTTTGGCAGGCTTGGGTTTACTATATTTTAATTTTTATTTTTGTAAGAATTATTTCCCGCCGTTTGGGGGTTATTAATTTCTTGGAGGCGATTTTTGTATCTTTAGTTTGGCTTTTAATTGTTCTGATTTTGGATTCTTTCATAGCCAAACAATTTTTAAGCGAAGAAATTTTCCAGTCCAGTAATTATTGGTGGACTTATTTGTCTATTTTTATTGCCGTGTTCTTTTTGCATAAAAAACGGCATATTTACATAAGGAATGAGCAGTCCGCCCAGCGCCACCATTAGGAACGCACACTTTCGTACGCCAAGCGGCAATTGCAGTTGCCGTTTTTTTGTTGGCCAGTTAACAGCAAGCAATGCATTGCAATTTTGTTATGTTGACAAAGGGTAAACGATAGTTTACCATAAGAGTATAATTAATAATTGATAATTTATAACACAAGACAGTGCTGATTAGTTATCAATTATGATTATCAATCAACGATTAACTGTCATGCAGTCCATTATCCTCCATCTCGACATGAATAGTTATTTTGCCTCCGTGCTCCAGCAGGATAATCCTGAATACCGAGGCAAGGTTTTGGGTGTGTGCGAGGATTTGGGCGGGATTATTATAGCCGCGAGCATAGAAGCCAAAAAATGGGGCATAAAAACCGGCACCCCGGTGTGGGAAGCCAAGAAGCTTTATCCGAAAATTATTTTAACCCACACCACGGCCGAGAGGTTTCGGTTTTACACGCGCAGGTTAATCAAACTCGTGTCTGATTATACTGATGATGTGGAAGTATATAGTATAGATGAAGTTTTTTTGGATATTACACGAACATGTAATATTAGAAATCCGAAATTCGAATGCCAAATTTCAAAAAGCCCCCCTCCCTCAATCCCTCCCCTCCAGGGGGAGGGAAGGGGTGGGGTGATTGATCCTTTTGAAGAAGCTATAAATATTTCTTTGGATATTAAACGGCGAATGAAAACCGAGGTGGGGGATTATTTAACTTGCAGTATTGGCATAGCGGAAAATAAAACATTGGCGAAAATCGGGTCGGACATACGCAAGCCTGATGGCTTGACAATAATTCAAAATGCAAAATGCAAAACTCAAAATTACAATTTAAAATTCAAAAATAATTTATTTGTATTATCGAAAGAAAATTTGTACGGTCGTCTGAAATTGACAGATGTACCTGGAATTGGGACGCGACAGGAGAAAAACCTTAACGCTTTAGGCATCCACACCCTTCTTGATTTAAAGAATTGCCCTAAGAGCCATTTGGTAGCAAGGTTTGGCCGCATCCAAGGACATCACTTGTATAATTTGGGCCAATTAGATTCGACTTGGAAGGCGGATGTTCATCAGGACAACGAAATTAAGTCTATTGGCCATATGTACACTTTGCCGAAAGAATTTCGCAAATCCGAATTTTTCGCGCCGGTGCTGTATAAATTATGCGAAATGGTGGGGAGACGTTTAAGGCGGAAAAATTTGGAAGGCAATGTTTTGCATTTTTTTATCTATGATAGAGATTACGGCGGCTTTGGGCAAAGCCTAAAGCTGGGGGATTTTGTCTCTGACGGACGGGATGTATTCTTACAGGCCATGATTATTTTCGAGCGGTTAAAATTATCAGGACAAGCCTTTAAGCTCATTGGTGTTACTCTGGCGAATTTGCGTTCTAAAAGCAGTCAGTTAAGCTTATTTGGCCATCGGGAAAAACATCTTAATTTAACCAGAGCCCTAGACCAAATTAACGACAAATACGGCGAATTCACTATCATCCGCGCGCCAATCCTAGCCGCTGGCAAGGTCTTTAGGGACAGCGTGGGATTTGGTAGGGTGAAAGAACTTTAAAGATGCTTGACAATGTACAATTTGATATGTAATACTTTATGTATTAAAAGTAATACCATTATTAATATGAAAACAGCGACTATCAATATTAAAACCGAGCCGGCGCTTAAGCGCCGCGCCCAGGCATTCGCGCAAAACGCGGGCATGAGCCTGTCTGATATTGTGAATTTGTCTTTAAGGCAGGTAGTAAACAGCGGGGCGATTGTTATACATGAAGAGCCGAGCGAATATTTGAAAGAAGCCATCAAGGAAGCCCGCCAGGAAAGGCAACAGGGTAAATATCAGTCTTTTAAAAAGCTGCAGGACGCGGTGAGTTTTGTCAAAAATCTTAAGTAGCTTAAGTGTATGCGGATAGAGTATTCCAGGCGTTTTTTGAAGGACTTGAAGAAATGTTCGCCTAAAATCCGTTTGGCTTTTGTTTCCAGGCTGGAGCTGTTTCTTGGCGATAAATTTTATCCTTTGCTGAATAACCATGCCTTAGGCGGGGAATACTCGGGTTGCCGGAGCATAAATATTACTGGGGATTATCGCGCCGTGTTTGAGGAATACGAAGGCGGTAAAACCATTTATTTTATTACTATTGGCACTCATAGCCAGTTGTATGGATAGCCCTTAAAATCCTACTTGACAAGTTTTTAATATTCCTGTAACCTATTTTTACAAATGAATATTTTTATAAATCGCTAACACCATTAGAGAATGTCATTCTAACGGTGTAAACTTGGGAGTCGCGTTCTAAGCTGTCCTGCTTCGCATAAAGCTTCGCAGGACCCGATGTGCCGCAAAATCGGCAACGGAAGTTCTACCGTAAAATTGAACACCGGGATTATTGTTCCGGACTAAGGGTCTTTCCGAGAGAATTGGAAGGAAACCAAGGTGGTACCGCGGTGAGTCGATGAAGCATCGAAAATCCGTCCTTGAAAATAACATTTTTTGTTATTTTTGGGGACGGATTTTATTACAAATAATTATGGATTACTTAAAAGACAACGATTTTTTAGCCAAACAGATTGCTGAAGTGCTGGACCTTAGTGCCAATATAAAAGCGCGGCCAATGGATTTTGGGTCGGCCTTAAAGGGCCGGACAGTGGCTTTGTTGTTTGAAAAAGCTTCTTTGCGCACTAAGTTCACTTTACAAATCGGCATTGGGCAAATGGGCGGCTATTCGGTTTTAAACGACGGCAAAATTCCGGACAGAGAGCCAATAGCCGATATTGCCCGAAACTTAGAGCGCTGGGTAGATATTGTGGTAGCCAGAGTCTATGCCCACTCGACATTAGAGGAGCTTGCCAAATTTTGCCGCGTACCTGTAGTTAACGCGCTAAGCGATTGGTATCACCCGTGCCAAGTCTTGGCCGACATGCTGACTTTAAAAGAAAAATATGGCGATTTACGCAAAGTCAAACTGGCTTTTATCGGTGACGGAAATAATGTTTGTAATTCACTTATGCTGGCAAGCTCTTCCTTAGGCCTCGATTTTAGGGTGGCCACGCCAAAAAATTATGGCCCGCAAAAGCAAGTGGTTAAGGCCGCGCAAGGGTTAGGGGCTAAAAGTAAAGCCAGGATTTTTATCACGAATAACATCGACAAAGCAGTCATGGGAGCGGACGCGATATATACCGATACCTGGGTGAGTATGGGACTGGAAGCAGAAACCGATATTCGAAGGCGTGACTTTAAAGGCTATCAGGTAAATGAAAAAATTTTTAAGTCGGCCGCCAAACACGCTGTGTTCATGCATTGCCTGCCTAAGCACCCGAACGAAGAAGTATCCGATGAAGTATTTGAGTCAAACCGTTCGTTGGTTTTTGAACAAGCAGAGAACCGCCTTCACACAATTAAAGCCCTATTATTATTTTTGCTAAATAATTAAAAAAAATAAATCTATGAACAAAAAAACGTCTTATGTGAAAGTGGCTTCGCACGAAGCCAAGCTCGGCAAAGTCAAGAAAGTTTTACTGCTATATTCCGGCGGCCTCGATACGTCGGTTATACTTAAGTGGATCCAAGACCATTATAAGGCTCAAGTCGTGGCTTTAACTTTAAATTTGGGCCAGCAGCACGATGACTTAGAAGCCATAAAACAAAAAGCATTAAAGTTTGGCGCTGTGAAGGCCATAACTTTAGACGTCCGTAAGGAGTTTGCGGAAGAATTTATTTCTAAAGGAATAAAAGCTAACGCGGCTTACCAGGGGGAGTACCACCTTTCCACGCCTATTGGCCGGGCGATTCTGGCGAAAAAGGCGGTGGAAGCCGCGAGAGCGGAAAAAGCGGATTGCATTGCCCACGGCTGTACCGGCAAGGGTAATGACCAGGTAAGAATCGAGGGATATATTTTGTGCCTGGACCCGAATATGAAAATTATTGCGCCGGTTAGGGAGTGGGCCATGGACAGGAACGCAGAAATCAAATACGCGCAAAAGCACGGCATCCCTGTGCCGGCTTCCATAAATTTCCCTTACAGCGACGATGACAATATGTGGGGCATTACCTGGGAAGGCGGGGAAATTACAGACCCGAGCCAAATTGTGCCGGAGAAAAAGTTTCTAACCACTTACACTTTGCCAAAAAATGCGCCGGACAAGGCCGGGTTAGTGGCCCTGGATTTCAAAGAAGGCCTGCCAATTGCCTTAAATGGCGTGAAATTGCCTCTGGCTGAATTAATCGTTAAGCTCAATAAACTGGCGGGCAAGCACGGCGTGGGCACGGTTTATTTGCTCGAAGACAGGCTGGTGGGTCTTAAGAACCGGGGGGTGTATGAGCATCCGGCTGCCCATGTAATAATCGAAGCGCATCGGAATCTGGAAAAATATGTCTGCACCCGGCAATTAAACCAGCTTAAAGAGACTATGGATACAGAGTGGGGTTATTTGTGCTACGGCGCCCAGTGGTATGACCCGGCAATGCAGGCAATAAACAGTTTTAACGATTTTGTGAATCAGAAAGTTACAGGCAGTGTGAAAATTAGACTGTTTAAAGGCAATACTACAGTTGTCGCGGTCGAATCGCCAAACGCTTTGGACCATGCTTCCTTTAACAATAAAGAAGGTTATAATTTAAATGTTAATGCCAGCGCCGGCTTCATAGAAATTTACACTCTGCCCATGAAGCTGGCGGCAGCGGTGGCAAGGAAATAAAATGAAACTGTGGCAAAAACAATATAAGCTGAACAAGGCGGTGGAAAAGTTTACGGTAGGGAATGATTATATATTGGACAGGCGCTTGGTTAAATATGACTGCCTGGCATCCATTGCCCACGCCAAAATGCTGGTTAAGATTGGAGTATTAAAACCAGAGGAAGCTAAAAAGCTGGAAGCCCGGTTAAAAGAGATTATTGCTTTGGATTCTAAGGGTAAATTCGAAATTTTGCCGGAAGATGAAGATTGTCATACGGCAATTGAAAATTATTTAACCAAAAAACTTGGAAACACAGGCAAAAAAATCCATACCGCGCGGTCGAGAAACGACCAGGTTCTAACGGCTTTGAGGCTTTTTTATAAAGATCAGCTTGCCGACTGTAAGAAATTGGCGGAAAATTTTGCAGGGACGCTGAAAAATTTTACCAAAAAGTTCGGCAAAATAAAATTACCCGGCTATACTCACAGCCGAAAAGCCATGCCTTCTTCTATTCGAATGTGGACGGAGAGTTTTGTGGATTCAATGAAAGATAATATTAAATCTTTGGCTTACGCTCATGGTTTAATTGACCAGTCGCCTTTAGGGACAGCTGCGGGTTACGGTTTGCCCATTGAGATCGACAGGCGCTTTACCGCAAAGCTATTGGGTTTTAAGTCAGTCCAAAATAACCCTATCTATACACAAAACAGCAGAGGTAAATTCGAATCCGCAATTTTGCATGCTTTGGGGCAAATTATGTTCGATGCCAATAAAATATCATCAGATTTAATAATTTTTAGTATGCCGGAGTTCGGCTATTTTGACCTGCCCACAGAATTTTGCACAGGCAGCTCTATAATGCCGCAAAAAAAGAATCCGGATGTATTGGAACTTTTGCGGGCTAAATATTTTACGGTCGCGGCAATGGAATTTCAGGTCAGGGGCACAGTCGGTAATTTACTGTCCGGCTATAACCGCGATGTTCAGCTCTTAAAAGAGCCGATCTTTAAGGCTTTAGATATTACTTTGGAAAGCCTTGAGATTTTAAATGAAGTTTTTAAGAAACTTAAAGTAAACGCTAAAAGATCCGCAGAGAGTTTGACAGACGAGATTTACGCAACCGATGAAGTTTATAAGCTGGTTTTAAAAGGTATGGCTTTTAGGGAAGCCTACAAAATAGTCGGCAAAAAATACGGTTAAAAGAAGCTCCTCGTAGCTATGCTGCGAGGAGCTTCATTTTTTTGATGTTTTGCAAGCGCTCCCGTTGCCGCGGGTCGATAGCGGCAATCGGTGTGAGGGCAAAAATAAAAATGTTAGCACAGCGAGCGTTAGTAAAGCGAGCGACGGAGTCGGATCGGTCCGTAATTGAAGATCTTATCAGGCAGCATTCGGATACTCTTCAGCAGGGAATCCGTTTCTCGTTTAACGAGTATACCCTCGTTAAACTCTACGGCGAAACCCTCGGCTGTTGCGCCCTCAAGGCGCATGGCAGGAAACTGGCAGAAATTTGGAGTTTGGCTTATCCACCGGGGGAGGTAGGTAGGGCCGTAGCCAAATTGCTTCTTGAAGACTGCGAGCGCCGAGCACAGGGGGAAAAGATCCGTCAGCTGTTGATTATTGCCAGAGATGCGAAATTTTTTGGCAAACTGGGCTACCATACCTTTAATGAAGAGAAGTACGCTTTGTTAAAGAGCATGGCGAGTGTCCAGCCTTATCCAACAGTTTCGACTCCAAGCGTAATCATCAGGCCTGCAGAAGAGGGAGATGAGCAGTCAATTACCAAATTGATTGCCATGTACCCTAGAAAGTTGGTTCAGGATCCGACCCTCCGGCCGAAAACGGCGGATTTTATGGTGGCAGTTGTCGGTGGCAATGTCGTTGGCTGCTGCGCCTTGGATGCCTATAGCCTAGAATTGGCTGAGATTCGAAGCTTGGTTGTGCATCCGGAATTTGTGGGAAAAAGACTGTCGCGTTGGTTGATTGCGGGGTGCATTAACCGCGCAATCGAGTCGGGGGTTTCCGAACTTCTGGCCATAACCGGCGCGAAAATGCTCTTTGAGGAGTTTGGGTTCAGCACTCTTCGCGGCGCCGAGTACGCGCTGCTTAAGGTGTTGGAAAACGGGAGTGAAAAGAAATAAAAATCACTAGGAAGGAGGAAATGAAGGAGGAAATTAAAAGTTATCACTGGGCGCGGTTTGGGACCATAACACACCGCGCTCTTGATTTTGTGGTATTCAGGACTTACGGGATTGCCGTCATTGGGTGGGCAAAGCCCGACCCCAGACGGCATTTGGCCAATTTCTTCGTTAAAATGCTGCGGTTTTGTTCTCCGTAGTCCGACTACGGCTCTCAAAATCCTCGGAAAATGCCTCCCTGCCTGCCGGCAGGCAGGGAACTTGGCTCAAACCCGTAAGTCCTGGTATTATTATTTTGTGGAATTTGTAAAAAAGCTTTGGATTTTTTTCGTAGCTAGCCCCAAAGGCCAGCTTATACCGCTGGTGGTTGTTTTGGCTGTGTCCGGGTATTTTTATTTTAATAATTTAGGCACAGATTACATTACTTTGTGGGATGAGGCTGTCCATATCAATGTCGTGAAAAATTTAAGTCAGGATCCTTGGCCGCCAAAGCTCCATTTGACGGATATCGGCATAGATTTCCAGGACTGGACGAATAACTATATTTGGGTGCATAAACCTTTAGCGCCTTTGTATTTGCAGGCGGTTTTTTATAAAATCAACCCTTCGCTATTTGCGTTCAGGCTGCCCTCGGCAATATTTGCCTTGATATCGATCACGGCGCTTTTTTTTGTTGCGCGAAGGCATTTCGGGTATGCGGTTGCCGTTACATCAGCCAGCTTGTTTGCCTTTAGCCCTTATGTTTTTGAATTGGTAAAGGGCAGGCAGTTTTCGGGTTTGCACGATTTGATGTTTTGTTTTTTTGGAATTTTGGCGCTGGGTAGGGTTTTGAGAATTACAGAACTGTCATCCCGACCAACGAGGAGTGCATCCGAAGAGGCGTGGAGGGATCCCTTAAATATCGATGATACGTCGAATAAGGGATTCCTCGACTCGCCCTCGAAGCCGTCGGGCTCGCTCGGAATGACAAGGAGAAAGCATTATCTATGGTTCGGAGTGTTTGCCGGCTTGGCTTTTTTAAGCAAAGGCGGATTGGCGTTGCTATTTTTCCCGGCGTTGTTCATGGTGTCAAAAACGGCCGATGGATGGAAACGCGGATTATTAAATTTTTTGTATGCGGGGCTTACTATGTTAATAATTATCTTGCCGGAAAAGCTTGGCTTGTTTTTGCTATATCCCGCTGAATATTATTTTGAGCAAAATACCCAGACCCTGCACTTATTAAAAGAATTAGAATATTGGGGCAGGCCGTGGGATTATTACCTGACTATATATTTGCGGGAAATGCTGTTGCCGTATTTGTATGTGTCTGCTGTAGCCGCGATAATTTTTGGTTTGTGGGCAGGTTTTAAAAAGCCAATATCCAGCTTTAACTTAAATACTGTACAGTATTTAAGTAAAGAGCGAATTTTTTTTCTGACTATTTGGGTTTTGTCGTTTTTGGTGCCATTGTCTTTTGGCCTGACAAAAATTTCCAATTTTATTTTTGCGGCTTTGCCTGCCATGCTAATGCTTACGGCGTTAATGTTTAAGCGGTTATGGGAACAAAAACATTATGCCGCGATGTTTGCTTTATCGGCTACGACAATTTTATCATACATCATTATACGTTTAGATGTGCGGCAGGTAAAATATCATTTATTTCAAACCAATACCGCTTTTGAGCGCTTTCAGATTTTGCTGTACGCGGCCTTACTTTTTGCCGCATTGTGGATGGTTTATCGTTTATTGGAAAAAGGATTCCATAGTATGTTGCCAAAGCGAGCGGAGCGAGTCGGAGGGCGGGGTCAGGGATCAAAAATCGCCATGGTATTATCGTTATTTTTAATTTTAGGCACATATGCGCGCGCTAACCGGCTTTCCGACATAAAGCCGCGAGAAGGTTACCAATATCAAGAACAGATCAAGCGGGCGGCGTTGGAGCTTAAAGAAAAATACACGCAAGATGCTATTTTCCTTATCAACTTTCCAAACTTGCCCAAAGGCCATTTGTATTTCCAATATTGGTCAGGCCTGGATACAATGGAAATTTACGACCGCCAGCCCATTTTCGTTTTAAAAAAGACCTTGCCCCATGGCCGGCCGGTTTTTGTCCTGTCTGATGAACCGCTTAAGCAGGGGATTGGCGGGGAATTGCCTGAACAGCATGAATTTGGTTACCTTTACCGCCTAGAAGATTGCCTAGAAGATGGGTGCCGTTGACAGATAGAGATTTTTTTGCTAGAATAAGAGTAGAAAAGTATCAGATACCTGTCGGGTATCAATCGGATATTTCAAAATCGCTCAAAATAAGCGGTTTTGTAAAATCAAGAAACCCCGGTAGTAAAACGCGCTAAAAGGTTTTATTTCCGGCGTGAAACAAAAATAAACAACATTGTCTTTGTAGAACGGCATCATCGGTGGCGTTTACTACGGGGCAAGCCAAACAAAAATGACAGCGCAGCAGCGCGAGCTTTTAGTTAAGCGCGAGGCAGACCTCGTTCCGCTTTCCGAAGCCGCGCAGAATACGCCTTATTCGGCTGAATATTTAAGGCTTCTGGTGAGAAAGGGCCGAATTACGGGCGTAAAAAAGAATAATGACTGGCATACCACCAACGATATAGTGGCGGATTATGTATTGCGGCAGGAGGTAAAACATAAAAAGCTTATGCGGAAGTTTGAGGAGAGCCGCAGGCGGATTCCCCTGCGGGCTTTACAAACTCAAGCCGGCTTCCTCTCCCTAAACTTTCTTTTAGGCCTCACTTGCCTGTTAATGATAGCCACCGAAGGCTTTTTCATTTCGCGGTTTGTGGATTTTCAGCCGAGGCTGTTATTGGCGAATTTTCAAACGCCTAAAACTGTTTCGTATGCCTTAACCGAAGCCAGGGATTATCTTCATTATTTCCGAGCTGAAACGAATGAGGCGATTTTGGATTTGGGCACGGATATTTTAAGCGATCTGGGGGAAATAAAAGGTTTCTCAAACCATTTTAAATCGGAAACTCAAAAAACTTACGTCAAAACTAAAGCGGAAATAAGCAACGATGCGGTCGCGGTAATTTCGCTCGCCAGCCATGCAGGAAGCCAAATAGAAAACCTGGCAATAAATTTTTGGGCTGATATAAAAGCTCCGTATCTGGCCGGAGGGAATGTTATTATTTCTTCATTCAATGAACAGAAAAATCAAGGCAAATCGTTAGCTGTAAATGTTTGGAATGGCCTTGTCGGCAATGTCGGCCTTTTGGACAAGTACGCGAGGAATGAGTTTGATTACGGAAATAATTTTGCTTTTGTCATTCCGAGCGATCCGCCAGCGGGCGGAGAGTCGAGGAATCCCTTATCCGTTGATGTTAGACAGTCAAGGGATCCCTTATCATCTTTTGAATCCCATTTAAGGGATTCCTCGCCCGGGGCTCGCAATGACAGCCGGGGCAGCGTCCTCGGCGAAACCGCAGTTGACCCTAATTACATAAACCAGCTTATTGACTCCCGACTTAACCAATATCTCTCTGAAGGAAAATTCAAAGGGGAAAAAGGCGGCAAGGGCGACATTGGCGCGCAAGGCCCGGCCGGCGCCGGCTCCACCTTACAAGGCGGGTGGAGCATCGGTTATGTGAACTTAGGCAACCCCGGAGGACAGGGCAACGGCACTATTGGTTCGTTTACTTATTTTTCCTCGGACAATTCCGCCATCAACATCTTAAACTCCCAGACTGTCAATGTTTCCGGCAATACTGCTTTAGCCGGCACTCTGTCTGCCGCCACATCTACCCTCTCAAGACTTACCGTTTCCGGCGCTGCCACCTTTAGCGGCTCAACTACAATAGCAGGGTTAACCGTAACCGGCTTAAACCCGGGCTTAACTCAAGGCTCTGTACTTTTCCAGGGCGCGTCCAACATTTTGGAAGACAACGCCAACTTCTTTTGGGATGACAGCAATAACCGTTTAGGTGTTGGCACCAACAGCCCCGCGTCTAAATTGGATGTTTACGGTAACCTTACAGTCGGCACTTCTTCAACCCCCACTCTTTTTGTTAATACCGCGACCGGAAATGTCGGAATTGGGACGGCGGTGCCGGGGGCGAAGCTACAAGTTGGAGATGGATCTGGAAATGTATTTAGCCTGGTGAGAGGCACAAGTTCACAGCTTTATATTGGTACTTCAGGAAACACACGATTTGGCTTCACTGCCGGTCAAACAGGTTTGGTAATGGAGGCTTCATCTGACGTCCCTCTCACGGTAGGAACATTTTCTGGCCAACCGCTTGTTCTTGGAACGAATAATACTGAATGGGTTAGATTGACAAGTACCGGCAATGTCGGCATCGGGACGACGACCCCAAGCGGCGTTATGCATGTGGTGGGGCAGTGTGTTACGGGGGATACGCGTTTGCGCAGGCGCAAACGCCGGAAAATCAGAAAATCGGATGGATCGGATGAATACATCGAAGAGTGGGAAGAAGTCCGCATAGACCAAATCCAGGCGGGTGATGAAATTTTGAGCATGGAACCGGATGGTGGCTTTACCTGGAGCAGGGTTAAGGCTCTTCAGGATATGGGTCAGCAGGAAACCTATAAATTAATTACCCGTAGCGGCAAAGCTATCCGCACCACGGGAAATCATCCTTACTTTGCTTTGGAAAAATCGCAGGAAATTTTACCGGCTAAAAAGGAAAAATTTCAAAATAAAAAAGCCCACTTTATGTTTGTGGACGAAATTACTCTGTTTACGGCTGGCAGGGAAGATACTGTCGGGGTGGGCGGTATTGTAGTCCATGACAGAGCTTCGGAGATAAACCACCATTTGCGAAATATTTTTCTGGACGCGGCTTCCAGGCTGCCCAATCAAAACGAGAAAACATTTGAATTTAAATTCAGCTATATTACCAAACAAAGTGTCGGGTTCTATACGCAGTTATTGGACATACTGGAACGCTATAGTGAATTTTGGGATTTTGCCTGCATTTTCCAGCAAAGGAGTGGCGCGCATTTCTGGAACCAGTATCACGATATGCTGGCGCAGATGCTTAAGGCTTCAACAGTTAAAGTTTCGGTGCTTGCCGACTACCTCCACGCCCCGGCAAAGTTGGATAAGGCTATTGAGAAAATGGCCAGCTTGCCTATGGTTGAAAATATTATACCCTTGGAAAGTCAGGGAAGCGCCTTTTTACAGCTTGCCGATATATTGCTGGGAGCGGTGGTGTTTATTATGCGCGATGGCATTGATGAAGTTCGTAAGCCGATTGCCGGACGAATTTTAGCTTTACTTAAGCGGAAACAAAAAAAGAATGAGGTCAAGCCCAGCTTGCCTCATTCCAGTAAGTTCAGTATAGAGCGTATTATAGAATTTGTCAAGCAAAATAAAATGCAGGTTACGGCAGGAGTATCCTCTTCGCCTGCCTATTACTATAGTACGCCATTGGATAAAATTTATCAAGGCAAGGACTATAACAGGGCTACAAAACGAAAAACGCCCCAGAGGGACGTTCTTCTCGAGACCATGGCCAGCTTGGATTTCAATGAATCCCTGGCGGTAGAACTGTTACATCCGGACAAGGTTTTCGGGGATTCGCAGCCCACACGATCTCTTGTAGATTTACAAGATCATAGCCCTCTTAGCTTGTCAAGAGGAGAGATGTCAATGGCTAAATGGATAGAGGCAAAATATTTGCGTGAAGGGATGTTAGTCGCGACAGTAGATGGCTGGGAAGCAATTACTGCCATATATAAAACAGGAATTAAGGAGCAAACATATGATATTGAAATAGAAAACACCCACAACTTTGTTGGCGGGCATTATGTTGATGTTGCAAAAGGCGAGGCTTTAACTCCGGAACAAGAGGAGGTTTACGCTCAATATATTCAGGCTCTGAACACCGAAAAAATAAAAGCTCAAGACCATCAAAAAAATGATCTTGGGCCTGAAAATGATCAAGATGGGTTATTTATCCTGCTTGGCCAGGATGCCCAAAAGGATTATGATGATGAGCAAAATACCACCGAGGATGTAGACGTTAATCATATTGTTGGAGAGAGTATCCATGATTATTCTTTAGTTAATAATAAGCTGGCAAACCAGGCCGCGGCAGAGAAAACCAGACCGAATAATACTGTCCACCAATTAGTTTTTTCGGAAAAGAACGGACCAAGAAATACTGTTGCGAAAAATATCTGGCCGATGTCGGCGGCAATATCGGATAGTCTGGATAAACGATTTTCAGAAGATAGTCTAAGTGTTAATTTCATGCGTCATAATTATATGATGTTCGGAAACGGTTTGTCAAACAGAGTCAAACTGTTGTATAAAAAACTGCTTTCCTTGGATGTGCACCCCGAAAATGTTGTCTTCGGCGGCATTGTGGCGCACAACACCGCGATATTTAATTCTAATGTCGGCATAGGCACTACTTCCCCCATTGCTTCTTTGGCTGTGGTGGGAAGCGGTGGGCTTAATCCGTTTGTGGTTGCGTCTTCCACGGGCACGCAACTCTTAACGGTCACACAGGTCGGCAACGTCGGCATCGGGACGACG
>JBBTRN010000021.1:0-6948 GCA_038065175.1 Patescibacteria group bacterium | reverse complement strand
AGGGATCCCTCCACTCGCCCTCGGATGCACTCGGGCTCGGTCGGGATGACAGTCAGCGCGTAGGTTCTAAAAGAGACAGTTTCCCCATCAGCCAAAAATTGATAAGATAGCCATATGCAAAATCAAAAAGGATCTGTCCTATTTGCGTTACTTATAACAGTTACAATAATCGCAATATTATTTACTCTATTTTACGGATCTAAAGATGATAAAGCTAACCTGCAAAAAACCAACCAAAACGCCCGGGACGATTTACGCAAGAGCAACCAAGAGCTCCAGGATTACCAAAACCAGCTTAACCAGCAAAGCCAATAATTTAAAATAACATTCTCACATTCTGCAGAATGTCGGATTGTTTCAAGTATATGATATAATACTTTCACAATGCCAAAAACCAGTAAACAATTAGAACGGTACCTAAAAGGCGTAGCTAATCATAGGCGCATTGATATTTTATTTGCCGTTCGAAGTTCCGACGGCATTACCCTGGAACAAATCTCAGAAAAGCTTAAAGCTAACTTTAAAACCATCTCAGAACATACCAAAAAACTCGTTCAAGCCGGACTTTTGAACAAAAAATATCAAGGGAGGGGTGTAGCTCATTCGCTTTCTCCCTACGGTCATAAATTTTTAGAATTCATAAAATCATTCTGACATTCTGCAGAATGTAAGAATGTAGTGGATCATAAAATGAGGCCAAAACCGATTTGTTTAATAATTTTAGACGGCTGGGGGCACCGTGAGGCAGCGGAGCACAACGCGATTGCTCAAGCCAAAACCCCATTTTTTGATAGGCTGATGGAAAAATACCCGCATACGCTTTTAGACGCGTCTGCCGAAGCCGTTGGCCTGCCTGCCAAACAAATTGGCAACAGTGAAATTGGGCATATGACTATTGGCGCCGGCAGGGTAATAGATACGGATTTAATTAAGATAAATAAAGCGGCCGCAGGGGGCTTTAGGGATAACCCCGCTTTTAAGGCTCTTTTTAATCATGTTAAGAATAACAACTCAACATTACACATATTAGGCTTAGTAAGCCCCGGCGGTATCCATAGCCACCGCAACCATTTATACGCGTTCCTAAAGGCGGCCAAAACTGCGGGAATAAAAAAACTCGCCATCCACGCTTTTACCGACGGCCGCGACGTGCCGCCTAAATCTGCCTCTGATTATTTAGAGGAATTAGAGAGGGTTTTAGATGAAATGCAAGCCGGGTTTATTGCCACTGTAAGCGGCAGGTTCTATGCCATGGACCGCGACAAAAACTGGGACAGGGTGAAAAAAGCGGAAGAAGTAATTTTTGAATGCAAAGGAAAAATCTGCAAAAACGTCGAACCCTCGAAGGTGTTAAAAGAACTTTATCAAACGGGAATTATAGATGAGCATTTAGAGCCTTTGGTGTTCCTGGATGACACCGGCCATGGCTATAAAGTAGAAAAAAACGACGGGGTGTTCTTCTTTAATTATCGCCCGGACCGAGCAAGGCAATTGTCACAAAAAATTCTCAATCGCAAGCACAGCCATAACTTGTTTTTTGTCACAATGACAGAATATGACAAAACTTTTGAGGCGGAGGTGGCGTTTCCGAATAAAAATATTGGTGACGGTTTAGCGGCTGTAATCACGCACGCTGGGCTCACTCAGTCGCACATTGCCGAAACCGAGAAATACCCGCACATAACTTATTTTTTTAACGGCGGCCGGGAAGAGCCGCATCAAAACGAACATCATTTCCTCGTTGACAGCCGACGCGATACAGCAACACACGACCTGGCGCCCGAAATGCGCGCGCGGGAAATCGCAGACAAAACACTTGAACGAGTAGCGGCCTGGGATGATTTCTTGGTAATAAATATTGCGAATGCCGATATGGTCGGGCATACGGCCAACAAGCCTGCCATCATTGAGGCCGTGGAAACAGTGGACAGAGAATTAAAGCGGGTTGTTGAAAAAGTAGTCGCAATGAATGGCGTGGCCATAATCACCGCAGACCACGGCAACGCGGAAATGAATGTAGATGCATCGAGCGGCGAACTCCACACTGCCCATACTCTAAACCAAGTGCCTTTTGTTCTCATTTCCGACCTAAACGCTAAACGCTACTCACTAAAGGCTAAAAACGGCACCCTGGCCGACATTGCACCTACGATATTACAACTTATGGATTTACCTAAACCAAAAAGTATGTCAGGCCAAAGTTTATTGTCTTAAATTTATCTACTTGATATTTACAAGCACTTGCCCAATGCAAACTTTTTTAGTATGCTAATTCGCAAGTTGGACTATTTCCATTTACCGATGAGGTTCGTAATGTTGCATATATATCAGTTTTTCCCAACGAGATGCGTCCGCGCTTGCATTATTTTTATCTGCTATAATTAATTTATGACTGAAAAAAGAAGGCCAAATTACTATGAATTATCGGAAGAAGATAAAGGCACCACCCGCCGCAACCTCCTAATTTCAGCCGGCTCCTTAGCGAGCTCTGCGGCACTGGGTTTTAAAAAACTGCAAGATTCGGGCATCTTTAAATCCGCGCCTTCTTCCGAAGCGCCGATTGCTGACCCCAGGCTTACTGACATTGCAAATCAATTTAATATTGACGTAAAAACAATTATATCAGCCATGAAAACGCTAAAAAGCCAGGAACCCGGAGCCAAACAAATAATACTAAATAAGCTGGGGCATGAATTCATCCTGGTTAAGGAAGCACGCGGGTTTAAACTCCAAAGAAAAAGAACGCGGGAGTCAAACCGGCCTATAAATAGTTGATTTATGATAGACGCGGAAACCGAAATTCAAAATATTAAGGCAAGGAACCAAAAAGTTGAAGCCGACAAGGCTTGGGAAATTAGCTGGACGAGGCGAATTTTTATTTTTGCCATGACTTACGTTGTCGCGGGTGTGTGGCTTGAGCTAATCCATGATACCTTCCCCTGGCTAAAAGCCTTTGTGCCATCTTTAGGCTATATACTTTCCACCCTTTCCTTGCGTTTTGTAAAAAACTGGTGGATTAAAAATTATAAAAAACACGGCCCAACTCTGCTTTAAAGAACTTTAGGTTCTAAATAATTCCTGTGAACATTAAACTGCTTTTAAAAACCCTTTCAATTCCGCTAATTATAGTAGTTTTCAGCCTGGCTTATAATATTTTATGGGAAATTTTAAATTGGCCAAAAGGCGACGAACTAATTGCACTGATTACAGATTTTTTTAACAAATATGGCTTATGGGTGGTGTTTGTTTGCAGCATTTTGGAAAGCGCGGTGGTCGTAGGCAATTATTTTCCCGGGGGCGTGGTAATTTTTTTAGGAGTAATTTCTGCCGGGGCAAATATACCCAAAGTGGTGCTAATTGTGGCCATTGTATGTGCGGGTTTTTCAATAGGCTACACAATAGATTATTTACTGGGCAAATACGGCTGGTACAAATTACTAACCAAATTTGGCATGGGGCAGCAAATTGAAACCGCTAAAGCGAGGCTGGAAAAACATTCCTTTAAAGCCATAGCGGCCAGCTACTGGGAAGTAAACCTGGCGTCCATAACCGCCACGGCAGCGGGAATTTTAAAAATAGATTTTAAACGGTTTTTTTTGGAATCCACAATCGCGCTGATTATTTGGAACATTATATGGGGGATATTGGTGGCTTCTTTGGGCAAAAACGCGCTGAAACTGCTGTTTAACTGGAAATATATTATTCCGATTGTTAGCGTTTGGATTTTGGTTTTAGTTGTAATAGAATATATTAAGCACAAAAAAAATACCCCTTTAGAAAGCGCGCCGGTTAAAACAGCGGGCGATCAAGGCTGATGGGGCAGGAGCCGAAGCGCCGGGAAGGTAGCCCATTAGGGGCCTACTTGAGCCAAAAGTTGTATGCCAGCAGGCCGATACCTACCAGAATTACAACGATGGCCCAAAACTTGCCGGTAGAGGACTTCTCCGGCGGAGGATCTCGTAGATGCTCAAGGTACCTCCTTTCATTCGCATTATATAATTTTTTTTCAATTAAGTGTAGAATAATTTTATAGCTAACAAATGAATAACCTTCCTCCCAAAGTACCCAAGCCACCGTTTAGCAAAGTCGTTATAAACGAACCGATTTTAAGCGTGGACACGAGCGTAAGTAGCTACCTTAAAAATAACTACAAAAAAGAAATGCGCGCTAGCCTAATCTTTATTGGGCTGTGGGAAATAATAATAGCTTTTTTCGCTTTTCGGCATATGGTCATGGGCAACCCTTTTTCTGAAGGCATGTGGAAAAATATTATTTTATTAATGCTCTTACCCATAGGAATCGCTTTTGCCATTATTGCTAAACTCAAAAATAGACTCCTTCACCAATTTTATCAACAGTTCGCGGCGGCTAACGGATTTTCTTACCAGGAAAAAGGCTGGCTAGAAAACACCGAAGGCGCGATATTCAAAGTCGGACACAGCGGGAAGATGAACGATATTGTGGAGGGACAGGTGGCGAATTTACCTTTAACCCTTTTTAACTACGGCTACACGGTAGGAAGCGGAAAAAATTCGCATAGGTACGAAAAAACAATTTTGAAGATAGATTTGAAAGCCTTAACCCCTCCCATGCTACTCTTGGTTGATTGGCACGGCTTTGGGGACAATATTTCGGCAAACAACCTGTCGGCAGTTAGTAAAATAGATTTGGGCGGGGATTTGGAAAAACATTTTAATTTATATACCGAAAAAAAATTCGAGGTCGAAGCTTTGCAAATTTTTACTTCCGAATTTTTGAACTTGATCTATAAAAAATATCCAAAATTCAGCCTGGATTTTTTGGGCCAAAACTTTTACATTTATTCCAACGGAATAATCGCTAACAAAGCTGATTTGGATTTGATGCTAGAATTCGCGCGCGTGATTTCGGAAAAAATTGGCGCTAAATTACCCGTCATGCAGGGGGCAATAACCGCAATGAAAGAGGTTTTAAACAAAAGTTCCGAGTCAAATTTGAACTTTTTAAATAGCGCCAATGATATTACAAAACAGCCTTTATTTTACCCAATTCTTTTTATTGTTTTTGGTATTGCCTTCGGCATCCTGGTTAGCATTTTACTTACTATGTACAAGTAGAGAAAAATTCAATGATTCTTAAGTCAATTACTAACGCCAAAATCAAACTTTATTTCGAATCCTTTCGCGCTACTGTACTAGTACGCTGAAACAAAGAGATTCACAAAAAAATTATGCTTTCAAGAATATTTGGACAAGGCAACATTAATCAGGGGTCAATATCTAAAATCATTAGTGACCAATTAAACTATTTTAGAAAGTTTGCAAATAATCACGAAGGCTTAATTAATGTTTGCACCCACCTTTCAATAAAACAAAACCAAATTTTTCATGGCACAAAATTTCCTATTTGTTTAATTGCTGAATCTTTAAAAGATTTTCGTGATGACCATAGAATTAATAAGCTTTTTGGGCAACTGCTTGCTTATTTAGATGAAAGTTTCGCAAAAAACGGCTTCAACTACTTTGACGAGCCCTACTTGCCAGATGATTTAGATACAGCAGCAATACTGACTAGATTACTGGGCAAAGAAGTAAAAAAGATAAAAAATCAATATAATGCAATAATCAAACGAAATAAGATTTCTATTGGAATCGTTCCTACCTGGCTCGACGCACTTAAGCCCGAGCAATGGCCAAACGGAAATTTTCCTTTTCATATGGATGTCCTGTTAAATTATTGGTTAACTGAATGTGAGCTAGGCAGAGCTATACCCAAAAAAGTAATCATTAGCACTATTAATAAATTAAAATTACGCAACTTTTTTTATTATCCCGCCCTTTACACACCCTACCTGTACTTGAAACTCCTTAGGCAATTTCCATTAAACTCCGAGATTATAATTCATCCGTTACTTGACATAATAGAACGGTGGAATAAAAACAATCCTAAATTCCTCGCTCACTCAAGTGAGTGTCCTTTTCCGGAGGTAAAAAAACTAATCAAAACTCAAAAGGTTCCATCAATTCTCGATCTTGCCTTCACCTATGCAATAAACAGGCATTTTTTAAAAGATCAAGGTAGGATTAGCGAGATTTATAGACAAGACAGCCTAAAAAAGCTATCATGGGATGTGCCACTTTATTGGGGTATGGCATTTGTTCCTTTTTTTAATGAGCCAGTCTGTAGAGCAATCACGCTTTCAGCTTTCGCAAATAAATAAAGCCCGTAACATGAACAAATTAAAAACCATTCTATGCTTTCAAGAATATTTGGACAAAATAATGTAAAACAAGGGCTCTCGTGGAGCCTGTATGATTTTGCAAATTCCTCTTACGCGGTTTTAATTATGAGTTTTGTATTTCCCATTTTTTACCGCGAACTGGTGGTGGGCAAAGAAAGAGGGGATTTTTATTGGGGGCTAATTACCAGCTTTTCGATTCTGCTCGGCGCTTTAGCCGCCCCGATTATCGGAGCCATGGCAGACGAAGACGGCAGAAAAAAGCGCAAATTCGTTTTTGCGGTTTTGGTTGCCATTCTGGCCACTGCGCTTTTGTATTTTAGCGGTCCAGGTAGGCTTCTTATGACTTCGCTAATATTTATCGCGGCGAACCTATGCTTTGAAATAGCCCAAACTCTTTACGATTCTTTTTTAGGCCACATTGCGCCAAAAAATTTGTGGGGGCGGATATCCGGCTTTGCCTGGGGTTTAGGCTACATTGGAGGGGTTGCTTCAATGCTACTTCTTATGCCATTTTTTAGCAAGGGTTTTGAAGGGGAATTAATAAATAAATATCGGCTGACTTTCCCTCTTACTGCTTTGTTCTTTTTGGTATTCTCTTTGCCAATTTTCTTTTGGGTGAAGGAGCCGCCATCTAACATTGCCAAATCGATAAAACAACTAATGGCTTCAGGCTTTGGCCGTGTAATCCACACTGTCAAAAACATAAGAAATTACAAAGACATTGCCTG
>JBBTRN010000020.1:2368-3019 GCA_038065175.1 Patescibacteria group bacterium | reverse complement strand
AGTTCTCCCCTTGCAGTTAATACCTCGCCAGCTCTGCTGCGAGGAACCTTTATTATTATACAAAATTTCCGTGCAAAAGAAAAGAGAGCCGGGAACGCGTGGATTATGCGTTCCCGGCTCTCAACGATGCTGTTCTCGTTAAGACAGCTTACCAGGCCACTGCGACTTTTACCCAGTCCATTTCCTTGCCCCGAATGGAATCAAAACGAGATTTCTCTCCCTAAGCGAATCACATATCCCCCACAGTTCTCGTGGGTGATCACTGACACATTTTTTGGTGCGATCTCGCCGCACTCAATGCAGAACGAAATTTTCCCCCTCTTTTCGAGTTCCTTAAGAAGGGAATTTTTTACATCGTTTGGTAGGCCGTTTTGCTTAATCTGCGCCATAGCAATAGTACGGTTCATTCTCCCTCCTTTCTAGGAAAACAAAAAACCGGCCCGTGAGGCCGGTGATGTTAAGTTGAAAGTTTACTTCAACACAAAATCCCTGGCCCCACGGTCAGTAAAATAGAAGGAAAACCAGAAATTTTGCGCTATTTTATTCATTTGCTATAGTTTACCATTATTTATGGTTATGTCAAACTGGATTTTCCACAAATAATTTTCGAGTCCCTTTATATTACTGTACTAGCCTGCCCACCCTCCTTCG
>JBBTRN010000020.1:0-2358 GCA_038065175.1 Patescibacteria group bacterium | reverse complement strand
ACGAAGGAGGGTGCGTTGAAACACGAAAAATGTGATGTGGAGGGTCAAACGCTGGTTAGCGGTTGACCCTCCTGGTAACGGCGAAATTCCGCTTAAAGTCCTCTGGCGAGATCGTATGGCGGCTGATGCTGCCAAAGAACGATTCAGACAGGAAGGTGATAGTAATTAGGTCATCAGTTCTCTCATGTGCCACCAAATCGCCTTTTTTACGACCGTATGCAACGGTTTTCAGCCGTGCCGTTGAGTTCCTCGGTAGCTGTATCATTTGTTCTCCTTTTTTTGCAGGCAAGCCAGCACGCTTGTTTATCCTGGGTAGATTTGTGCTGGTGAAATGCAATGACTATCCTTGCAAATCACCAAAACAATTCGAGTCCTTTTGCATCATCGTACTAGTACGATGATGCAAAAGGATCACATTAATTCCTTTCCCAAACCACCATAATTAATGATGTTTTAGGAGAGATGGGCAGATTTGGAGGCCTGCCCGAAGCGATTTTTTTTACGAGGTTCCCTTCCTCGAGTGCATTAGTGGGTTTGGAGCTCCACTACACCATTTTGACCTCTTTGCAACTTTACTACTCTGGCCGACTGAAAGCGTTAATCTGGTAAGGGTCAACGTCTAATTTCAGCCACAGGGCTTCAAGGGCGTTCGGTTCATTAGCATCCTTAACATAAGCGATTCCTGTAAACTGAGTTTTGTCGCTATTGAAACCAACTGAGCCGATAAGCTGGCCTGAGCCGACGAAGATATTCTGCTCAGTCCAGTCGCCCTTGACCTCGGCTTCAGCCAAACATAACCCTTTTTTAGGCAACGCTGCTAAAAGCCTTTTGAACTTTTCGGTTCGTGTCCGCTGCTCTCTTTTTTCCTTAGTAGCCACTTGATTGGAAACGAAAATCATCCAGCTCATATTCTCCTTAGTTGCAAGCGAGTATCCAGCACACTTGCCGCTTGCGTTGGTAACCCTGTTAACTGGCACTGCGTTAACTTGGGGTTTTGTGCTGGCTACCTTACACATTCGAGTCCTTTTGCATTAGCGTACTAGTGGTTCGACTGCGCTCACCACCATGAGCCTGTCGAATGGTACATTAGCGTAAAAGGATGCATAAAATTGCCAAAACAAAAACACCTTCCGCAAAGGCCTGAAAGGTGGTTGACTCTTTTTGATATAGATTCTGAAATAAATTCAGAATGACATACGAGATGACAAATCAAAAACCTTGGGCTTTGCGTGTATTTGCAAAGTCCACCAGCTGGAAACATTTAGGTTTTTGAATATTGTTATCATATTAACAATATCTTAATACAATAACGAATCCTTTGTCAATAGCGTACTAGTACGCTGAAACACGGATTTTTAATAGTTTTTTGGTTTTAGAGGCAATTTTTGTGGGTTATCCACACTTTACAACACAAATTTTTTGTACTACTGTACTAGTACAGTAAGGCAAAAGGATCCTAATATATGCAATACAAACATGAATATGGCGTTGAACTGGAAGGATTGATTGGAAAAATCGGTAAAGACGCAAAGTTAATGAGGGAATTTTTATTTGACATCCTTTCCCCTGCCGAATACCGAGAGTTAGCAGTAAGGTGGCAAATCATTAAATTACTTGATGACAAAATGCCACACAGAGAAATCGCAAAAAAACTCAAAGTCGGCGTTGCCACCATTAACCGAGGGGCGCGGGAATTGGCAAACAAAAAAGGCGGTTTTAGAACCGCCTTGGATAAATTTTACAAGTAGTTTACTTTATTCGCCTCCGCTAATACCCCGCGGCTTGCCCGGGGAAAATAGAATGCGGCGAATGAATATTATCTAATATTGCCCCTCGATACCTCGGTGCTTGTCCCGAGGTAGTTCATTTACTGTATCAATGTACCGTTTCGACTGGCGCTCAAGGTGGTGAGCAAAGCCGAACCACTAGTACGCTAATGCAAAAGGACTAAAAAATTAGCGGGATTTGCGTCGTTTGGAAAGTAGTTTTTCTTTTTGTTTAATCAACTGTTCTTTAATTTTTGGAACAACCAAGTCAAACGCGGAATAAAAATCTTCGCCCCGAGCTTCCGCATAATATCCGTGGGGCTGGATGTCTATTTCCGTCCTAAAGATTAGCCCTGAATGGTGTTTTTTGTCGAATTCCACTTCTACCCTGATTTTATCTTCAGGCTTTAAAAATTTTGAAACCACCTCAAGTTTGTCCTCTACAAACTGCTTTATGGAAGGAGTGAGTGTGGTTTTGGTGGCTTTAATATTGATTATCACGAGTGCTAAGTTATTAGGTGCTAAAGAAGTGGTAGTGAGTAATCCTATTTTAGCTTTTATTCAAGAGCTAAAATGGCAATCTCTTCTGTCG
>JBBTRN010000019.1:0-13509 GCA_038065175.1 Patescibacteria group bacterium | reverse complement strand
TGAATTGGCTAAAATACTGGTGGTCATGGCATCGGAGTTTCGTAATTCAAAGTCAATGAACCAATTTTTGGATTGATACAGCAACCTAAGGCCAACGACAGGCCTGGTTTTTTCAGCCGTGATCGCGGTGCCGACTTCGGGTTCAATAAAGAACTCGATGTGCTCGGATCTGACCGGCGTAAATGCCCAGCCAGTGGTCAGTTGCCCGAAAGGGTTGCCTTCGGAATTTACCATAGCGCCGGTTAGGCGCAAATGGCCGAACTGCGCGTGGCCGGAAAACCGACTATAGGAGTGAGAGGTAAGCCCTTCAATCCCAACAGTCGGCGTTGACCACTTGGCTCCGCTGTGGCGCGAGCTTTTAGCCGGTTCGTGCTGACCTTCGGCTACCCCTAAAAACACCAAACAAAAAACGACCATCATGATCGTTTTATTCCTCTTCATTTTTTTTCCCTCGCTTCTTTTTTGATTGGTATCAGTACATATAAAGCCTTATGATACCTGAGTGTAAATTACTATTAAGCAGGGCTTATGTCAATCCAATAGGGGCTTGACCCTCTTAGGAAAATATGTTAGGAGAGGAAAACAAACAAAACCCCCCTCCTTTTAGGAGGGGGGTTAAAGAAAGGACTATTTATATCTAACTATTTTACCTTCTTTGTACATCACAATGGCAGATTTGGGGTCGCGGTTGATGCCGGTTTCGTCTATGGTAATTGGCCCGCTCAAACCATCAAAACTTTGAATCTTATACAGCGCATCTTTAATGCCTTTGCCGGTTAAATCCGAGTTTTGCATAGCTTCGGCTAAAACCATAAGTCCGTCGTAGCCTAAGACATTGTAAAACATATAGTCGCCCGGCTCCTTGCCGTATTTTTGTTTATACTTTTCGGCAAATTGTTTTTGTCTGTCTGTAAGCTCGTCAAAATTCCGCCAAAGGGCAAAGAAGGTTTTGTCATTAAGAGCGTTACCGGCTACTTTAGATACATCGGCAATGCTCATAGGGTCTGTGCCTAAAAAATAGCCTTTGAAACCTAGCTCCGCAGCTTGTTTTATGCCATATCCGCCTTCGCCCAAGTGCGAGAAAAATATGGCTTCTGCCCGGCTGTTTTTAATTTTTACTAGTTGGGTTCTAAAGTCCGTGGTACCTATGACGAATTCTTCCCGGATTACAATTTTCCCTCCCAGGTTTTCAAAAGCTTCCATGAAGCTGTTAGTAGAGGCTAATAAATATTCATCTTTGCCAACCAGGATTGCCGCGGAAGTGATCTGAAGCTCATTTTTGGCAAATTCCGCGACTTGCCTGCCCACTCCTTCAGTATGAATGCCTACACCAAAAACCCAATCCCCGAACGAAGCAATCTCCCTGGAAGCATCAATAGTGTCAAGTATGGGGGTTTGGCTGTCTTCGGCCAATTTTTGCATTGCACCCAAGCCTGAATAAGAAATATCTAAAATCGCGTTCACTTTGTTTACATTAATAAGTTTTTGCGCCGCGTCAACGCTTGGTTTGGCGGCCAGGTCTTTGCCATCTTCGTAAATTATTTCTATATTCCGGCCGTTAATGCCTCCTTGCGAATTGATTTCGCCAAGGGCAATTTCTGTGCCTTCAAGGAAAGCTTTTCCAATATCGGCACTTACTCCGGAAAGATCATAAATTGCTCCAATTTTAATGGGCTCGTTAATTAACTTTTCGCCCAATATTTCTTCTTTATTTTTTAGTCTTTGTTGGTTAATTATTAAGCTAATTACTAAAATACCAACTCCAACTATTAAATACTTTTTCATAAAATTCCTTATGGCCATTTGTCATCCTCGGGCCAGGACCCGGGGATCCATTATTCTGGATTCCCGCTGTAGTTTATCCCGTACTTGATACGGGACTGGAATGACGCAATAGCATTATCAATTCTTAGGGGGAAGCGTTATGCATCTCGCTTCCCTTTTTGGAATCGAAAAGGAACTTTTGTTTTAACAGCGAATTATGACATAAAAATATATTTTTGACAATAAATATGACCAAGAATAGATATCGAAACCCTTTTAAATAAAGCAAATTTTATCTAAATATATTATTTGTCAAAAAAGTTGACAATTTTTGTATTATCGATTACAATTTATATATGGAATTAATAGAAGTCTTAAATAAAACTGGTTTACATGAAAAAGAAGCCAAAGTTTATTTGGCTCTTTTGGAATTAGGCACGGCTGATGTAAGCGATATAGCCGCCAAAGCAGGTGTAAAACGCCCAACCAGCTATTTAGTTTTGGATGAATTAAAAAAGAAAGGTTTGGTTTCCCAGGTGCCTGCAAAAGTAAATTTATTCACTGCGGAGAGCCCGGAAAAATTACAAGCGGAAATGTACAAAAAGCAGGAGCTATATAAACGGTTTTTGCCCAACATGTTGGCTTTGTACAATTTACGGAAGGAAAAGCCGCAGGTTCAGCTTTTTGAAGGAATTGAAGGGGTTAAGCAGGTTTATGAAAAAATTTATTCTTCGCCCGAGGTTTTGTTTTTTGGCACACCTTCAGAAATATTGAAGATTGACCCCGAGGCTCTTTGGTCTTTTATAAAAAAGGTAAAAGAAAGTAATTTAAAAGTTAGAGATATGATGGCCGATATTCCGGAGCATCAGGAGTATGTCAGAAGGGCAAGAGTGGAAAAGAATTACGAAGTCCGTTTTTTGCCGAAAGGCAAAAGTTTTTTAACGGACTCGGCAATTTTTGGAGACAACGTTGTATTTTTTTCTTTCCGCCCATTGATTTTTAGCGTAATGATTACAAGTAAAGATATAACTGAAAGTTTAAAAATTTTATACGACATAGCCTGGCAATCAGCAGAGCCTTACGAAAAAATATTATAACAGGACTTACGGGATTGCCGTCATTGGGTGGGCAAAGCCCGACCCCAGACGGCATTTGGCCAATTTCTTCGTTAAAATGCTGCGGTTTTGTTCTCCGTAGTCCGACTACGGCTCTCAAAATCCTCGGAAAATGCCTCCCTGCCTGCCGGCAGGCAGGGAACTTGGCTCAAACCCGTAAGTCCTGTATAAAAACACCCTCGCTTTTGCGGGGGTGTTTTTTAGAGCTATTCAGTAATTAATTCTATTTTTCCGTTTTGTACCTTGTACATTTTTTCTTCTCGTTCAAAGAATTGTGAATTGTTCAACTCTATTTTTCCGCCAGCGCCGTCTATAGACACCTGTTTTAAAGCCTCGGTAAGAGTAATATTGTTTTTCAGTGAAATTTTATTAGCTTCAAGAAGGGTATTTATTGCGTCGTAGCCAAATGAGACAAAAACAATGTCAAAGGGTTCGGTGCCGTATTTGGCCTTGTATTTTTCAGTGAGTATTTGCGCGTTGTCTGCATGGAGCGTGGTGACGTATACTCCCTCCGCGGAATTTTTTGCGATATTAATATCATCCTGCGAAAAGCTGTCCGCTGTCATTAATTTTCCTTTAAAGCCTAATTCCTTGGCTTGCAATAGAAAAGGCCCGGCAGATGTGGGCAGTAAGGGCAAATAGATGCCGTCGGCGTTTGAAGTTTTGGCTTTAGCAATTAAAGTCCTAAAATCCTTTTGGGTTACTTGCGCGGATTCCCTCATTGTAATGGTGCCGCCAAGGGCTTTGAATTTTTCTTCAAAGCTTTTGGCAATTAATTCTGACCATTCATCTATTTGGGGAATAATGGCAACAGTTTTTAGTTTTAGCGTCTCAATTGCGTAGACTGCCATTTTCTCACCGGCTTTTTCCGTAGAAAAGCCTGTGGTAAAAATGTAAGGCCCGGCGGTTTTTAAGTAGTCATTGCTGTCCCAGACGGTAAGCAAGGGTGTTTGAGCCTGATTAAAAATTGGCGCTATGGGCTTTACTTCCTGGACCGTTGCTGTGAATACGGCATCGATTTTGTCTATATTTATTAATTTATTTGTGGCGTTAACTGAACCCGTGCTTTGAGATTTGTCGTCTTCTATAACGAAGTCGAAATTTTTGCCTTTTGCATGCGCTTCCTCTGTAGCTATTTCCGCGCCTCGTTTTATTTCTTCACCCAAAGAACCAAAATCGCCGGTTAAGGGGAGAATCGCGCCGATTTTGAGAGTATTGGAAGATTTATCGTTGCCGCGGTTTTGTAGAATCAAAATTATGGCCAGTAAGACAGCGAGGGTGAGGAAGATTTTTAAGGATTTGGGCATATTATGGAAATTATGATGTTTGCTTTATTGTAGCATCCTGCAAAAAAAACAACTAACTGACTGATTGACCGTCCGAATCAAAAGGCATATAATTAAATTATGAACACAATTACCATACTGGAAACTAAATATTTGGCTTTAAAAAAACAAGCAGACATTGGCCGACGAGTTTTGGAAGTATTGCAGGAAACTACCTCTCTGCCTATTTTGGATTTTAGCGATATGGAAGAAGAAAGTCTCCATGATTATAAAAACCCAGCGCGCGTAAAAAAAGCCATTGCCCGCGCACGGCAGGATTATAAGGCAGGCAAATTTTTGAGTAAGTTATGAGAATTGTTTATGCGCCAGGGTTTGCCAAAGAATTTAAAAGGCTACCGCAGAACATCCAAACCATATTTTACAGACAAGAAAAATTCTTATTGGCAGATTGGCGCGATCCCAGGCTGCATACAAAAAAATTAGCCGGCTCTGCCGGCAGTTTTTCTTTTAGGATTACCAGGAACTATAGAGTGATTTTTAGTTTTCCTGAAAAAGAGGTGGTTTTATTTGAAACTATTGGCGATAGGAAAGACATTTATCGTTAAATAGGTTCAGGAAGTTTGTTTTTTATAGAAACACTTGACTGCGGAGAGGGGATGGTGTCGGTTGAGAAAACGCAGTCTGTAAGTTTTTTTAGTTTATCTAAACAGTTAAATAGGAAAAGCCCATGGGTGGTGCCGACGCAAACCTGCTTGGCGCCGTTTTCTTTTAATTTTTCTATGACAGTTACCATTGTACTGCCTGTGGAGACCATATCGTCTAAAACCAGAAAGTTTTTTCCATTTATTTCAAAATCGTGGGTAAGGCTTTCTACATCCCGGTAGGCGATTTTTTCGCCATTGTATTCTTTGCGCACTTTTTTAAATGTTTTGCCTCCCAAATCTTTAACTAAATATTCCGCTCCGACATCGGGGGCTACCACTTCAAACGGTTCCATAAAATAATTTTTGGCGTGCTCGGCTAAATTTTTTGCCATGGAGGTATTTTGAATCAAAAGTTCGCCGAATTTATGTTCGCCTTCGAAATTTAAAAAATGGCAGTCAAAAGTATAAAGTTTTTCCGCGCCAGCCCGCGCAAGCAGGTTGCAAATGGCTTTAGCGCTGCCTACCTCGCCGTTTAATTTTGTTTTGTCCTGGCGGGCATAGGGCAAATAAGGCGCGACTACGCTAGCGCGCGCGCCGATTTGTTTAAGCGTGTCTAAAATTAAAAGCAGAACAACCAAAGAGGTGTTCTGCTTAGGGTAAAGCCTGTGGTAAACAATAACTTCCTGGCCTTTGTATTTTTCTAAATCTAAAATCCGTACATGCGCGTCGCCGTCCGGGAATTTGCCGATTTCAATGTTCGGTTCCATTAAATCGGCGAAGTTGGGGGAAACAAGTTTTAACATTGACAAAATTGAACAAAAATAAATAAAATTGACAAAATTAGTATAGCACAATCTTGTCATTCCGACAGAGCGAGCGCCGCCGAGTGAATGGAGGGTTCCCTTATAGGCAGGTGTTAGATATAAGATATTTAGAGTTAAGTAACCTCTGAAAAACTCCTTTCGACCTGCAATTTCATAATTTTGGACATCCGACCAAAAAAATTTTTCCGCTTATCCTTCAGATAAACATCAAAATTTATTTTGTCCGGCTGTCTCAAAATAATGAAATTTCGTTTACAAAATTAGTTTTTCAGAGGTTACTTAAGGGATTCCTCGGCTCGGATGCGCTCGCTCGGAATGACAGAAAAGAAAGATTGCTTCGTCGCAGAGCCTCCTCGCAATGATAGAATGCATTAGCGTTTACCAAGCTTCGATATTTTTTTTATTTCCCCTATCCTGTCGCGTATCTTAGCCGCCAACTCGAATTCTAAATTGCGTGAGGCTAAGTCCATTTGCTCATTAAGTTCGTCTAAATAGAATTTTAGTTCTTTTTTGTCCATTTGGCTCGCATCATGACCATCATCTGCCAAAGAAGCATTGACTACCTTTGAACCAGCCAACCTGTGGTCAGCAATAGCTTTTTGGATGCTTTGGGGAGTAATACCATGTTTTTCGTTGTAGCCTTCCTGGACTTTTCTGCGTCTGTTGGTTTCGTCGATCGCGCGTTTCATTGAACCGGTTATTTTGTCCGCGTACAGAACCGCATGGCCTTCCAAGTGCCTCGCGGCTCTACCCATCATTTGCATAAAAAAAGTCTCGCTCCTTAAAAAACCTTCTTTGTCCGCGTCTAAAATTGCAACGAGCGAAACCTCGGGCAAATCCAACCCTTCCCGCAAAAGATTTATTCCTACCAGTACATCGTAGATGCCTAATCTTAAATCGCGCAAAGTTTCCAACCGTTCAAATGTTTCTACATCCGAGTGAAGATACTGCACTTTTATACCGTCTTCCTTTAAGTATTCGGTTAATTCTTCGGCCATCCTTTTGGTAAGCGTGGCTACGAGAACGCGCTGATGTTTTTTGACTCTTTCGTGGATTCGCTCGATTAGGTCATCTACCTGGTTTTTTATGGGTTTGATTTCTATACTTGGGTCAATGAGGCCTGTGGGCCTTATCAATTGCTCCACAATAGTAGATTTATCTTTTTTCATCCCAGTAGTAGAACCCAAGGGTTCACTACGGGACTGCGCGTCATTTTGGGTAAGGGACACGTTTATCTCGTACGGGCTAGGAGTTGCTGATACAAAAATAGTTTGATGGATCTTACGCTTGAATTCCTCAAATTTTAATGGCCGGTTGTCTTTGGCGCTTGGAAGCCTAAAACCATAATCTACAAGGGTTTGCTTGCGCGACTGGTCGCCTTCGTACATAGCATGGAGCTGGGGTACGGTTTGGTGGGATTCGTCTATAAATAGCAAAAAGTCGTCAGGGAAATAATCAATTAGCGTGGAAGGTGGACTCCCGGCTTCCCTTCCTTCCATATGCCTTGAATAGTTTTCTATGCCTGGCACAAAGCCTGTGTTTTCTAACATTTCTAAGTCAAAATTAGTTCTTTGTTCAATCCGTGCGGCCTCCAGGACTTTGCCCTCGGCTTTTAGTTTTTGGAGCCTCTCGACAAGCTCCATGCGGATTTTATCAACCGCGGTTTTTAGTTTTTCCTCTGGCGTGACGAAATGTTTGGCAGGGAAAATGGTGAACTCTTTTATATCATCAATTTTATGGCCCGATACCGCGTCCAGCCTTTCAATTTTTTCTATGGTGTCGCCAAAAAAATCAAGGCGCACAATGGTATCTTCGCTGGAAAGGATTATTTCCAGCACGTCACCCTGGATCCTAAAGGTGCCTCTTTGCAAATTAAAATCATTCCTTTTAAATTGTAAATCCGTTAGGCGCCTAAGCAATTTGTCGCGCTTGTAACTTTCGCCCTTTTTTATTTCCATTGCCAGGCTCAAATAATCCGCAGGGTTCCCCAGGCCATAAATGCAGGAAACGCTCGCCACAATCAAAACATCTTTTCTGGAAAGTAGCGACTGCGTTGCCGCGTTCCTTAAGCGGTCAATTTCTTCGTTAATTTGCGTTTCTTTTTCTATGTAAGTGTCGCTCCGCGGGATATAGGCCTCGGGCTGGTAGTAATCGTAATACGAAACAAAATAATGTACGGCGTTGTCCGGAAAAAATTCTTGGAATTCGCTCGCGAGCTGGGCGGCTAAGGTTTTGTTGTGGGAAATGATGAGGGTCGGTTTTTTTATCGCGGCTACCACATTAGCCATAGTAAAAGTCTTGCCGCTGCCAGTAACGCCAAGGAGGGTTTGAAAGCGGTTTTTAGCCCGGAGGGATTTGAGCAGGCCTTCTATTGCCTTTGGCTGATCACCTGCCGGAAAAAATTTGGATTTTAAGAGGAATTTGTTCATAGTTTTTAGGGTTGCTTGCCCTCCGTAGTCCGTCCGCCCGCCTCAGGCGGGCGGACGGACTACGGAGGAGGGGTCTCCGGCGGGCTAGAATTTTGATTGGATTTTAAATTTAGCCATAACATTGATATAATACCATCATGATTGCTTACTTAAAAGGTAAAATTTTAGAAAAGGGCTTAACTTATATCATTGTAGAAAACCAAGGTATTGGATATAAGGTTTTTGTGACGCCTGAACATTTATCAAAATCGATTGGTGATGGGGTAGCGCTTTTTACCTATCACAAATCTTCCGAAGACGGGCAGTCGCTTTTTGGGTTGCCGGATTTTAACACTTTGCAGTTTTTTGAAATGCTGATTACTGTTTCCGGTGTGGGGCCGAAAGCGGCACTTGCCATACTCTCATCGGCTCGCGTGGATGCAATCAAGGATGCCATAGCCAGGCAGGACGCAGGGATTTTTACCAGAATTTCCGGCGTAGGCACCAAAACTGCTGAAAAAATTATTGTTGAGTTAAAAAATAAGGTTGGCACCGCGTCTGGAGCCGGCGGGTCATCAAGCGAAGTTTTTGATGCGCTTTTAGCCTTAGGCTATAACCAACGCGAGGTGAGGGAGGTGGTGGGGAAAGTGGATGCGGGCAAAACGCAGGAAGAACAGTTGAAGGAGGCTTTGCAACTACTTGGAAGAAACAAGTAGTTGAATTTCCAATTTCCAATTTCAAATGTCAAATCAATGTCAAATGCTCAAATGACAAATTTGAAAAATTGGACATTGGGATTTTATTTAAAATTTGTAATTTGATATTTGACATTATTATGTTAGTTGAAGTAAACGCACAAGATAAAGATGCCTATAACCGTTTTGTTATGGACAATGACAGCGGTTCTTTTTTGCAATCCTGGGAATGGGGGGAGTGGCAAGCCCGCCTTGGGCGGGCGGTTTATAGATACAAGATGCTGGACGATAGCGGCGAACAAGTCGCATCAATCCAATTAATTAAAATGCCGCTTCTGTTCGGGAGATATTATTTATACGCGCCGTATGGACCTGTAAGTAGTGGACAGTGGACAGTGGACAGTGGACAGTTTTTTCAGCAACTAAGACTTAAGTTTCCAGAGGAAGCCTTTATTCGTATTGAACCAAAGTTTTTGCTACCAGCTACCAGCTACCAGCTACCAGCTAAGTCTGTTAATATTCAGCCGGGGAAGACTTTAATCATCAATTTAACCAAATCCGAAGAACAATTGCTTTCTGAAATGCATCCAAAAACCCGCTACAACATTAAACTCGCACAAAAGCACGGTGTTGAGATCAAAGACGAATTCGAGATTTCCATTGGGAATGGTTTATTCACAAAAGAAGCAGTGGAATTAATAGTGGGAACCGGCAAAAGGCAGGGGTATAAGGGGTATGGCAGGGGATATTATGAAAAGATGATAAACTTTTTTACTTTTTTGCCATCCCGACCCGACTTCGCTGAAGCTTCGTCGGGCGTAGCCGACCTTAATAACGAACGGCTTGCCCACCATGGCCCCTTCAGGGACGACGGTGGGAGGGATCCCTCAAATATTATTGATTTAGCAGATAAGGGATTCCTCGACTTGGATGCACTCGCTCGGAATGACAAGAGTATAAAATTGCATATTTATAAAGCCATTTTTCACAATCAATTATTAGCCAGCGCTATTATGTTGGACTTCGGCAAAATTCGCACGTTTTTATTCGGCGGTTCTTCGGACGAAAACAAAAATGTTATGGCGCCTTACCTTATGCATTGGCAGGCGATGGTTGATGCCAAAGCGGCAGGACTGTTGCAATACGATTTTTGGGGAGTGGAAACTTCTTCCGGTGAAATGCCTGGTTTTGTAAGATTTAAGCTGGGGTTTGCCCCCCCTTCGGCCACGAGCTCAGAGCCGAGTGGTCAACTTCGTTCGGGGTCTTCGAGCGGGATTAAAGAGTATGCAGGCGCTTGGGATATTATAAATAATAAGTTTTTGTACACTTTTTACAGGGTAATTAGATATATCCATAGAATATTGTAGAAAAATTATTGACAAATATTATTAGCTATGATATTGTATTTTTAGGCTATTTTGATTATCTGGTGATTTTTGTAGGTAAAATTCTACAGCCTATTTTTGTCAGTTTTGTCATTTTTTTAATTTTTGTCAATTAAATTATGTGCGGAATAGTCGGCTACATCGGTAAAAAACAAGCATTGCCAATCCTTTTGCAAGGATTGCGCGATTTAGAATATAGGGGCTACGACAGCGCAGGGATTGCGCTTATTGAGGATAATCAAATTGTCAGAGTCAGGGCTGTGGGTAAGGTAGATAAATTAGGAGAGAAGCTTCAGGGGCAAACCCACGCATCAACAATCGGTATTGCGCATACGCGCTGGGCTACGCATGGGGGGGTTACGGAAAAAAACGCGCACCCGCATTTCGCGGCAAATGGAAAATTAGCTTTGGTGCATAATGGCATTATTGAAAATTATCGGGAACTGAAAAAGGAATTGGAGAAAAGTGGAGTAAAATTTGAATCGGAAACTGACACAGAAGTTTTGGCGCATTTTATCGCGGGCAATTATGAAGGTGATTTAGTCAAAGCTGTAAAAAAATCTTTGCTTAAAGTCCGAGGGACTTATGGGATTTTAGTTATGCACGCGAACCACCCCAATCAACTGGTGGCGGCTCGCTTAGGCAGCCCCTTAGCTATTGGCATATCGGAAAATGAATATTACATCGCTTCGGATGTTACCCCAATGCTCCCTTATACAAAGCAGGTAACTTTTTTAGATGACGGTGAAATTGCTTGCATTAATGGCAGCGGGATCAAAATTACTAATTTAAAAGATCAGGAAATAAAAAAAGATATAACTCAAATTGACTGGGACCTTGCAAAAGCGCAAAAAGGCGGTTTTGAGCATTTTATGCTAAAAGAAATTTTCGACCAGCCTACAGTGTTTGAAGACGCAATAAGGGGCAGGGTGGATATGGAGGAAGGCACAGCACGCTTAGGCGGTTTAAATATGAGCGCTGAACAAATGCGCGACATAAAACGCATTGTAATTATTGCCGAAGGCACAGCTCGGCACGCGGGGCTCATTGGCAAATATGCTTTTGAACGGCTTGCTAATTTGCCTTGTGAAGTGGATTTTTCCAGCGAGTTTCGCTATCGTGACCCAATTATAGACAAAAAAACTTTAGTTTTTGCCATATCCCAGTCCGGCGAAACTGCGGATACATTAATGGCCGCAAGAGAAGCCAAGAGGAAGGGCGCGGTTGTGCGGGGGATTGTGAATGTTGTGGGCTCGACCATTGCGCGCGAAACTAAAGCCGGCACCTATATACACGCCGGGCCTGAACTCGCGGTAGCCTCCACTAAGGCTTACACTAATATGGCCGCGGTTTTGCTTCTTTACGCTTTGGAATTTGGCAGGCTTAAACACACCTCCGTTGCTACGGGACAGAGGCTTTTGCAGTCGTTAATGGAAATTCCAAAGAAGATGAATACTATTTTAAAGCAGAATGATACGATCAAAAATATCGCGCAGCAATACCTGCAATATCAAAATATCCTTTTTCTTGGCCGCGGCGTAAATTACCCGGTGGCTTTGGAAGGCGCGTTAAAATTAAAAGAAATTTCCTATATTCACTGCGAAGGTTTTGCCGGCGGGGAATTAAAGCATGGGCCCTTAGCTTTAGTTTCTAAAGAGGTACCGGTTGTGGCTATAATGACCCAGAATCAGCTGTATGAAAAAATTAAAAGCAATGTGCAGGAAGTAAAGGCGCGCGGCGCGCGGGTATTAGCCATTGCCACAGAAGGCGACGAGGAAATTAAAGAAATTGCAGATGATGTAATTTATGTTCCTAAAACCATGGAACTCTTAGAGCCTTTATTAAATACTGTCCCGCTTCAGCTTTTTGCTTATCACATTTCCGTTTTTTTGGGCCGCGATGTCGACCGACCTAGGAATTTAGCGAAGAGTGTGACAGTAGAATAATTATTTACATTTATGGTTAAGAGAAAAGACATAATACCAAAAGACTCTCGCTACATTCCTTTCAGCCAGCAACCATATTGTTGTGTGCCTACGTCAATTCAGATGGTGATGTACAGGCATGGCATCCCTCTAATTCCCGCGGAACTTTTGGGTTATTATTTGGGGCTTACGGTACCAAAAAGGGCCGCCGGATTTTTCTGGAATGCTAATATTGGCAAAAGGGCTGCGAGCCAAATAAGACCAATTGCAGGATACGGGACAATGATATATGAAAAGAAATTTGAGCCTAATAAGGTTTTTAAAAAATTAAAAATTCCTCTCAGAATGGAATTAAGACCGGTAAGCAGTTTCAGGGATTTTATGGAATTTAAAAATTATTTGGCCGGGCTGGCAAAAAAAGATTTTGATGTTTTGCTTTGTTTTCATCACGGAACCCTTGTGAACGATCCGTCAAAAGATAACGGTCACGTAGTTGTTTTAGATAAGGTATATTTAACCGAACAAAAAATTCGTTTTGTTGACCCAACACGCGGTCCAAAATGGAAAATATTTTCAATGAAAAAAATGTATGAAGCAATGAAGGCTCATAATTCTTCCAAAGTCGGAGGTTTTTGGGAATTATTTTTTATAAGAAATATATGAAAGCTTTGGTATTTGACAAAAGCAAAACTGATTGGGAAACCTCGCGCGGTTTTGAATTGGCCGATGTGCCCGAGCCGGTTTTGGATGAGAAAAATCCGCTCCGCCAGCTGGCGGATGGCGGACCGAGTGATGCGAATTATGTAAGTATAAAAGTCCATTATGCGGGGGTGTGCGGGAGCGACAGGGGGATTTGGAACCGCACGGCTTTCCGGGATTTGATTTTGAATTCAATAGATCAAGAGTCTGTCATTGCGAGCCGGAGTGCAACCGAGGGCGCGGCAATCCATTCTAATGGCAAGATTGCTTCGGATGCACTCGCAATGACAAAAAAGAAGTCTTACCGCATAATCGGTCACGAATTCTTTGGCGAAATTGTGAAAGTCGGCAGCAAGGTAAAAAATGTCAAGCCCGGCGACTTCGTGGCTTGCGAGTCTCATGTGGTTTGTAACCAATGCTATCAGTGTTTAAGAGGGCAAAAAGAAGTTTGCACGAACGAAAAGATTTTAGGCATAAGCCATGACGGCGGCTTTGCCGAGTACGCGAAAGTGCCTGCACATATTGTTTGGAAGACGGATACTTCTAAAATTCGTCCGGAAATTGCGGCCATGCAGGAACCGTTCGGCAATGCTGTTCACGCGGCAAGTAAAGTTGATGTTAAGGGAAAAACAGTTGCGATTTTTGGTCTTGGGCCAATTGGAATGTTTTTGTCTTTGGTTTTGCGCGGGCAGGGCGCGGCTACTATCATCGGAGTCGAACCTAACCCCGTGGCCGCGGAAATGGCAAAGAAATTGGGGATAGAC
>JBBTRN010000018.1:1444-47978 GCA_038065175.1 Patescibacteria group bacterium | reverse complement strand
TACATGACCATTGACACGCCCGTTTCTCCGAGTGGACAACGAGGCTCATGGGCAGTATCCGCCCCCTGCAATCGAGGGGCGGCAAAGGGGTGGAGTGGAACTGCAATAGTTTGTCCCATGCCTCCCACCATCGATGGAGGTTGGGGCGTAGGCTGGGCCAAAAGCGCGCTGGCCAAGGCCAGCGAAAAAATTATCAGAACGCTCGTCATGCGGGACATGGCGTCCCTCCTTGCCGGGGGCTGCCCGGCTATAATCATGCCCGTTACTCTGGGCAGGCTGGATACTTTTGTCATTGCGAGTGCATCCGAAGCAATCTATACTCTAGATTGCCGCGTCGTCCCAACAAGTCGGGACTCCTCGCAATGACAAGTGTAAATAACCAATCTGCCCAAAATAACGAGCATCTTACCCTGCACTCAAGCGGAAGCGAGTAGTACAGGGTTTCCTTCTCCTATTGTATCCTCCTATTATATTGTTAAAGATGCAAAAAATAGCCCCATTTTTCAGGGACTAAAAATTATACAGCATTTTCCTAATTTTGTCAATACAAAATACCGCTTATTCCCGCGGGTTATCTACAGATTACCGATTCTTTACCAATATACGAATGGATGACTAATACAAATTTAATATGCGCTTAAACTTTACTCCCCCGCCTGTAAAGTTTGCCAAAATAGCAAGTTCTAAATTTAACGCTTTTAGATAACTGGTTGCCTGCTCAATATGCTGCCTGGAAAAATAATTGTCTTTTTTTATTTCTACAACCACCTTCCCATCAACCAGAAAATCTAATACCCGCCGACCTATTGATTTACCTTTATAAGACATCGAAACCGAAACTTGTTCCTGAAAACTAACGCCACGTTTCTGAAATTCAGCCGCCAGACCTCTTTGGTAATATTTTTCTAAAAGCCCGTTACCTAAATTATTATGCACTTCAAATAGGGCGCCAATAATTTGCCCGCTTAATTCTTTATGCAAAAGCTCAGTCATATATTATCTACCAATTACCAATTTATTACGGGTATACGGATTACTTCATCGGTATATTGGTATCTTATCCGTAATCCGTAGATGGAGTTATTCCATTGCCACCCTGAACACCTCCTCTACATCTGTAAGCCCTGCTAGCGCTTTTAGCAAGCCGTCTTGAGCCAAAGTTACCATGCCTTGCTTAACCGCGGTTTTCTTAAACTGGCTCATGGAGCCTTGTTCAAAAATTAACTTTTGAATAGCTTCAGTGTTCTCCATAAGCTCATAAATCCCCAACCGCCCCTTATAGCCTAAATTTCCGCACTCCGCGCACCCGGTACTGTGGAAAAACTGATAAACTTTCGGCAAATTTATTCCGGCGCTTTCGGGAATTTGTTTTAAAACATAAACGCACTTTTCTAAAACCTGGGGGCTAAGCTGGGCTGTTTTTTTACAGGCCGGACATAGCCGCCTAACCAGCCTCTGCGCCATTATTAAAGACAAGGCCGGCGCCGCGACAAACGGCTTAACGCCCATGTTAATTAGCCTGGGGATTGCCCCGGAAGAGTCGTTGGTATGAAGGGTGCTTAAAACCAAATGCCCGGTAAGCGCCGCCTGCATGGAGGTTTCCGCGGTCTCCTGGTCCCTTATTTCCCCTACCATAATAATATCCGGGTCTTGCCTTAACACCGCGCGCAGGCCCTTTGCAAAATCAAAATCATGGTTATGATCTATTGGGGTTTGCACAATTCCTTCTAATTTATACTCAACAGGATCTTCTAAAGTAATAATTTTAACACCGGGGTCATTCAGTTCGTTTAAACAGGCGTATAATGTTGTGGTTTTACCGGAACCGGTGGGGCCTGTGGTAATAATCATCCCATTCGGCCTATTCAAGGCTTTCCGTAGCAGTGCTTCCGCCTTTTCGCCCAACCCCAGCTCCGACACTTTTAAGCCTATGTTGTCTACTCCAAGCAACCTCATAACAATCTCCTCCCCGTAAGCGCTGGGCAGGACAGAAACGCGGACATCTATAGGCTTGCCTAAATAAAGAAAAGTCATCCTCCCGTCCTGGGAAACTTTAGAAATGTTAAATTTTAATTTCGCAAGAATTTTCAAACGAACCGTGAGGCTTTTTTGCAAATTCAGGTTAATATGAAGCATGTCGTGCAGTACCCCGTCGATCCTGAAGCGTAATTTCACAAAATGCTCTTCCGGCTCAAAATGAATGTCCGAAACCCTAAGCTCAACCGCTGTCCCAAAAATAATTTCCATTAATTCAGACATGCTTTTTTGCTGCTGGAAAGACAAATTTTTCAGGCCCTTCAATTCTGCCAAAAAATCTTTTTGCTTATCAATTTTTATGGCCTCGTCCTGCACCCTGGCCTTAAATTTTGGGACTTTGTCGTACAGGCTCAAAATTCTCGCAAAATTCTGGGATGAAAGCAAATATAATCCGACTTTATTTTTTTCGGAAAATTCCTTTAATTTATTTTTTAACAAGGCGTTTAATGGATTTAGGGTGGCAATGCGCAAATCGTTTTGTTCTTTGTAAAAAACAACGGCTTCGGCTGCCCGGGCTTCTTCTTCCGTTAACAAACCAAACACGTTAAAATCAATGGGAAAATTAAATAAATCCACATAAGGCAACCCCAAAGACGAGGCTTTCGTCTTAACCTCCTCTTCCTGCATTTTTCGGTTAACATCAAACAGCGTGCGTTTGAGGTCTTCTTCGGTGCCGGGCAAAAAATGATGCGTGGGCATAAATAAAATTTTGATTTTGATTTCTAAAGGGGCTGCGCCCTATTAAAGGCATTATATCATTAATTAAAGAGGTTAAGAAAGCTTGGGCAAAAGTTTGGGCATTAACGAAACCAATTTGGCCTCAACTTCTTCCAAAGAAAAACTATCGATGTTAAATTGCCATGCATCGTAAGCGCCGGGAACGGCTAAAGGCAAGATCCGGCCTGCCCCAAATTCACCGAATAGCCCGGGGACATCAACACCTCTCTTGAAAGCTATAACCAACTTTAAGCCGCCCGAAGGGTCTGTCTGGCTCACAATCCCCACCGCAAGTTTGCCGGACAAATTTTCGAGCAAATCCTTTAATACCTGCGGCAGGTAAGTCTCGTCGGCCTCTGCTTTCTCAAAGTCAGAAAAATTCAACTGCGACAAGGTCCAATCGCCAAAATCCTTAAGCCTGGCCAGGCTTCTGCCCCATAACTTCAAAAGCGGCAAGGACCGGGTTTTAAAAAGCGCGCGGACAATTTCCTGCTGGCGCGCGCCTTTCTCCACAAGTAGCCCGGCCTGAATAAAACTCTTAGGGCTAACCTGCGCATGCTGGAAGCTGTTGGTTTTTGCCATTATGCCGGCTAAAAGGCAGGTGGCAATATCTTCATTAAAAAGGTCGGTCTCGTATTCCTGGAGCATCGTCGTAATAATCTCGGAAAGCGATGCCGCGTTTATGTCAATTAAGTTTATTGCGCCAAAAAGCTTATTGCCTGGATTGTTGTCTATATTTATTTTTGGAGTCTCATAAAACAAATCGGGGTTTTGCGCAAAAACCGTGCCTAAATCATTTAAATCCTGCGCGCCTAAAATAATCGCCAGGTCGTAAGGGGTATTCCTTACAGTTTCAAAAGACACTTCTTCGGGGGTAAAAATTTCGGTTTTGCCCTTTAGAAAAATTTTCGCCCGCCCTTCTTCCTGCGCGTAGCTTATTTCCTCCAAGGCTTTTTTTGTGGTATCAACAACCACGGCCAGGCTTTGGGACGAATTTAAAACCAGCTTTAAGAGTCCAGTTTTTGGCAAAAATGGAAGGCTGTCTTCGTAATTCTCAGAAGCAAGAACCTCCACTTCCTTATTAAGGCGCTTTAAAAACATTGCCAAAGCGCTGCCTGCGCTGGCTGCGTCCGCGCTTAACCCTGCCGGGAGCGCAATTAAGATCCGTTTGGCATTGTTAAGCTGGTTAAAAAATTGTTTGGTGGAATCGCTGTCTGGCATAAGACTTTTTAAAAAAAATTTTACCCGCGAGATTAAACGATTTTGTATTATAGATGATTTTGCCTCCAGGGTCAATTCAGGGTAAAATAAGGTCAGAATATCGGAATAATCAGAAATCAGATAAATCGGATCATATATCCACGATTTCTAATTATTCTGATTTATCCGATTAATCTGATACATCTGAAAGACAATGCAAAAACACACTACCCTCAACCTCTCACAAATACCCGATGCTGCTAAGAATATTGCCCATAAACTCCGGGGCGGCGAAGTTCTGGCTCTTATAGGCGAATTAGGAAGCGGAAAAACAGCTTTCGCCCGAGCGCTGGCAAAACGCTTAAAGGTAAAGAACAGGATTACCAGCCCGACTTTTGTGCTCATGAACATCTTTAGGGGTCTCTTGCCAAAGAATAAGAAGAAAATTATGCTTTTTCATTTAGACTTATACCGGACTAAAAACATTAGTGAAGTAAGGGCCTTGGGCATAACCGATCTGTGGGGGAAAAAAGACGCGGTTGTGCTTATTGAATGGGCGGATAAAATAAAAAAATATTTGCCGCCTAACGCCATAATGATTCATTTTACCCATGGAAGCCAGAATTAAAATTTTTTTTCTCGTGTTGGTTATTTTAAGCGCTTTCAACTACCGGCTAAAAACTGTCCGGGCTTTTGAGCTTTTATATGCCGGGAAAGAAACCGAGATCCGAGAAGATACCCTTGAATCATTTAAAGGCATTGGGGTCATTGCAAAAAAAAATTTGTTGGAAAAGCAGGATGGTTCGCAAACAGCGTTAAAAAAATATTTGGGTCTGGGGACGGAAAAAACCGTCGGGTCCCAAATTTTCTCTGCATCTTCCGAATCAACCCACACTGCTATTATGGAAATAAATGGAATTAACGGCGCGCCAGCTAACTTTAACAAATTCCAGGAAAGGATTGTAATATACAAAAACCGTCCTGAAAAAATTTACAACTACTTAAAAACTTTATCCGGGAAGATTAATATTGCCAAAGCCGAACCGAGCCTTGAGCTTAAAAATACTACGGCTGTGAATCAGGCTGTAAATTTTACGCCTCCCAAAGACGGGCTTAGTCTGGATATTTTTTCTTCAACCCTAATAATCCTGGGAGCCTTGGAGAGATCTGAACCCCGGGCGGAACTGGCGATTGAAATTGACAAGCCGTTAAAATCTTTGGCTGAAACCAACCCTATGGGTATTAATGAATTAATAGCCACCGGTGAATCCAATTTCAAAGGCAGTCCCAAAAACCGCATCCATAATATTAAAGTCGGCCTCACCAAATTTAAGGGCGCAATTATTGCTCCCGGGGAAGAATTTAGTTTTAACAAAATTTTGGGACCAGTGGAGGCAGAAAACGGCTTTTTGCCCGAGCTGGTCATCAAAAAAACCGGCACAGTACCGGAATTTGGCGGCGGGTTATGCCAAGTCTCTTCCACCACCTTTAGGGCAGCCATGAAGGCGGGCATCCCCATTACCCAAAGAAAAAACCACTCCTATGCCGTGCAGTACTATTCGCCCCAAGGCACGGACGCCACTATTTACCCCGGAGTCATTGACTTAAAATTTATTAATGACACCCCCGGCCACATTCTAGTCTGGCCCTATATTAAAGACTCCTATACTTTAATTTTTGAATTTTACGGCACGCGCGACGAACGAAAGGTAACTTTGCAAAAACCTTTTTCATATGAGAGAAAAACTGACGGCAGTATGAAGGCGGAATGGACCCGCATAGTGGAAAACGGCGGCAAAACCGCAACTTCGACTTTTAAGTCAGTTTACCAGTCGCCTGCTCTGTTCCATAAACAGGAAACTTACCCCACCGCCGCACCGTCAACAGGCGTGCAGATGCCAACCAACTAGCATTTAGCAAGTAGCGAGTAGCATTTAGCCAGGCAATTTGGCTACCAGCTACCCCCTACTAGCTACCTAATAAAAAATGATCGAATCAAAAAAACCTAAAACCGATGACCTAGCCTCAAGCACTGCTAATGACGACGAAATCGTCATTGAACAAACCCTTCGGCCGGGCAATTTTGAAGACTACATTGGCCAGGAGTCGGTAAAACGGAACCTCAAAATCCTCCTGGGGGCAGCAAAACAGAGAAAGGAGCATTTGGAGCATATTTTATTTTATGGACCCCCGGGTCTGGGCAAAACCACGCTGGCGCATATTGTCGCACGGGAAATCGGCAGCAACATTAAAATAACTTCCGGTCCGGCCATTGAGCGCGCCGGCGATTTGGCTTCTGTCTTAACCAACCTCTCCGAGGGCGACATTTTATTTGTTGACGAAATCCATAGGCTGAATAAAGCAGTGGAGGAAATTTTGTACCCGGCAATGGAGGACGGCTTTTTGGACATTGTCCTGGGCAAAGGACCGGGAGCAAGAAGCATCCGCATGGAACTGCCTAAGTTTACTTTAATTGGCGCTACCACGCGGATCGGACTTTTGTCCGCGCCTTTAAGGGACCGCTTTGGGGCGACTTACCGCCTGGAATACTATGAACCGGAAGAAATTGAAAGGATTATTGAACGCAGCGGAAAAATTTTAAACGCGGATTTGGAAAAAGCGGCGGCCGGGGAGCTCTCCCGCCGTTCGCGCTTCACCCCGCGGATTGCCAATCGGCTTTTAAGGCGCGTGAGAGATTTTGCCCAGGTCCACGGCCATGATACAATTCTTTTAGACACGGCCAAAGAAGCTTTGGAGCTGTTGGAGGTTGACAATTTGGGTCTGGATAAAAACGACCGAAGAATTTTAGAAGCCTTAATCCACAAATTCCAAGGCCGGCCTGTGGGGCTTAACACCCTGGCCGCGGCCACAGGCGAAGAAGAAGATACCATTTCAGACATCCACGAACCCTTCCTTCTGCGGCTGGGGCTGATCTTAAGGACTCCTAAAGGCAGACAGCCCACGGAAGCCGCTTATAAGCACCTGGACATTATCCCCCCGGTTTCCGCAAGCGGCCAACAAAGCATTCTTTAAAACAACTGATAACTAATTTTTGGTTATGGGCATTCAATTATCCATTAGAAATTAATTAAACTATGAATTTTTCCCTTTTTGCCAACATGGTTATTGGCGGAATTTACTACGTATTAGCCGCCGTAATGGTTTTTTTGGCTGCTTTTGGCATTTATGTACTTATTAAATACGGAGAAAAACGCGGTCTTAGCCTTGTGGTAGCTTTGGTGTTTTCTTTTTTCTTTCTTACAATCCTCGCCCAATCCCATTCAACTTTACAAAACATTGTTTAATTAATTGATAATTGTTGATTAATGATTGATTACTTAAAACCAAACTAAGCAGTTATCAATAATAAATTATCAATCATCAATTACTAGCCTATGCATAAACTTTTCCCCAGCCAGCTGGAAGACGAAAAAATTTATATTGTGGTGCGCCAGCACTGGGTGGTTTTATTGAAAAAACTTTTCATTTGGTTTATGTTTGCCGCGGCGCTAGTCTTGTTCAGGCGCTATGGGGGAGTCTGGCTCCCCGGGCTGTTTGAGGGCTCTATTGGCGCGGTTACCAAACTATTTCTCCAGGTTTACACCATATTCTTGACCTTGTCGCTTTTTTTAATTTGGCTGTTTTACTACCTAAACGTGCAAATCATTACTGACCGCAGGATTGTAGACATAGACCAAGTTGGGCTTTTCCACCACGAAGTTTCCGAGCTCCACATAGAAAACATAGAAGATGTAACCAGCGAAGTAAGCGGGGTTTTAGGCACTGTCTTTAACTACGGCGATGTGTATGTGCAAACCGCGGCCAGCATAGAACGTTTTGAATTTTCAGACGTGCCAAACCCTGGTTCCATTAACAAACTAATCCTCGACCTTTACGAAAAAATCCCGCCCGAACAGCGCACGAACGCCCACCACAATTAAAGCTGATTGATAATTGATAATTAATAATTGATAACCGCCTATGGCTTTTAGGTTTCAATCTTGGCAGGTGTATATAGACGCACGTACACTGAAAAAGGAAGTAAACAAAATTCTAATAGCCTACCCTGTTGAAGAAAAATACCTGTTAGTCGACCAAACGAGGCGAGCTATGCTCTCTGTACTTCTGCAGATAGCCGAAGGGTCTGAAAGAAAAACAGAAAAAGACAAAAGCGTTTTTATAAACCGCTCCTTAACTTCTCTTTTTGAAGTTGTTGCGTGTCTGGATTCTGCATTTGACGATGGCTATATTAGCCAAGATCAGCACATATATTTTATGGAAAAAACCGAAAACATCGGCAAACAACTTCGTGGGCTGGATAAATATATCACTAATCACAACAAACCTTAGAATTTTCAGTTATCAATTATTAATAAATAATCATCAATTATGCTAAAGGTTCTTGTCTCCGGCGGGTTTGATCCGCTCCACATAGGCCATGTCCAGTTATTTATAGCCGCCAAAAAACTTGGCGATTATTTAATTGTGCTAATAAATAACGACAATTGGCTTATGGCAAAAAAGGGTTTTGTGTTTATGGATGAAAACGAACGCAAGGCCATCATTGAGGCCCTGCGGGATGTTGATGAAGCCAGGCTCACCGGGCATCCGGAGAGCCCGGAAGACATGTCCGTTGCCAAAGAATTGGAAGAGATAAGGCCGGATGTTTTTGCCAACGGCGGGGACAGAAACGAAGCCGATGCCGCAAACCCCGAATCATCACTTTTTAAAGATATAAAAACCTGTGAACGGGTTGGTATTAAAATGGTCTACAATGTCGGCGGCGGCAAAGCGCAAAGTTCCAGCGAACTCGTCCACCGCGCACTGGGTATCAAAAGTAAAACCTTGAAATAATTACAAAACTCCGTCTAAAAACTTGGGTATTTTTCTTTGGAGCGGTCTAAGGGACGATTATAGAACTATGGATTGGGTGCAAGTTTTCGGCAGTTACGGTTACTCGGCGAAATTGCTGGATAAGTTTTTAGTAATCGGTAGATAATAAACCCTTTTGCATTAACTTTCTTCCACTTCCTAAAACTGCTGGCTTTAAAACTCTCATAACTGGGATATTTGCACCTTGGTTTTTGCCTCCAATGTTGAACATACCAACATAATCTGGTAAAGAGGCAAGCCGTGTATTTCCCAAAGGACAAACTAAAATTGTTATGCCGTTTGGGGCAGTAAATTCCGCTATTTGTCCTTTTATTCGCGACGTAGAGCGAGTCAAGATAATCCTTAAGGATTATCTTGCGAGCCGAGGAGCTAATACAGGTTTAATACCTCGGAGCTTTGCTCCGAAATGATAGTTCTCCCCTTGCAGTTAATACCTCGCCAGCTCTGCTGCGAGGAACCTTTATTAATCCTACTTCATATCCGCTTGGCAGAAGGTTACGAAAAAATTCTGCAAATTTTTGTGGGCTTCTATTTGACTGTCTGTCAGCTTTATCCAAATTGTTAAGAATTGTTTGCTCCACGCTTGACCCTGTTTCTGTTTCCCCCCTTTGAGGGGGCATTGTTCTTTGTGGTTGGACAACGGCTGACCTTTCCATTACAAGACTACTTATTGCTCGGCTTGTTTCCGAATGGCTTTGCCCACTTAAAGCCTTTAGTAACCGCTCTTTAGTTGCAGGGCTTAGTCCACGGCCTTGCTCAAGAAATTTAATTAAGCTCTCTGCGTATTTATCTGCTATTGCGTCGCCACTTATTTCGGGAGTTGGGTTATCGTGTTTTGACATACCATTTGCCAATTTAATAAATTCTATTTTTCACCTCTCCAAGTACCTTTTTTATCCGCTAAGTAACTAATTGCGGCAAGCCGAAGAGCCTCTTCGTTCATATCAGGATTTTCTTGCCTCATTTTGGCCATTTCTGCCTAAATTTTAGGTTCGGCCTCTTTTTTAAATTTTTCATAATTTTCTCGCTTTTGCTTATCCTGCTCATCTAAGTTGTCCATTTCCTTTTTTATTGAAATTATTTCGACCATAAATTTAAGATTTTAATGGTTAATTAAAGCCCTCTTATTATAGAACTTTTTGGTGAATTTTGCTAATTTATGTATGCGCCCACCCAGGACTGATACTGTTTGGCTTGAGAATCAAAAATAAGACATCAATATTCAACTCTTATAGCAAAAACTAAATCCTTGCCAATAAGCTGGTTTAAAATATAAATTATCCTTTGGGCAAAGGCTTTTATTTTATACGCAAGGTCTTTCGACAAACAGGCGACCATTAGCACCCCTTCTTTAAAGTCCACCGCCTTGCTTTGGGCCTCGGCTCCCTCAAAAAATTCTGAAACCGCCTTTTCCCATGTGTTTATTGCCCTATGCTTGTAAAACGCCTGTTTTAAAATTTTAGACTTGGGATGGCCTTCTATGGCGTTTGATATTCCGACAAAGCCTTTGGTTTTTTTCGCGCCTATGCCGGACTTACTTTTTACGAAAATTTTTAATTTTGGGTTGGTTTTATTCATATTTGGGAACCTGTTTGAAAAATAATTTTTAGGCGAAATTGAAGATTTTTGAACCGGTTGGGCAAAATAAATTTTGATGTTTAACTGAAAGTTAAGCGGATAAATTTTTTTGGCCAAATGGCCGAAAACCTTCAATTGTCTCCCTTCGGGAGATCTACCGAAGGCATGACAGCCAAGAAGGATTTTTAAAATTGGTTCTTGTTTTTTCTATTGGGCTTGGCCGACCTCCTCCACTTCCTCGGCTGGCGACAAACTTATATGCTGGGCCGGCATATCCAACGCCATGGTGGTGGTAATAAATGTCTGGAATTTCCCCTGCAAAAACTTAAGTAAATATTCGCGTCTTGTGTCATCCAACTCCGAAAGCACGTCGTCTAAAAGCAGTATTGGTTTTTCTTCCCCCTTGCTTAAATACTCGAGCTCCAAAATTTTTAATGCCAGCACCTGGCTTCTTAGTTCCCCCCTGGAGGAAAATGGGGGCAAAAAAAGCCCTTCGCTTTTTAAGGAAAAATCGTCCCTGTGGGGGCCTACTAAACAGGAAGCCAAAAGCCCTTCTTTATTTTTTAGCGCTTCCAGCCTGCTAAAAAACTGTGCGCCTAAATCCTCTTTGTCCTCGCCCTCAAATCCGTCGTACCAGACTTCCACCGGCCGGTGAAACCCGGAAATGGTAGTGTAAACTTCAGAAATATTATTATTCAGAAAATTAATAAACTTTCGCCTCTCTAAAACTATCTCGCTCCCCAAATCCACAAGCTGTTGATTCCAGGCGGCCAAGTCCTCGCCCGACCCCAAACCCTGTTTCACTGCCAAAAGCAATTTGGTCTTTTGGAACAAGACTTTTTTATAATCCCCCAAAATTTCCAGGTACGCAGGGCTTTTTTGGCACAGCACCATGTTTAAATATTTCCGCCTCGCTTCCGGCGGGCGGCTGAACATCTCCACGTCTGTAGGATCAAAAACCACAACACTCACATAGCCCTGCGCTTCCTTCCTTTTCTTTTTTACCCCGTCTATGCGAAAATTGGCATACACCTTATCCCTTCTCTCTAAAAATATTTCCAGGGCATGGGAGCTCCCCTCTTTTTCAATATCAACGGACAGCTCCAACCGATTCGAGTCCTTCAAAAATATGAATTCCGTATCATCGCGAAAAGATTTAAAAAGCGAAGCAAAATAAACGGATTCCAAAAGATTAGTTTTCCCCACAGCATTAGGCCCGGTTAATACCACCACATCACCCGTAATTTCCAAATCCAAATCCGGGTAATTTCTAAAATTTTTAATTTTAATGTTTTTTATACGCATACGCAGAACTGAAAAACCCTCGGGTTGCAGCGGCATGAAAACTACCAGCTTTATCTTGACTTAAAACCGGCCCTCACTAACCATTAAATCTTAATCGGCATAACTAAATACAAATAATCGCTTCGCCCTTCCGGGACAAACACTGCCGGCGAGGTGTCGTTTACAACTTTAATAACCACAGAGCCCCCTTGTAGTTGTGCCAAAAAATCCAAAACGTACTTAAAATTTAACAACAAACTCCCTTCTTCCCCTTCGACTTTTGCCTGGATATCAACAATCCCGCTCCCCAATCCCTCTGACTCCGAAGAGATCGTCAATTTGCCCCCCGCGAAAGCCATTCTCACACTGCTGGAATTTTGGGAAAACAGCGCATTGGCTTTTAAAGCATTTTGTAGTTTATTTTTTTCCACCACCATTGTGGAATTAAAATTATCCGGGATAATGTTTTTATAATCCGGATATTGCCCATCCACAAGCCTGCTAATAACATCGGTCTGTCCTATTGTGAAAAATATTTGGTTCTCCGAAAACCCAACCTCTACTTTTTCCGGTCTTAAAGACAAAATTCTGGCAACTTCCAATGTTGTTTTTTGCGGGATTATTACCTCTGCCAAACCCTCTGCCGGAATAATCGCTTCCGCAAGCCTATATCTGTCTGTTGCCGCAAATCTTGCTTCACCACCTTTTAAACTGAGATAAATTCCTGAAATTTCGGGTTGGGTTTGGTTTTGCGACGCGGAAAATACAACTTGGTTGATTGCCTGCTTTAATTTTTCCTGCTCAAAACTGGTTGTGTTATTGCTTTGGGTTTCTGGTATGAGGGGGAATTCTTCCACGGGTAGTGTTTTTATTTTAAATTCCTGGCTTTCTGTTTTTATTACCAAATTGTTTTTATCAGTGTATAGTTCCAGGTTTTCATTCGGCAGGGTGTTAATTAATTCGTTAAGGGTTTTCCCCCCAACTGTTATTTGTCCCTGTTCTTCAATTTTACATCTAATCTTTGTATTAATTGCCACCTCAAGGTTGGTTGAAGAAATTTTTAATTGTCCATTTTCGGTTTTGAGTAAAATATTATTAAGGATTGGGAGGGTATTGTTTGCTGAAATTATTTTTACAGCAATACCCAGACCGGAGTGTAAATTTTCTTGGGTGCATATTATTTTCATAATAGTATAATATAAGTATTTAAAACAAAGTAATAATAAGGGGTGTGGGAATGTCAATATCTACAAAATAATCAGTGGTTGGTGGGGTTTTGGGTGGGTTTTATACACACCACCGCAGGGGATATTTTGTTGGCGGTAAAACCCCTTTTGAGTTACCAGATTTTTGTCTTACAACCATCCCTATTATATTAACAACTTATTAAGGATTAAATCAACCTCTTGTTTGAATTGTATTTTGTTTGAAACCATACTATTGATTTTATCAACCGCGTGCATTACAGTAGTGTGGTCCCGGCCCCCGAAAAAATCCCCAATTGAAGGAAATGAATTTTCCAACTCTTTTCGTATCAAATACATTGCAATCTGCCTGGGTTTTACAAACTCTTTTTTCCTCGATTGTTTTATTAGATCCTCGAATTGGATATTGTAAAATTCCGCAACCACATCGGCGATTTTTTTTGGCGACACCATCCGTTTTTTTGAGGAAATAAGGCTGGTTAAGATGTTTTTTGCCTGTTCGAGCACCAAACCTTTGTTTTCCATTTGTTGGTAAACAACAAGTCGGTTTAGGGCACCCTCAAGCTCCCTTACATTACTTTGTATATTTTCCGCAATGTAAAAAAGTATCTCTTCGGAAATTTGAGAGGGGCGCTTCTCCATTTTATTTTTTAGAATCGCCATTCTGGTTTCTAAATCTGGGGCTTGGATATCGGCAACCATTCCGCCTTCGAACCTGGAAATAAGCCTTTGCTCAATTGCGGGTATTTCCTTTGGTGGGCGGTCAGAGGTGATAATTATCTGCCTTCCCTTATCCCTTAACTCGTTAAAGGTGTGGAAGAATTCTTCCTGGGTACTTTCTTTGCCGGCTAAAAATTGGATATCGTCAACCAGGAGCGCACCCAAGTCGCGGTAGTTTTTTTTAAAATCATCCATTCGTTTTTCCCTAAGGGATTCAATGTAGTCGTTGGTGAACTTCTCACAGGTAACATACAATAATTTGTTTGTGCCTAAGGAGTTTAAAATTTTGTGTCCAACCGCCTGCATAAGATGGGTTTTTCCCAGACCAACCCCGCCGTAAATAAACAAGGGGTTGTATTGTCCTCCAGGGCTTTTGACCACTGCGGAGGCCGCGGCATGAGCTAGCTCGTTATTTTTACCCACAATGAAAGTTTCAAAAACATACTTGGGGTTTAGGGTTGAGGTGTGGTTGCTTGGGGAGGTCTTAGACCTGGAATTTTCCAAGCTTTTTATTTCACGGTTGGTGTAGGGTTGGGATGGTGGGGTTTGTGGGTCTTTTGAGCCCCCTATCCGATACTTTATTTCGCGGATTTCGGGGGTGAGCGTTTTTAGGCTTTTAAGCATTTCCTGGTGGTACTTGTTTGCTATCCAGTCCCGGTTAAATGCACTGGGCACATTAAGTACTATAAAATTAGCACCTCTTTCAACAATGCTCGTATTTTTAAACCAAGTATTAAAATTGGCTTTGCTCAATGAAACTTCCAGGCTTCCAAGTATGGCTTGCCAGAGTTGTTGGTTATTCATAGGCCACAGATGCATTAATTAAACATCAATAACACAAATAATACCCTGGCATCCTCAACAGAAAATTAGCGCCATTAGCAACCATCTGTGTATCAGTGGAGGTATTCTACCAGAGGGGTTATCAACATGTAAACTAGGTATAAGTACCCATGATTAAAAGGAGTTTGGTTAGCCTTGTTGATTAAATGTGGAAAAGGTGTGGCCAAATAAAAAATTATTAGCAGGGTTGACCCCGGCCAGTTTTTTTATTATAATTAGCCGGTATGAATCCCGTTAGAAAGCAAATTTTGGATCATATTCCCACTGTTTGTTTTAAAGGGTAAAAAGGGATTAAGGAACGCATACACAATTTTTATCAATAATTATTTTAATTTCTAACAGGATGAAAAGAACATATCAGCCAAAAGTAAAAAAACGAAAAACCCGCCATGGATTTTTTAAACGCATGCAAACCAGGACGGGGCGCGCAGTTTTGGGAAGACGCAGGCAAAAGGGGCGCAAGAAACTCACAGTCTAAACTCCTAAACCGGAAAACGAAATAATGGTTGAACCGGTACAAGCCAGCCTTGTTGATTCCAGATTTTGTTAAATTTATGCTTAATAAAAAAAACCGTCTCGCCAAAGACCGGGATATTAAAAAGGTGTTTGCGCGGGGGCGGAGTTTTTTTAGCCCCTTTTTTAATTTGAAATTTTTAAATTCGGGAGGCTCCTTAAGGTTTACGGCTGTAGTTTCCACCAAGGTTTCTAAAAGGGCTGTCAAAAGAAACCGCTTAAAGCGGATAATAAGGGAATTTGTAAGATTGAATATGACAAATCTCGCGTCCGGGGATTATATTTTGGTATTAAAGCCTAAGGTGGCGATGGAGCAGGAAAAGTACATGGTACTAAGCTTAAAAAAATTGTTAATAACAGCCGGTCTTTATAAGCATGAATAATTTTCACGCAAAAAAAATAATTATTAAGTTAATAGCTTTTTATCAAATTACAATTTCCCCTGACCATGGGGTGTTTAGGGCAAATTACCCTTACGGGTTTTGCCGACACTATCCTTCTTGCAGCGAGTATACAAAAAACGCGGTGGCAAGTTTTGGCGTGCTGCGCGGTTTGCGGTTGGGGTTAAAAAGAATATTAAGATGTAATCCTTGGGTTGAACCTTCGATTGATGTGGCCCAAAGTGACTAAAGAGTCTTTGGGAGAAAAAACAGTTATTTATTTATGATCCTAAATCCTTTTTCCAAAAATTTTATTTTAGTGCCGGTGTTGTTGAATGTTTTAATTTTGTTCTATAACATTATCCCGGATATTGGCGTGGTTATAATCCTTTTAACCATGCTTATCCGCTTGGCCCTCGCCCCCTCTTTCCACAAATCCCTCAAGAGCCAGGCGGCCATGACGGCCATACAGCCGAAGATGAACGAGATTAGGGAGAAATATAAAAATGACCAGCAGGCGCAGGCAAAAGCAATGATGGACTTGTACAAAGAGCATAAAGTAAATCCTTTTTCTTCCTGCCTGCCTTTACTCATCCAGCTGCCAATTTTAATTTCTTTGTATTTTGTTTTTACCCAGGCTTTAACCGGGGAACTAACCGGGCTTTATAGTTTTATTAAGCGCCCGGAGCATTTAAGTCCAATGTTCCTGGGTTTATTAGATTTGTCCAAACCCAGCCATGTCCTGGCCGTATTGGCAGGCTTAACCCAGTTTTGGCAGTCTAAATTAATGGCGCCGAAAGGCGGTAGCGGCCCGACAGACTCAACGCAGAAAATTATGTCTATGCAAATGACGTATATGCTGCCGGTTGTAAGCGTGGTAATCGCCTGGAATTTTCCCGCGGGCTTGCCTCTTTATTGGGTGGTAACCACCCTTTTTGGCATAGGCCAGCAGTATATTATTAACCGCCAGCGAGCGCAGGCAAGTGGTCAGTGATTAGTGTTTAGTGATTAGATTTTTCTAGTCACTAGTCACTTAGCACTAATCACTAGAACATGACCGATTATTCCAAAATAGAAATTGTTCTTAACCTTGTTAAAGAAACCCTAGTAAAAATGGGTTTTTCAAACGCGGAGGTGTCGTACGAGGAAAGTATTACCAAAGGCTTGGTGTTTAATATTTTTGCCGGTGCCGACTCCTACTTATTAATTGGCCGGCAGGGGGCGCATTTACAGGCCTTGCAGATTGTATTAGGGCAGATAGCTCAAAATGCCTTAAAGGAGCCGTTTTGGTTTATCCTGGATGTGGATGATTATAAAATGAAGCGCGAATGGTTTTTAAAGGAAACCGCGCGCGCTGCCGTGGAGCACATAAAAAAAACCGGCCGAGCCGTGGCTTTAGAACCCATGCCTAACTTTGAGCGCCGGCTCGTACACGCTTATGTCCAGGAAAATTTTCCAGAAGCCGAAAGCGTGAGCATAGACCGCGAGCCTTACCGAAAAGTGGTTATACGGCTAAAAAGATAAATAAAATCCCGGGTTAATTCGGGATTTTAAATTATTCCAACGGAAGCCTGTTAGATATTTTTTGCTTGGAGGGAAAATTTTTTCTCAAGAATTCAATGTCGGCTTGTCCCATCTGCCAGCCAACAGCGCCTAAATTGTCCTTAAGGTGAGTAATATTGCTGGTTTTAGAAAGCGTGACGACATTTGGTTGAGAGATGAGCCAATTAATAGCGATTTGTGCCGGACTTTTTTGATATTTCACACCCAGAGCACTTAAAATTTCTGTTTTTGGATTTGCCAACTCGCCTTTCTCTACCGGTCGCCAGGCAATTAACATTATATTGTTCCGTTGGCAGTATTCCAAAAGTCCGGTTGTTTCGGGTTCCCGAAAAATTAAATTGTAATGGACTTGGTTTGCTCTGAGGGGATGTTTACTTAACAACATAGTGTCTTTCGTATGCTGTAAGTTAAAGTTGCTAACGCCAAAATGTTTTATTAAACCTTCTTCTATTAATTCATCCATTGCTTTAACGCATTCTTGTAATTTGTCATCTCCCGGATAGCGGTGCATTAAATAAAGGTCTAAATAATTTGTACCTAATCTTTTTAGGCTCCCTAGCACAGCCTTTTTAATCTTACTGTAAGTTAAATGCCAAAGATAAGCTTTGGAAACTACAAACAACCTTTCTCTCTCGGAATCTTTTATGGCCTTTCCCACTAGTTTTTCCGCCTCACCATTAGCGTAAATTTCCGCGGTGTCAATGTGAGTAATGCCTAAGTCAATGGCGGTTTTGATTGCATTAACATCCTTGGAAGAATCTTTGAACAGACTAATTAAGGGCACATTATTCCCCATTCCCGATGTCCCCAAACCAAACACCGGCATTTCAAATCCGTTGTTTAGTTTTTTTGTTGGTATGGTCATAAAATTTAGTACTACAATAATTCACGATCGTGAATTATTGTAGTACTCGCAAAGACGATAACGGAATTATTTTATTGCCGGTGCTGTCCCAAGCAAGTTCAAAAATCATTTTTAAAGAATTGGCAAAGGAAGGGTTAATAATTTCAAACGCCGCGTTTTCGCCGGATTTGGCCAGTACACCCATAACCGTATCATCATATATATTAACTTCCGCGGCCGGGATGAAGGGGAATTGCTTATTTAGCCAGCGGTATTCAGTAAACTTTTGGAAATGTTTGTTATGTTTGTAAACGGCTTCGTAGTAGTCTATGGCTGTCTGATTTTTTATTACCAAAGCTTTTTCTTTTATCCCTCTTTGGCTACGCTCCCTAATATATTCTTTACCGAATTGGTCGTAGTCAGGCAGGTATATACTTAAATCCAAAATGGAATAAATCGGACTTTTGCTTTCCAGCGTATGCCAATAAATATTTTTAATACCTTCTTTGCCTTCAAAAAATTTAATGACCGGTTTATTGTCTTTTTTGTAAATCCCTAATAGATCGGAAAGAGTTTCATCTGCCCTAGCCAATCGCTGTTCAGCTTGGGTTTTTTTATTTTCCAGATATTGTTTAAGCCTAATTGGAGGTTCGGCCGCGTACATTTTTTTGTTTATGCCACTGCCCGCTCGGCTTGCCAGTCCATACAGGGCCAGTCTTTCTAGAACATCATAGCCCGTTGTACGGTTTAACTGCGCCGCCTGGCTTATTTGAGTCACTGTTCCTTTACCCAATTCCAATAAAGCCAAATAAATTTTAGATTCATTGGGTTGGAGTCCTAGGTTATTAAGTTTTTCAGCTATTTTATAATCCATTTCATTTGTCATTCCGGCCTACGAGCCGGAATCCAGTTAATAGATTGTGTCAACCTTACCCGACAAAATATAAATAAAATAAATATTTAGCCTTAAATAAGGCTAAATATACTATATCATACGATGACTACAATTGTCAATTTTTGTATTTCTGGTATTCTTCTTGGTTAAAACCAAAACACCCTGCGGGGTATGAATACGCAAAAGAAGGAGGAGTTAAATGAAAAGGGTTTCTGGAATTGAGATAAAAATAGCAGAAGCAGCAGAAGGAGGCCAGGTTAGACTTCTTTCGAAAAATGGAGCGCGTGATCTGCCCGCAGGGTGTTTTAAGGTTATGGCCCCTGACAATTCAGGGAAGCTTAGGAAGGGTGATCTGGGGGAGGTAGTTCAGGCCGCAGGCTTTGAGGGAAGTGGACGCTACTTGGTGGTTAATTGCAATGCACTCAGCCCTGCTAGCTTAGTGGGCGCCAAATTGTTATTTAGTGAACAGATCACTCAGCAGGAGCTTAATAGGCAATATGAACGAAGGGCGCGCAAACGCGCTTTAGCGATCATTAAAAAGGAAAAGAAGGTACAAAAGTTTTGCCTTGAGGTTGAAGTGCTTCGTTATTTTCCGGAGCAGTCGTCCGCGCAGACTACTAGTCTGGGTGAGGTCGGGATTAGGTGCTTCAATGGGGAGCGCCACGAGACTTTTTGGTCTGACAATGCTAACTCCCAAATTAGGACGATTCGGCGGCGAATCCACTACTGCCCTGGCTGCGGGGGGAGAATCCAGCTCAGAAAAATTAACTACCGAGCTCAGAGATAGCCTTCAACAAAGGTTAATGCCCTCAAGGGCGGGCGATGAAAGTCGTTCCGCCCTTGTTTTTTATTTCAGCCTGATTTTGGTTTCTGTTGCGACAATGAATTTGCCTTTTAGGTTTTTTGATGGCTGTTTTAGTATAGATTTCAAGATTTTATAAATATTTTTTGGAGATTCGTCATCCAAGCGCAATAAAATAACCCCAGTATGTTTGCGGGAGTGTAAATGCACTAGCGTGCCGAAATCTTTATCAAGCGTAACAATAATTCGTTTGCTTTTGACAGCGATTTTTAGAATAGCTTCATCTGCTTGGCCTCGGTAGTCTTCTGATACGCTCACAACATCATTTCGATCTTTTCGAAGTATTTCAGCTGTCGTCTTCCCAATATTTTCGTCAAGCAACAGTCTTAACCTTGGCATAGGCAGTGGTTGTTAAAGGGTAGACAGCTTCTCTTTCCAAAAGTTCGGCCGCATACTCGATTGCCGCGCGAATATCTTCTTTTTTTAAGTGCGGGTAATTATCAAGGATTTCTTCCACAGGTTGGCCTTGCGCCAGCAAACGCAAAATCAACTCCACGGTAATCCGCGTGCCTTTTATTATGGGTTTGCCGACCATAACCCTCGGGTCAATAATTATTCGATTTTTCAGTTTAGTCTGCATTGCCATATTTTAACATAGTTAGAACCCTAAAGACAACACTATCCAAAACACCATAGCTAAATCGTTTTTAAAGTAAGGGTTGTCTAAGAGGCCTTGGGACAGGAGAGCTATAAGGAAGAGCGCAACGCCGAGTTTTATCGCATCACCCCCACCCTGCCCCTCCCCCCTCAAGGAGGAGGAAACAGAACGAAGTCCCCGATAAATTAAAGGTCCTATTAGTCCTATAAGACTCATAAGTCCTATTATCCCCGTTTCTACCCATAAATTTAAAAATATATTATGCGGGTAGTTATGCGTATCTAAATTTGGATCCGTATTTAGTTTGTTCCAATTATTTGAAAAGCCTGTAAGTCCCAGACCCAAAATTGGTGACTCCTTTACGCCTTTCCACCCTGTTTCCCAAAGGCTAAGTCTAGACACAGCAGACTTTTCGCCGTAGAAGGGTAGGACAAAGCGCCACCGGAGGTTAGGGACGGAAACAATAACAATAACCATAACAATTACTACAACAGAGGCGATTTTTTTTATTGCTCTGTCGGCAGCAAAAAATAAGTAAACTAGCCCAGCTACCCCAAGCCCGAGCCAGCCCGCTCTAGATAGCGATAATAATAGCCCGATTGCCCCGATTGTCCAGCAAATAGGTTTCCAGAGTTTTGAAATTTGTCCGCCTTTGGCGGAGAAATTTGAAATTGCCGAAAAGGCGTCAGGAATAAGAAAAGCCAATAAAGGAGCTATAAATAGTGCATAAAAATTAGGATGTGAAAAAAACGCAATTACCCTTTTCGGCTCCATGCTGTTGCCCCAGTATTCAGGCGGCAGGCCTAGAAGCGTGAAGTATTGGATGATGGCAAAGAGGCCCATGGTCGCAAGTAGCAAGTAGCAAGTATTAAGGATTAAGGGTTTAGAATCAGGATTTTTATACCATGTATAGGACGCAATGATAAACAAGCTAATTGGCTGTATAAACAGAACAATAAACTGCCCAAGTTTTTCCTGGCTAAAGCCTTGCCAAAATAGGCTAATCAATGCGGCTGCAAAGAATAGGCTTATAAAGGCAAGAATTTTTTTATCCAGTGATAATTTAAACTCGATATACTTGGCCCATTCATTGTTGACAGTTAAGTAAAATGTAAAAATTACCCAAACAAAAAATACCCAGAGCATTAGCAAATTTGTGGACAATCCAAAAATATTAAACCTAATTGCGTAGGCAGGAGTGAGAAGGATTGTGAGGACGATTAAATAATTCATCAATTCCTAATCAATGACTAATATCAAAATGTCCAATTAAAGCATTTAAACAACAGAAATTGATTAGACATTAGTAATTCGGCATTAGTAATTTTTATGGTACTGTTATCTTCACTTTTTTTGTCTCCTGCCCGTCAGGAGTTTTGGCAAAAACCCAAAATTCTTTTATATCGGGCGCGTTGTCCCAAACTAAGCTGTAGCGGAAGCCCCCTCCCACATTTTCTATCTTTTCCGCTTTCCCGATTAATTTTTCAATTTCACCTTCCAAATAATAAAAATTCACTAATTCGTACTTTTTTGCGCTTTGCGCGGCCAGGGTAATCGGGAATAGGGCTAATGTGTTATACGCCGGGTCGGTTAATTCCAGACCGCCCTGGGATCCGAAACTAATTATTATACTGGCATCCGCAATATTACCGGCAGCGTCCAATGCTTTTGCGGCCACCACATGCTGGCCATTGGAAAGGATTTTATTGACCTCAAAACGGTAGGGCGCGGTATTCATACTTTTAATAAAAAGCCCGTCAATAAATAAATCCACTCTGGCAATTGGGTTCGTGCCTTGAGCCTCAACCCCCACAAAAAACGGCAAAGATTCAATTTGTTGCCCGTCTGACGGGCTAGTGATCCTGGCGGAAATTTCCCCAAATCCGGGTTGGGTTGGGTTTGTAGGCACCCTGGAAGGGTAGAGGTATCCGTTCTTAATCGCCCAATCCCTTACAGGATTTTCCCAGCCGGGGTTTTGCGGTTGTTCGCTTTGGAAAACCGTGAAGTTTTTGTAAGTGATTCGTTCAGGCGGGGTTGTAGGGTCAGCGGGTAGATTGGTTAAAGAGTCGTAGGCCAAGCTAATGTGAATATTGTCATAATCTTGCGGCCGGTTGTAATCGGCAAACACCTCCTCTTTGGTAGAGGGGCTGTTGGCAGTAGGGAGTTTGCCGGAAGTTGCGTCAACAATAATTCGCGTAATCCCCGGGGGTTCTTTGAACCTTTCGGCAGGTTTGTCTTTTAGCGCTTCTTTCATGAATTGGTTCCAGATAGGCGCTGCTACAAAAACGCCGTCCGCCCCTTCTTTCATAAGGCATTTAGGGTTCGCCCCCCCGCAGTTATTCCCAGCCCAGACTCCGGCGGCTAAAGAAGGCGTAAAGCCCATAGTCCAGCCGTCGTGCCAATTTTGCGTTGTGCCGGTTTTTGCCGCTACTTCCCTGCCCGGCAAAGTCAAAGGCGAGTTGGCCCCAAACACAAAGCTTCTTGCGTTGTTGTCCGTCATTATGCTTATAAGTTGGTACACGGCTTGGGGATCCAAAATTTCTTTTGGATTTTCCTCAAATTCTTCCAGTGTGTTTCCGTTCTTGTCCAGGACTTTTAATATGGCGGTTTTTTCGTTTTTGACGCCCCCGTTGGCCAGAACCCCAAACGCGGCCACGTGGTCTATTAATCTCACTTCGCATCCTCCCAAAACTAAAGACAGGCCGCAGTCAGCCATGGGGCTGGTTATGCCTAAATCCCGCGCCACCTGGACTGCTTTGTCCACCCCAACCAAGGCCAGGGTTTTTACCGCCGGGATGTTCAAACTGCCTGCCAATGCAGAACGCATGGAAACCGGGCCATGCTCTCTGTTGTTATAGTTTTCAGGCGCATAGTTTTTACCGTTAAAAGTGCCGAAGTTGGTAACTACATCAATAAGCATGGCGGCAGGGGCGAATTTATAATCCCTGCCGAAAGCCGTTGCGTAGACATAAGGCTTAAAACTTGAGCCGGGTTGGAGCTGCGAAAGAGCGGTGTTCACGTTGGGCTCAAACAGGCATGTTTTTCCTGGTCTGCAGTCTTTAGGGAAACTCTCCCCAAAGTAATCTTTGCTTCCCACCAGGGCTAAAATTTGTCCGGTTTTAGGGTCAACGGCAACCAGGCTGGCGTTTTGGGCATTGTATTTCGTGGAATTAGTTTCTGCCCTGGCTTTAATCGCTTCTTCCGCAATTTTTTGCAGGCCGGAGTCCAGGGTAGTATAAACTCTAAGCCCGCCTTCAGCCAGGGTTTTTTCTCCGTACTTTTTAGCTAAATAATCCTGCACCATCAACACAAAATGCGGCGCGGAAATGGCGGTCTTGGTTTTTAAAAATTCCACTTTTTCTTCGGTTGCGGTTTTTTCCTGTTCGGGACTAATGTAGCCCTGTTCTCGCATGGCCGCAAGGACCCGGTCTTTCCTTGCGTCCAAAGCGGCTCGGTTCGGGCCTAAGGGGTTATAGAATGTCGGCGCTTGGGGTAATGCCGCCAGGTAAGCGCTTTCGGCCAAACTTAACTCGTTGGCAGATTTGCCAAAATAACCAAAGGCCGCGGCTTCAATGCCGTAGGCATTGCGTCCGTAGGGGATTTCGTTTAAGTAGAGTTTTAGGATTTCTTCTTTGGAAAACCTGGCTTCTATTTCTAAGCTTAAAATTGCCTCGGGAATTTTTCGTCCAAAAGTTTTTTTATTGGTTAAAATAGCGTTTTTGACAAATTGTTGGGTTAAAGTACTGCCTCCGCCCCCTTCGGGCCCAAGGTTAATAACATAGCGGAAGAGCGAACGGGCAATCCCCCTAAAATACAAACCATGGTGGTTGTAAAAATCTTTATCTTCAATGGCAATTGACGCTTGTTTTGCGTATTCAGGGATTTGGTCAAGTTCTATCAATGTGCGTTTTACCTCGCCGTGTATTTCATAAAGCAATTTGCCTTCCCGGTCAAAGATTTTGGTGTTTTCGGCCACATCCCTTTCAATTAATTTGTTGGGATCCGGCAGGTCTTTGGCATAATATAAAAACAGCAGGGCAATAAATAAAATGCCCATGGCAAACGCGCGAAAAATTAATGTCCAAACATTCTTCGGCCGCTTAAATTTAAACGGTAGCCGAAAGGGTAATTTTGGGAATTTGAATTTCGAGGTTTTAATTGACCCGTGAGAGCGTTTTTTTATGCGATAGCTGTAAATCTTCATCCCGTTAGAGAAAGGAAGCGTTTCAAACGATTTTTTAAATAGCGTTTGCCCATCCCGCTTTTAAGATAGCGTTCTCTGGCAAAAGCGTCATCTTTATTTAAACACGCTTCATAATATATTAAAACAAATGGAGCTCGACCTTTGGTTGATGGCACTAGGTTATTGTTATGCTGTTTGAAACGCTTCCGTAAATTTTTGCAACAGCCTGTATATTGCTTCCCGTCTTTGAAGCTTTGTAAAATATAAGTATAATATATAGGGTTTCTCTAACGGGACTCATGTCCTAAGATTATAACTTTTTTGTGTTCTAATTGACAAATTAGGTCTATTACTATATTATACGAACAGATATGAAAAAAGTTACCGTTAAATTTAATATGTATACTTACCGTCCCTCTTTGCAGAGTTCGCGGTAATTTGAATTTGCTTTTATTTTCAAAACCGCTTGGCTCTGCCAGGTGGTTTTTTTATTTTTAATTATTAAAGAATAAATAAATATGCAATGGCAGAATCAAAATAATAAACTTGTTAAGACGTTCGTTTTTTCCAATAACCAGGAGGCATTGGATTTTGTGGCTGCTTGTAAGCCGAGTATTTTGGCTTTGGGTCATGATCCTGACTGGTCATTAAAAAGCAACAAGATTAATGTCCTGCTTACCACCCACGATGCCGGAGATATAGTAACTGAAAAAGACTGGCAGCTGGCTAAGCTTTTGGACAGTAAATTTTACAGTACAAAATTTAGTGATTTAAAAGTTTTGTCCATAACTGACCCTAAAGCTCATGTTATTTGGCAAAAATTATTTGAGCGTCAGTTTAAGAGTTTAAAGGGTAAGGTTCATCCGTGGTTTTGGGAAGGGCTAAAATTGTTAAATATTAACCCAAATAAACTGCCTAATTTAGAAGAGTTGGACGAACGCCTGTTTACTGTTGCGAAATGGAAAACTGAAGTTACTAACATACAGTATGCAGAAGACGCGCCGTGGTTTCATTTTTTGTCGCAAAGACGGATTATGCGAACCAATTATATCCGAACTATGAAAGAGTTGGATTTTATTCCGCTACCGGATATTTTTCATGATATCTTTGGCCACTTACCTATGCTTGTAAATCCTGAAATAAAAGAACTGGCTCAAAAGTTTGGTCAAGTTTTTATGAAATGCAAGGAAGAGGGTCAACAATTTATGGCTGAACGGTTGTGGTGGAATAGTATGGAATTTGGATTTATTAAGGAGGGTGGTAAAAATTTAGTCATTGGCGCAGGGTTGATATCCTCTTTTGGGGAATTAAATAATGCTGGCAGCCAAAACGTAAAAAAAATTAACTTTGATGTAAGTTTGTTTCCTAAGCTAGACAGGAGCCCACACAGCTTGCATCATTCATACTTAATTTTTAGCTCATTTGATCAAATATCCAAGGCCTTGGATTGGATTTTAAAACACCCAAATAATTAACTTTGATCCCTAAATAATCAGTGATATAATTAATCATATGAACAATATAGAAGGTATTTTAACCCGCGGCGTGGAAGAAGTAATAGACAAAGCCCATTTAGAGGCGGCCTTAAAAGGCAAAAAGAAACTTCGCGTCAAATTGGGCATTGACCCCACTTCCCCGAACATTCACATTGGCCGGGCAGTGGTTTTATGGAAACTTCGTGCCTTCCAGGAACTTGGGCACAAGGTGGTTTTTATTGTGGGCGATTTCACAGGGCTAATTGGTGACACTTCAGATAAAGATTCCGAAAGGCCAATGTTAAGCCCGGCACAGGTTAAGGCCAACTTGAAAACTTATTTTGAACAAGCCTTTAAAATATTAGATAAGAAAAAAACCGAAACCCACTATAATTCGGAATGGCTGAAAAAGCTCGGATTTTTGGAAATTGCCGAAATGGCAAACTTATTCGGTCTGCATGAAATGGCAGCCCGCGAAAATATTGCCTTGCGGATGAAGACCGGCAAAAGGGTCTCTTTTCGGGAACTGATGTACCCTTTAATGCAAGGCTACGATTCGGTCGCGGTTAAGGCCGATGTGGAATTAGGCGGTACTGACCAAAGGTTTAATTTATTAGCAGGCAGAACCATCCAGCCGTTTTACAAACAAAAGCCGCAGGATATTTTGATGGTGCCTTTAATGGAAGGCACGGACGGACGCAAAATGTCCTCTTCCTGGGGTAATGTGGTGAATATTACCGACGAACCCAATAACATGTTCGGCAAGATTATGTCTATTCCGGACAATTTAATAGAGAAATATTTTTTGCTGGCTACCCGAACCCCGGGAGAAGAAATTAAGCGGGTAATGAAAGAATTAAATAATCCTCGCGATCAAAAACTCATTCTTTCCCAGAGCGTTACTGCCCTGTATCACGGTGAAAAGAAATCAGTTGATGCAAAAAATGCTTTTATGAGTTTGTTTAGTAAAAAAGAGTTGCCGAGTGGTATTAAATATAGGCTTTTGCCGCCCAATATTATACCTACGGTTTCCGGAACAACTTCATTCTTATTTGGCGTTAGTAAATCAGAAGCTAAAAGGTTAGTTGAGCAAGGCGGTGTTAAAATTGATAATGAAGTTGTGAAAGAGGATAAGATAATTGAAGATATCAGTAAGAAGCGATTGATCCAAGTGGGTAAAAGAAGATTTTACTGGTTCGAGAAAAAAAATAACAAAACCCCCTCTCTGTGAGGGGGTTTTGTTATTTGTGGATTCAGCTGTTTTTACATGGCTTCGCCGCTTGTGCTGTCGCTAGTGCTGGTAGTTTCTGCTTCATCAGCAGGCGCGCTAGGGGCAGGGACTGCTCCGCCGTCGGTGCCGCCATCCACTGGTTCGTCATCAAAAAACATTTTTGATTGTCTCCATGGTTCCCAAAGTTTTTTAGCTTTAGGAACTGTTATTTTTTAGACTAAGCGATTGCAAATACAATCGTGCAGGGATTATAGCAACTAGCGGGTTTTATGTCTACCCCAAGTAAATAATTTTCTGTGGATTATACTTATCCTGTCCCCAGTTAATGAAATTATTTGATCTTAGTAAAAATTAACGGGACAAGGCCTTATTGTGGAAAAACCCGGCGCACAAGGCCACGGCGAGCGCGTCTGCCGCGTCGTCTGGTTTGGGCACGGCTTTTAGTTTAAAAGTTTTTTGTACCATGTACTGCACCTGTTTCTTGTCTGCCTTGCCGTAGCCGCAAATAAAACTTTTCACTTGAAGCGGGGTAAATTCCATAATTGGGATTTTGCTTTTTTGCAGGACATAAAGCACTGCTCCCCTAGCCTGGCTTACTGCCATAACCGTTTTTTGGTTAGTGGTAAAAAATAGTTTTTCCACCCCAACACAACCCGGTTTATATTTTTTTATAAGTTTTAAAATGTCGTCTGCGAGAATTTGCAATCGTTCGGCGTCGGACAGTTTAGGCTTTGTCGAAATCACCCCAAAATCAACCAGCTTAGGCTGGTCTTTCGATTTAGCAATTTCTATTATCCCGTAGCCGGTGGTGGCCGTGCCGGGGTCGATTCCTAATATAAGCATAAATAATTTTAACTAATAATTTATAATTAATTACTTATAACTTTTGGAAATATACTTTGCAAAACCTCTAAGCTGCCTAGAAACATTTTCAATTTTAGTCTCCAATTCTTCCAATTTTTCCTTAGAAATGTAGTTATCATCAAAAGCGCAATCAAAACAAGCAATAACCTCATCCAAAGATGTCAAAGCCCGATTAATAAAGAGATTTTTGTCTTTCTCAGTTTTTCGGTTAGAGCCTTCAGCAATTTGTAAAATTACCGACAGAATGGCTCTTCTAATTTGGTCAATAAGAATATATTGCTCATCTTTGGGAAAAGTTTTAGTAAGTCGGTTAATTTCTTGTCTTAATTTTCTGGCGTCTTTGTAAACTTGCCAGTCTCTAAACTTATACGCCATAGTTTGTTTTAGTTATAAGTTATTTATTATCAATTATCAGTTTTTTACTACAGGTTCGCGCTCGTATGTACCGCTATCACATCTTCGTTGTTTTCTAATTCAGCAAATAAAGCGTCAACTTTTGGTTTTTGCTCATCTGTAAGATTCACGCCTTGGGAAGATTCTTTAATTATATCCGCCCGAGCGATTTTTGCGCCTTTTGATGAAAGAGCTTCTTTAATTTTTTGCAAATCCAAAGGCTTGGTATAAACCTCTAGACCCTCTTCCGACGCCCTTACATCCTCTGCCCCTGCATCAATTGCCGTAAGTTCAATGGCTGATAAATTACCGTCGCGTTCCACTAAAATTTGTCCTTTAGCCGTAAACTGCCAGGCAACGGAATTTTGCGCGCCTATGGAACCGCCGTGTTTTGTAAAAATATGTTTGATGTTCTGGTATGTTCTGTTGGTATTGTCTGTTGCCGTTTCCACCAAAAATGCCGTGCCAAAAGGGCCGTAGCCTTCGTAAACTGCTTCCTGAATTTGTCCCGCTTCCCCGCCCGTTGCGGCTTTGATCGCGCGTTCAATGTTATCATTCGGCATACCCTGGTCGCGCGCGTAGTCTATCACCGCTTTAAGTTTGTAATTCACGCCCGGGTCTCCGCTTCCCCCGCCTTCCTTGACTGCTATACTGATTTTTTTTGACAGCTTAGAAAACAACAAACCGCGCTTTTGGTCTAAAACGCCTTTGGTCCGTTTAATTTGGCTCCATTTGCTGTGCCCGGACATAGGAATACATAAGAATTAGAGAATAATTAAGAATGATAAGAATTATTCTTTTTTCTGATTGGCTATTGTTGAATTTTTTGAGCTTACCATAATGGCTGTTATTTCATCAGCTTCTTTTAAAAGGTCTTGTATTAAATTTGGTTCAACCAACCTGGACTCAATCAGTAATTCTAACCAGAATTCAGTTTCGTCCGCTTCTTCAATTACTATGCCCAATTTGGCAATAAATTCCTTAACAGATCTGGAGCGGCAAGAAGCTCGGTAGTTTGCAGCAATGGATGTTCCAGATCGAAAGATTTGTCGGCCAATCATCCGTGTGATAGGATCTTTTTCTAGAAATCGGGCAAGTTTAATAATTCGAATAGCAAATTGTTTAGTCCTTTTTTGCAAATTTTTACCGTCTTTGTATTTATTCTTGTCATTCATAATTCTTGATCACTCTTGTTCATTTAAATGATATTAATACCGTTAATTCTCCTTTTATAGACGGCCGGTTTTTTAAGTTATCCATAACCTGCATTGGCGTACCTCGAATGAATTCCTCGTGGATTTTGGTTAGTTCCCTGGCAACAACGACCTGCGATGTTGGAAAGGCATTTGAGATGTAAGATATAGTTTTTAGGATGCGTTCCGGTGATTCATAAAAAATTGCCGTGGCTTCCGCATCCGCGGTGGCTTGTAAAGCTTCTACGGTTTTTGTTGCGGTTTTTTGCAGGAAACCCAAAAATAAAAATTTATCCGTTGGCAAACCCGAAGCAGACAAGGCAGCAATGGCGGCGTTGGCTCCTGGGATAGGCACCACTTGAATGTTATTTTTTACGCATTCGCGCACTAAGCGGAATCCTGGATCGGAAATGCCCGGCGTGCCCGCATCGGTTATTAAACATCCATCGTTTTTCATTAATCTTCTCGTTATGTCCTTCACTACTTGCTGTTCATTGAACTCCGCGAATTGAACGATTTCTTTTCTTGTCATTGCGAGCCCCGAGTCTTCGAGGGGCGAAGCAATCTTTTTTTTGGAATGGATTGCTTCGTCGTCGGCCGCACTCCTCCTCGCAATGACAGGCAAGGCGTCAATATACTGCAAAAGCCTTTTTGAGTAATTCGGATTCTCCGCAATTATAAAATCACACGCTCTTAAAGCCTCAATCGCGCGCATGCTAATATCCTTCAAATTGCCTATGGGGGTGGCTACAATGTAGAGCATGTGTACCTATGCTTTTTTATTTAAGAAGCCGTAAGTTTCTAAGAATTGGCGAGGGGTTAAAATTGCAATGCCTGAAAAAGTTTTTAATTTCAAGAGGTGATTATCTCCGCTTACCACGCAGTCAGCTTCAGCTTCTAGGGCACATTCTAAAATTCGGTGGTCATCGGGGTCTTCTAAAGCGTCTGCTACCGGTCTGTGTGGATAATTTAAAAAGGCAAATTGGAGTATGTTTTTAGTTAAATCGTCAATTTGGCTTTGGGTCCAAAAGAATTTGCGTATTAAAATTGAAGCCAGTTCTCTAATTATTTCCGGTGAAAGAAACAAAATTATTTTCTTAGTTTGGGCAAGTTCAAGAATTTCGGAAGGCAACCCCCCGAAGATGTAAGCAGATACATAAATGTTTGTATCAACTATTATTTTTGGCAGCCGTTCTTTTTTCCTGTCTGTATTCATGGATTAGCCGGTTGACATCCGATGACTTAATGCCCATGGCCTTAGCTTTTGTTTTGCCGTAATTTTGGAGCTGACGAAATTGCGCCTGCATTATATACCTTCTTAAGGCCTCGCGAAACAACCCGCTTTGTGTCCGGCCTTCCCTTTTGGCAATACCATTAGCCTCTTTCAATAAGGACGGCGCGACTGTAATCGAAACATTCGTTGTAGTTCTCATAAATGAAAAAATTTATCAATAATATTTAATATTATTTTAAATATAATCGGTTTATTTGTCAAGTAAACCCCATAAAACAAGTTTGCGGGGTAAACCGTTATCATTCCAAAAAAATCCAGTCTTACCATTATTACTATCATTAGCGCATTCTCTACCGGGGTAAAATAAAAACCCCTTAGAGTACCTGCCCTTTCGAGGGATTATGGCACAAGAGGTTTTTAGGAAAAGCCCAAGAAGACTTTAATGTCCTTTTGCCCATAAATTGTCTGCCAAAGGCGGACGGGCAGGGCAAAGGCTATAAAATTGTTTTTGTTTTTGTTTCTTTCTGTCTCCGCTTTATGCGGGAAGAAGAATGACTTTTCTATAGGTATTATAGCAGATATTTTAGGACTTGTCTACCCCCACACCAAAGCTCTGATAAAAATTCATCGGTGGGTAATAGATTTTAGATAATTTTACTAAAATTACGGTGCATCAAATGGAAACTTTGGTGTGGGGGTCTATCCCTGCATGGATTTAGGAATCCGTTTTAGTAACTGAGCTAAAGCCTTAGAACGCAGTTTTAAATTATGTTCCCTATGGCGGGCGTCTGCTTCAGCAGAATACGCCTCATAATAGATTAGCTTAAGGGGCAATCGTGATTTTGTAGACCTTACTAAACCAGAATTGTGTTCAAGAAACCTTCTCTTTAAGTCAGTTGTTGAACCAATATAAAGATTGTTATCCTTTTTGCTTTTTAGAATGTAGCAATAAAACATATGTTTTAGTTTTTGGATGTCTGACTAGAGTTTGCTTCTAGTCTCTTTGCCTCTGCCCAGGCGAGTTCAAAAATTTTTTTCATTGCGTCGGCTATCTCAGCGCTTTCTATTATTATGCCTAATTTTTCTTTCCACGAAGCGATCATGGTTTTATTGTCATAAATATTAATTTCGGGAGTAAAATAAAAATCTTGTATTGGCACAATTGCAGTTTCCCTTAATTGTTCTTTGTTTTGTCCCGCAAGCTTAACCCCGGCTTCCGTATGAGGAAAAATAGCACGGATTTTTATGCCTTTTTTTGCACGTCTGTAAAAATATTTAGGAAAGTAGCCAGGCAAGGCCTTTTCCATATCGTCATAAGTAGCATAGGCGCGGATTTGTTCGTGGGAGGTTAAAGTATCTTCATATACCTGTTCAAGCCCCTGTTTGCCTTCATAGAAAGTGATTTTAGCGCGGTCTGAAATGTTATGGAGCGACTTTAATTGAGGCACTAGATTTTCAGCTTGTTTTAAATGTTGTTGTTTGCTTTCAATTTCTCTTTGGGCCAATAGCAGGATTTTGTCCGGCGATTCCGCGACGTATTCCTGCAGTGGTTCTTTGCCCGAAACGCTTACTAAACCCTTTCCAACCAGTGAATCCAATACATCATAGGCCGTTGTTCTATTGATGCCGGCTTTTCTGGCAATGGGCGAGACTGTGCGTTTGCCTAATTCCAAAAGCGCTAAATACACACTGGCCCCTTTTTCGCTAAAACCTATAGATAAAAGGTTTTTATAAATGGGAGAATTGTTTTCGATCATATTAGGATAATAGCTAACATCTTCATTTGTGTCAATAGTTTTCGACAAAAATTATAAAGTATATAAAAACCTTTAAAATATGAGGATTTTATAACACAATTTTGACGCTAATAATTGACAATACTATGTTTATATGATATTTTTAAAAGTAAAATAAAATGTTGCAAAATCTGATTTGGGTTTTTTGTAGGGCAATACTAGTAGCCCTATGAAAACCTAAAGGAGGTATTTCAGATGAACTTAGTGATTTTGCAGCAAATGTCATCCAAAAAGATCGTTCTCGTGGATCTTCAGTACCCTTATGGGAAACAGAAGGTATACATGAACGGTTCGCTTCTAACATTCGCAGCGCAGTTGATGGCCGCGGGCCACACGGTAGATATTGTTGACTTGAATGTTGACTGTATTGCGGACGACCGTGTCAGTGGACTTTTTGCCAAAGCCCAGGTCGTTGGCGTGTCCGTTGTTGGCTGCCCATACTTTCCGCAAGTAGTTCAGTTTTGCCAGTACGTTGCGGAAAATTATCCTAACGTCCAAGTGGTTCTGGGAGGGCAGGTGATTAGGGGGTTGTCGCAAGATGAGTTCCGTAGGATTTTCGGTAAACGCGCGATTCAGGCAGCCACAGAGGAAGATTGTGCCGAAGTCTTTGGCGTTTTGCCTAATGCGTTCGTAGTCCCTTTTCAGCCGGTCTGGGAACGTATGGGGGATAAGCGGCTTCGGCTATACCTGGCGCGCGAGTTCGCCCTTGTGCTTTCGCAGGGCTGTATTTTCAACTGCCATTTCTGTGCAGCCCGAAAGAATGAGCGCGAGCAACATCGCCTACTTGGTTTGTTCCGTCAGGATTTGGAGTTTTTGCGGGATAAAGCCAAAGCATTCGGGCTTACCAGCCTTGAATGCTACGCCAGCGCACTGGATTTTTTCCAGAATCCGGAAAGCGTGGCTGAGTATATGCGCGTGCTGGCTGAGGTGTTCGGCGGGTCGGGTGTGAAGTTCCGGATGCGGGTCTTGTCCTGCATGAACACATTTCTTAAGGCTAGTCGAACCATCCCCAACTTTGGGGAATTGGTTCGCTGTTCGGGATTGTGGTGTGTAGGCTTTGGTGTGGACGGTCCGGACGAGAGCGTGTGGAAAGAACAGAATAAAATCCAAAACCACACCAGCGATGTTGTAGAGTGCCTCGATGAATGCGGCCGGCTTGGTTTGCGTTCCGAAGTTTTGATGATCATGGCTTACCCGGCCAATGGCATTAAGGACTTGTGGGCAACGGTGCGTAACAGCTACCGCTATGCGCGGCGTTGGCCCAATGTGGTGCTTCGGCCATATCTGGCCAAGGTGCTGCTACCCGGGAACTTGGGATGGCTGATCCGGCCGGCAGATATCGAGAAATTAATTTTCGATCCGCGGAAATTTTACAATCTCGACCTCTGTGCTTTCGCGAGTCCCATTACCCACCCGCGGCGATGGCAGCGCTGGCTGGCAAACATCAGCTACCTGGCCGTAATCCTTGGTCTTGGCCCTTTGGGCAAGTGCGCAACATCACCTTTGTTGCCGCAAGGTCAGGGAGGGCTCTACGGCTGGTTTGCCAGCAAAATCAACCGATATATGCCTTTTGACCGATAAACAAGGCATGGTCTGTGAGAGCCTTAATCTCATGCCCTTGGCCCTGCACTGGAAGTTTCAAGTCACGAAACAACTGGTGCAGGGCTCTTTTATTTTTGTTTTAAAGAATTTTTAAAAATTGTGAAGGGGTAATAATTGGAATGCCTTTGTAAGTCCTTAGGGCCAATAATAATTTATCGCCAGTAACTAAGTATTTTACCCTGGCTGTGCTCGCGGCGGCTAAAATATAAGACCTCTTGCAAAATAAGCTTTTGAGATAATTTTTTAGAATTTCGAGGTAGCTGGGCAAAATAAATTCTGATGCTTACCCATAGTTAAGCGGTCCGCCTTTGGCGGATTGGCCAGATGGCCGAAATTGTTGAAAATTAGCCATAATGTTATTTTGCAAAAGGTCTATAGTTGTCAGGGTTATTGTCGGGCAGAATGTCGGGGATAGTAGCAGGGTCGCTTAATATCTCACTTTTATCCTGCACGCCTTAGATAACTTCGGCAGTAGAAGATTTGGCGTTTAGAAAAATCGGCTCAAATTTTTCATAAGCCAGGACTTTCCTTAATTCTTCGAAGGTTGAAATAATAAAACAAGGCACGATTTGTCCTTGTTCAATTAGCTTGACTATTCTGCCTAGCCGGCCGCCAAACAGAAAAGCCGAGATTAATACATTAGTATCAAGCACGACCCGCATATGTCTTTTTTCTTGCCCAGGCAACAGCGTCTTTAACGTCTTTGGGAGTAAGTTTTGCTTTTTTAGCCGCTTCACTCAAGCGTCCAGAGAGAGTGGTAAGAGACGGAGGAGTAATAGATTTAACCGTAAACCCGCCGGGCGAGCGCATGAAAACAACCTCGCCTTGTGCCCATTCTTTTTGGAGTCCTTTAGGCAATGTAATTTTACCGCCCCTGATTTTTGTAATTATTGATCGAGCCATATAATAGAATTTTATCAGAATAACGCCTGCGTGTCTAATGTTTGTATTTTAAAAGCAAAGTGCCTTGCTCATTAAGTTTTTCCATGGAAACGAGTTGGAAGGTTCTATTTAAGTCTTTTGATGAGGTGAATAAAACAATCCCTTGGCCAAAGACAATTGGCTCAACTGTTAAATACAGTTCGTCCAGCATTTCGTTTTCCAGACAGTAGGTGTAGGTTTGTGCGCCGCCGAGAATAGCGATGTTTCGATGCCCCAGTTTGCCGATTAATTTTTTTGTATTTGTCTTATTAGGGTTTATGAATAGCAGATTGCCTGATTTTCTGACTGGCTTATTAACTGACCTGCTGAACACAATACAGTTTCTTTTGGACAAGGGTTTTATGGCTGTTTTGTAAGTGTTGTTGCCCACTATAACCACGTCGCATTTAGCGAGTAGTGCACGCATAAAAACTTTGTCTTCTGGGCTTGTCCAGTCGGACATATGGTTTTTTCCTTTGGCAATTTTGCCGTCTAAAGTAATGGCGGCAATGGCAATGTAGTTAGTCTTCATTTTGTAGACATCTCCCACATATACCAAAACCATTTACGGTAGCTTTCAGCAAGGTTTTTGCTTCTAATAACGAAAAATACAACGTTCTCGTCAAGTTTTTTTATGCCCATGCCCGTATAGGTTATAACATAATCGCCAAAGATATGAATAGCGGAATTGGTGGAATAAGCTTTGGGCAAATACCGGTATTGCAGGTTGCCCTCAAAATATTTTGGGAAGTCAGACACAGATTTAATTTCGTAATCAAAGAGCTGAATGAATTTAATTTTTTTTCGGTTGGTTTCCGCGAAAAACGCTTTTCGGGCAGAGGTCAGCCGCGGGTCGTACCAGCCGCCCTTGGCGCCAATGAAATAGCTGTTCTCTCCCACACGCAAGACATCCCTGAAAATATTTTTTTGTCCTTCCAGCCCGCGGTAGATATAAGCTTCTTCCGGAGCGAAGCGCTGTTTAAACTTTTTTTTAAGTCCGGGCAGGATTTGTTGCAAATTTTGTTGCTTTTCCGCCAGCAGTTCGGTTAACTTATCCGGGTCAACCGCGTTGTATTTGCTTTCCCCCTTGGACAATATTTCAAAAATTAAACCCTTGTCTATTAACCTGTATATGGCGTCATAAGCATTACGCCGATGGATTTTGGCAGATACCGAAATATCGCTAACCCCTGCTTCGCCACTTTCCACCAATGATTCGTAAATTTTCGCCTCGTTAGGCGAAATACCTAAAGATTGGTAAATCAGATTTTCCATAAGATTACCGCAATACATTTTGTGGTGGCGTTGGCCACTCCAAATGTATGTTATAGACTATCTTGCTAACCGTCAAGAAGGCGGCTCTGGCAAGAAGGAGGTCTATGATACTAGCAATCGCCAAAAATCACGGGGGTACGGACGAATATAGAAAGTTTGTCGGCATCCCAGCATCAATCTGTATCTGTTTTCATGTTCCGGATGGGGCAAAGGAGATACCGGAAGAGCAAATCTGGAGAGTTTTCCGGTTCGTGCATGAAAGAAACAATCCGAATGTAGAAGTAATTCTCGAATTGAGTGCTAGGAATAGCGATAGTGGCGTCCCAATTTACTGCTTCGAGGACGAGTTCGACATTGAACGCATCCTGAATTCCTTGCAGGCCTGTCAGGCCAGGATCCATGTCGTATTTTCGTGAGGGGAAGAGAATGAGAAATATTGGTTCGCTTATCTTGTTGTTCAGTACATATGGCTTTGCCCAGGATTGGCAGAATCGCGATGTTCTTCATTTGCAGGTTGATGTGAGCGACCGCTGGTTTATTCCGGCTTGGTCAATTACCAATCTGCGTACGCAAACCCCCAGTACCACTAACCTTTTTGCCGGCATTGGACGGCGCGGCAATAGTTGGTGGCTGGAAGGCATGATTCAGCGCCAGTGGAACCCGAAAGGGAATCAATGGATGTTGGATGTGCGATTCGACAAGCAGTCAGGCCGTTGGCGCTTGTATACCGAAGGCGCGGTGTTCCTGACCAAGCAGGCCTTTTATGAGTTTGTGATAGTTGAAAGGCGGGTTTGGAAGGGCCTTGCGGCAGGGGCAGAAACGGAGAATTTGCACCAACTTGGTCGGCGGGATACGGTCCAGATTGGGCCACGAGCAAGCAGGAAGCTTGGCAGTTTGGCGGGCTTCGATGTTTCGTTTGCCGGCGCCCTACGCTTCAGCCTTGCCCAAGGGCATACTGAACCTCGGTTGTACCTCGTGTTCAACCGTCGCTTTACCAAAGGAGGCCGCAAGTGACAAGCGGCCTCTTCATCTTTTTTTGAATATCTTTAAGAGCGGGTAATACAAATCTTTTTTCGGGTCAATTACTAGTTTGCGGTGAGTGCCTTTGTTAGTGAATCTAAGATTCTTAAATCCTCGGATAATCACCATTGGCGTTTGTTCTTTACCCTCGCCCATCATTAGTACACCTAAATTAGCCAGGCTATCTACAATATTACTTTGCGTGTATTTTAATTTCCGGCCGAAAATATCTTTTTTGCCCCGGTAATCTTTTAGAGGTTCAATTCCAAAAAAGCCAATTGAGATGCCTTGCGTCCCCCACCTTAAAGGCGTGGTGTGGCTGTCGGTGATAATGACTCCAAAGCGTTTTATCTTATCGCGCTTTTTTAGCATCACAGCTATTTTTTTTGCCTCCTTCGATGAATTTTTTGGCCACAAAATGTAATATCTTTGCCCATTGCTTTCGTCTATCCCTGCGGAAGGTATGAGCGTATGATCTTTGATCGTCAAAACAATATCCGCATTAGCAACTTTATGCATTGGTAAAAAATAATCCGCTTCCTGTTCTATAATTTTTCGCTTGTTTGTCCTGAGCCTGTCGAACGGGTCGCTTTTCGCTTTTCGCTTTAAGGTTCTTCCCTGATGAATTGCTAATATTTTAGAAGCAATGACCAAAACATCTCCCTCTTTGAGCTTGGGGAGATGTTTGAGTGTATCTGTAATGTCATCTTTCGGCGGCAGGAATTTTTGAGTTTTGATCGGAATTATTTCTAAACGCATCTGTATGGCCGTTCTCCTATTCGTGCGAATAGGAGAACGGAATCTCTTTAAGCTTTTTGGCTAAGGAGTTTGTTCCAAACTAAATTTTGATTCACCAACCCACTGGCATCCACCACTTTTCTGTCATCCAACACCGCTAAAATATTGTTCATGGCCAAATAGGTTAGGCAAATGCCAGTGGCAAATAAGGCGCGTTCCATGGCCACCATCGGAATCAGGGATGTCCAAATTTCCTTGGTTAAACCAAAGGTCCAGACCCATAAAGCGCCGCCGACAGCATGAGCCGTAAAAGTCGCGCCAAGAGCTCTTGCGATCAAAGATCTATCGCGCAGAAATTCGCAAGCTATGGGGATGAGCCAAAACAGCGAAAAGTACCAGGCACTTCTGCCGATCGGATGGAGATTAAAGGCCGTAATAGCCAGAATCGGGATTAGGATGTTTATCCGCCGGGGTTTTGCAAAATACCAGGCCGCGAATAACATAGGGAAAAAGCGGATAATTGTGCCGGCATCCACCACTTGCGCGCCGTGAAGAATGAAATTAGTCAGTTGGGCTAAAAATACCGCTATTATGCCGGGCAGAGTTCCAATGAAGCCGGTGGCAATGGGGCCAAAACTGTCAAAGAGCGTGAATTTGGCATTGGAGCCAACCAGCTGGTTTAAGGGTACCTGGAGGGCGCCGAGCGCCAGTACTCCAAAAATTATGGTGAATAAAACTTTCTTTTGGCTTTCTTGGGTCATTTAAGATTATAGATTAAGGATTAAAAGTATAAGCATTATAGCATGTTTAATTTCTGCCATTGCAAACTGCTATGAAGATAGAATATAATATTGTAAGTTTTAGGGGTGTATAGCTCAATTGGTTATAGCATTCGGCTTATATCCGAACGGTTCCTGGTTCGAGTCCAGGTACACCCACCATATTAAAAATAGCTTATGCATTGGTGTTTTGCCAAGGTTAATAATCATTTAGCAGAAGTGCATTTTGAGCCAGGGAAGAATTTGAAAATTCTCGGCCACTGTTATGTTAAAGCTGCTGAATATAAGACCAAAAAAGAACAAAAATGGATATTTGAGGATACCCGGCACCTTAGCTTAATTTATAGGAAAGGTAAATATACAAGATTAAATTGAACTAAAATTAAACCCCGCCCTCCGCTATTTGCCGGAGTTTTATGTACTACTTACTGCCTGCTACCAGCTATTCGCTAAATTATCGTCGCGCTTGCTACTTTATCTCCCGCATCCAATCTCATAACCCTTACCCCTTGTGTGGCGCGGCCGAGAGTGGAGACGGAATTTAATGGTGTTCTTATGGTTTGGCCCATTTTGGAAATTACCACCAAATCGTGTTCAATGGTTGGATCCAAAATATACATTGCAACTATTTTGCCGGTCTTGGGCGTAACTTTAAGCGTTTTAACCCCACTGCCCGCGCGCCTCTGGATTTTGTAGTCCGCGATTTTACTCTTTTTGCCCAGGCCATTTTCTGTAACCACCAAAACTTCTAAGTTTTTAATATCCGCCTCTTTTCTAATAATATCCATAGAGATAAGCTCATCGTCTTTTTTTATGCGCATGCCGGCAACGCCCGAAGCATTCCTGCCCATGGGACGCACGTCTTTTTCACTAAAGCGGATAGCCTGGCCGTTCGGGGTAGATAGCATAATTTGGTCTTCGCCGCTTGTCCCTTCCACCCATTTAAGCTCATCGTTGTCTTTTAGCCCGATGGCAATTAATCCGCTGCGTCTTACTTTAGTAAATTCATCCCGTGCAACTTTTTTAATAAGGCCTTATTTAGTCGCCATAACTAAAAATTTGGTCTGGTCCTTTTTTGTGAGGGTCAATATTGCCTGCGCGGTTTCACCTGCCTGGAGTTGCAGGAAGTTGACCAAGGCCTGGCCCTTCGACACGCGCGAACCTTCGGGCAGTTCATAAACTTTGGTCTGGAAAGCTCTGCCCTTGTTGGTAAAGAATAAAATTTCGTCGTGGGTATTTGAAGTAATCAGTTTTTCCACTACATCCTCTTCTTTTAAGGTTTGCCCAATAACCCCCTTGCCGCCACGCGCTTGTTGGCGGTAGGTGTCCGGCGCCAGCCTTTTTACATAACCCGATTTAGTAACCGTAATAATTACATTTTCTTCCGGGATTAAATCTTCAGCAGAAAAAGTCCCGACCGCGCTTTTTACCACCTGCGTCCTTCTTTCGTCGCCAAATTTTTCTTTTAATTCCACAATTTCCCTTTTTATAATCCCTAAAATTTTCTTGCTGGATTTTAAAATATCCTCCAGTTCCGCTATGAGCGCGCGTTTTTCTTTTAATTCGTCGTCAACTTTCTTCCTTTCGAGCCCCGCCAAAGTTTGGAGCCGCATTTCTAAAATCGCTTGGGCCTGGATTTCCGTAAATTTGAATTTTTTTATTAAATTTAACTGCGCTTCTTCCTTAGTCGGGCTCTTTTTTATTACGCTGATAATTTGGTCAATATGGTCCAGGGCTTTTTTCAGGCCTTCTAAAATATGTTCGCGCTCCTTGGCTTTTTTTAGCTCGAATTCAGTCCGCTTTTTCACAATTAACTGCCTGTGCTCCAAATATTTTTCTAACACAGTTTTTAAGTTAAGCACATGGGGCTCAATGCCGTCTACCAGCGCCAGCATGTTCATGTGGAAGGTTTCCTGCAGCTGGGTGTAGGAAAATAATTGATTTAAAATTTTGTTGGCTAAAGCTTCTTTTTTTAAATCAATCACCACTCTCACGCCGTCTTTGTCGCTTTCGTCCCTAATGTCTTTTATTCCCTCAATTTTTTTGTCCTTGACCAAATCGGCCATTTTTTCTAAAAGCGTGGCTTTGTTAACGCGGTAAGGGATTTCGTTGATTATAATTTGGTATGAACCGCTTTTTGTCTCAATAATTTCGGTTTTACCGCGCATAACAATACTGCCCTTGCCCGTGGCGTAGGCGTTCTTAATGGCCGCAAGGTCGTAAATAATTCCGCCGGTTGGGAAATCCGGCCCGCTGACGAATTCCAGCAAGTCTTCCGTGGTACTTTCCGGGTCGTCAATAAGTTTAATTATTGCGTTGGCAATTTCAGCAAGGTTATGGGGAGGGATATCCGTAGCCATACCCACTGCAATGCCTAACGACCCGTTTAGAAGTAAATTGGGCAGTTTGCCCGGCAAAACCGCCGGTTCTTTTCTGGTGGCATCGTAGTTGTCGCGCCAGCTTACTGTTTCTTTGTCCAAGTCAGTCAATAATTCTTCTGCCAGTGCCGACATCCTGCTTTCCGTATACCTCATGGCAGCTGCCCCGTCCCCGTCCATTGAGCCGAAGTTTCCTTGTCCGTCTATTAGCGGATAGCGCATGGAAAAATCCTGCGTCATGTGGACCATGGACTGGTAAACCGCCTGGTCGCCGTGGGGATGGTACTTGCCCAGGACATCCCCGACTACAGCCGCGGATTTTCTGAATTTAACAGTGTGCCTAAGGCCAAGCTCGTGCATAACGTATAAAATTCGCCTGTGTACGGGTTTTAAGCCGTCGCGGACGTCGGGCAAGGCGCGGGACACAATTACGCTCATGGCGTAATCTAAATACGACTCCTGCATTTCAGCTTGGAGCCCCCGGGGTTTAATTAGCCCTATATTATCGGATATCGGTTTTGATGAATCTTTAGGCATTACTTTAAATTTTTTATACTTTCTTTGGCTGATTGAAACAATCTGGTGTCTTTCGGCATATTTTTATTAATTTTACTGGTAAAGATCCATACCACTACCAGTATAACCCCGGTAATTATGCAAATAATCCAGATTAAACGCACTTTTTCAGCGTGGGGTTTATTCCTGATTTTATCTAATACGGACATATATGATACTGATATACGGATTTGAATACCGATGATACGGATAATACTGATTCTATTTTCTATGTTTGTTCCGTATTATCAGTATCATCTGAATGGATCAGGATATCCGTATCGCAATTATCTTAGCGGCTCTAATACCACTACTTTTGACTCCTCTTCCTGCAAATCTTTTTTCTTTAGAGTCAATTTTTCCATTTCCTCTTTTTTTCCGCCCATTTCTTTTATAAATTTTTCCGCGTTGTCTAAATCAAAAATCAGTCCCGCCATTTTATAATGGCAGGGGATAACAATCTTCGGCTCGATTTCGTTTACCACTTTGCTGGCCTGGGAGGCTGACAGCACTGTATTCCCCCCCACTGGCAGAATCAAAATATCTATTTCACCCAAATTTTCTATTTCCTCTTCTTTCATACTCCAGTCTTTTATGTGAGTAAGGTTAAGCAGCCGGATGTCTTCGCTTTCAATTAAAAATACGCTTACATATTTTTCTTCCTGGTTAAGGGGTATGCCGTTTACAGTTATGCCCTTCATGTCGTATTCCCCCGGGGTATCCATCATAAACGGCGTGCCCGAAATGCCCGAAACCGCTGAATATTTTTTGTTGGTTTTGTCGGCCAAAATTAAAATATCCGCGGCTCCCCGGGGGGGTGTGAGCCCGGAATCTTTGTGGAAGGGGTCAGTTATAATTACAGCTTCTTTTGTGGTAATTTTAAAGCTCGATAAGCCGAAGTATTGGATATTCATAGTCTAAAAGGTAAAGCGAAAAGTGCAAAATAACAGTCTAAAATTTAAAAGATTTTTCGTGTTTTTCGCTCTTCGTTTTGCGCTTTACATTTTTATTATAGCCTTTTTAAGAGGAAAAGGGAAGGGTTTTAACCCCCCAACAGCGACTTGCAATTTTAATAAAATCCTATATAATATTAAAGCTTATTTGGCTACGCGTCTTTATAATAAATCATTTATCCCAGATAAGCCTATGTAAGCAGGCGCGTTTAAGAATTAATGCAACTAAAGTTTTTTCAATTTATCGATCTAAAACCATTGGGGTCGATTTTTTTGTCCTCAATAATCATTTTTTAGAGGACAATCCGCCATAGCTTCAGCGACGGCGGATAACATTAATTATATGACAGATCAAAATAACCAATTAAACCAAATGTCCGCGGTGGCGGTAGCCAACGCCCCCATTGAAATTGCGGACCCCAAAGCCCAAAGCGCCCAAACCATGCAAGAGCTTTTAACCGCCGGCGCGGACATAAAAGTTTTAAAGCCGGGCGACATGGTAGAGGGCAAATTATTGTCGGTAGGTAAAAATGAAGTTTATGTGGATTTGGAAGGCTACGGGCTGGGTGTGGTAAGGGGCCGTGAATTATTCGACGACCAGGCAAGCCTTTCCAGCTTAAATGCCGGGGATAAAATTTTTGCTACAGTAATGGAAGGCGAAAATAAGGAGGGTGTTGTTGAATTATCCCTCCGCCAGGCCGGCCAGGAAAGAGTCTGGCAGACTTTGAGGCAAAAAATGGAAAGTAAAGAAGTCGTCCGTACCAAAATAATTGAAGCCAACAAGGGAGGCTTAATGGTGGAGGTCAACGGCACCGCAGGCTTTTTGCCGGTGTCGCAATTATCCATGGAGCATTACCCGAGGGTGGAAGACGGGGACAAGTCCAAAATTTTAGAAGTGCTAAAATCTTATGTCGGCCAATTGTTCGATGTGCAGATTATTACCGCGGACAGCGAAGAAGAAAAGTTGATTGTAAGCGAAAAGTCAGTTTTCGAAGCGGAGTTATCGCACAAGCTGTCCAGTTTAAAAATCGGGCAGATTGTGGAGGGTATGGTTACCGGCGTTGTGGATTTCGGCGCTTTTGTGAAATTTGGGGAACTGGAAGGCTTGGTGCACATTAGCGAACTTGCTTGGCAGAGGATAGAAAATCCGAAGGATATTATAAAAGTCGGAGACGCGGTTAAAGCCAAAGTTATTTCCATAGACAAGGGCAGAGTTTCTTTGTCTATTAAACAGTTGCAGGACGATCCTTGGCTGGAAGCCGTAAAAAAATATCAAATAGGCCAGATAGTCAAAGGTAAAATTGCGAAGATTATGCCCTTTGGCGTATTTGTAGAATTAGACAAAGATATACAAGGGCTCGCCCACATTATGGAACTTTCCCATACGGCCATAAAAAATGCCGAGGAAGTTCTAAAAATGGGCGAAGAAAAAGAGTTTAAAATTATTTCCATTGAACCGGCTGAGCACCGTTTGGGGTTGTCCATAAAAGCTATGGCAGAGGCGCCTAAGCCGGAAGTCCAAATTTTGCCGCCTGCTGACCAGCCGGCTGTTAGTTAGCATAGTTTTTTTAAAAGCCGCCCGGTGTTTCGGGCGGCTTTTAATTTAGTTTTAAGCCCGCACCTGAATTCAGAGTCCTTACATGCTCGGGGGGGAATCTGGTTTGCACATGCGACAGGTTTTTGAGTGGGTAAAAATTTCTACCACAGCGGAAATTCCTACTAAAATGTATACCAATTTTTCTATACCCGGGGCTCCGCCAAGGATTCTCATGACTAGATTAAAATCAAAAAGGCCAACGAGGCCCCAGTTTAAGGCCCCAACAATAATTAATACGAAAGTTACTATATGGAGTACCTTCATTATTCTCACCGCCTTCCAATCTTGTTTAAACAAAATTCTAAATATATTGTAAACTTTTATTTGGATTTATACGAGGGAGATATCCCCAGCCTACCATCCGAATTGCTTGCTTACATCTTCCGGGCTCTCCCGTCTTCTGGCAATTTTAATTTCCCCATTCTGGGCAATTAATTTTGCCGGGGAAGACAAAAGACAATGGTGGGAAGCCAGGGCGTCCTGGTAAGCTCCGGTGTCAAAGAAGGCCACATAAAGTTCGTCGCAGTCAGACAGGCGGGGAAGCATAATGTATTCTCCTCCTGCGGTGTACTTGTCGTCGCTGTCGCAGGAGCTGCCGGCGAACCATACCGGCTCCAGTTTTTTTGCGTTCAAGTAATTTACCGGAGCAACATGCCATTTTTGGCGAATTGCCCAGGTGTCTATCAGGTCGTTCATGAAGCTGCCGTCAATGACATTCCATTTGTTTTTGCCTTTATTTCCTACCTCCTTTTGGGCTAAAATTTTATATATAGTAATTTGCGCTGGCGCGGCAACATAGCTTCCCCACTCAACAATTAAGTTGGGATGCTTAATTCCCAGCTTGTCGCTTTCCTTTTTGGCGGTTTTGATTATTTGTTGGATTAGGCTTTTGCCTGAATAAAAATGTTTTTTCTTTTCAAACGGCACACCAGCTCCTCCTCCAATGTCTAAAGTATCCAAGCTCGGATTTTTTTCTTTCATTTTGGCAAACAGAGCCAAAGCGCGTTTTATGGGTTTAGTAAAACCGTCTATGGTTTCTATTTGTTTTGAAATATGGTAGTGAAGCGTGGACAGCCCCCTAACTTTGCCGATTTTCAGCAATTCTTCTTCGGTAAAACCGTAGCGATTAAATTTTTTATCCCAATGGGCCTGAACCTTAATGTCTAAATTTACCCTAATGCCGACTTCCCCCTTGAATTTTTGCATCCTTTCCAGCTCGTAATAATCTTCTATTATAGGATTGACAATTAACCCTTTATTTTTTAGTTCCTCAATTAGATTAATGTATTTTTCTGTTTTTGGTCCATTGCAAATAACGCGGATTTTTGCGTTGAATTTATCTTGTTCTATCATTCTTTTGACAATAAAAAGTTCATTGGCAGAAGCCACATCTAAATTTGCCCCTTCTGCGACAGCGGGAAGCACAAATTCTTTTGTCTGGTTGGCCTTCATGGCGTAATGGTAATAAAATTTTCCTTTGTAACCCAAAATTTTTATGTAAGCGTTAAAGGTTTCTATAAGGTCACGGACCCGATTTTCCATAATTGTCGGGAAGACAATTTCCGTGGATGTGCCGTATTTTTTTACAATATCAAAAATATTGTATTGGTAGTTCCCTTCGCGCACTATGAGTTCCCCGTCAGGGGAAATATCAAAATTTCCGGTATTAAATTCATCCAAGCCCAAACGCCAGAATTTTTTGAATCCGTTTTTTCGCTTGGCGATAGATTTTTTTTTCATATTCTTCATTAAAAAAACAAATTCAAATGAATTTGTTTATATTATTTTATTCAAAATAAAATTTAAGCGGGTTAAATTAAGCCATTGGGTTGACTTTACATGATTGGTGGAAAAAATAAGATGAGTGTCTCGCCTGTTCAACTCCTATATAAGTTAAGGATAGCGATAATTTAACATCTAAGCATTTATTTGTCAAATTTTGAGCTTACGCAATTTGTGGTGCTGTAATTATACACTTTGCGCGAACCTTTTTCGGACTGGACTAACTGGCGCGCGGAGCGCGCCAGCCCACCCAGCAGCTCGCCGTCTGACGGCGGCGCAAAGCCCGCAAAAATTGACACATCTTTCAGTGGGCGCGCGCAAAAAACTTTTTCAATTAAGGAATCAATTTTTGCGGGCTCTGCTTCCTTGCTGACGCAAGGACGAGCCGCTTCCCGTCCAAAACCGTGTTCCACATCTGGGGGAGTCGTGAACA
>JBBTRN010000018.1:0-1434 GCA_038065175.1 Patescibacteria group bacterium | reverse complement strand
CAAAATCTTCTATGAATTTCCTACCATCCGCGGGCCTCTGCCTCTGCCTTGATGGCACGAAAACTTTCCTTATCTTCTCCGCTACCCGTATATGTTCGGAAGCCCAGTGTTCGTAAAAATTCCATGAGATTTTTGTCGCTCGTGCCATAGTATTGGGTATAGAAGTCTAATGCGGACTGCGGTAGATCATGAAGCCAAGCAAAGGAGATATATTTGATCTGATCTGCGTGTTTATCCCACGCCCGGAATGTCTCACGAATAAACTCTCGTTGCTTTGCTTCGGAGCTTCCAAGAAAACCACTTGTTGGATAACCGGTTTGTTCGATGTAGATTACTCGACTAGGATAAGTGGCTACTAATTTGTCATAGTCATTACTCACCACAGTTGGCTCTTGGAGACCCGTATCATCATTTGGGTAGTAGGAAACAAGTACGATATCACTCTCTTGATTGTTATGCTGAAACTCTTGAGCCAGATCTCGTGTTAATCCGTAGAGTGTTATGGTGAAGCCGACTTTAAGATCTGGCCGCTTGGCTTTCAGGGCTGGTTTTACGCTTTTAAAGAAACTGCCCCACTCTTGATACTGTTTCCTCTGATCGCCCCAAAAAAGATCCATTTCATCTGCCACCGAAAGAAACTCAATATCCACGTCAGGGATTTGCGAGAATACCCAATTCAACATCTTGAGATAGCGCTCTGCCATGACCGGGTCAGTAAATGGAATATTGAGAAGATCGGCCGGCACCGGTTTGCTGGCAGTGTCCACTGATCTGATATAGAGGGCTATCTTTGTTTTAGTCGGTGGGTAGTAGATGTTGGTGATTTTTAATGCATCACCCGGATCTTCGTATTTCCCGGGCGAGGTCTCTATGTCTTTCCAGTTGATCGAAAGCGGAACGACTTGCATACCTGCTTCTTTTGCCAGACGAAATGCTTTATCATAATCATTATCTTCTGCCATATTCACGTCAATCCCCAAAATGCGATCACCTTTGGGGCGGGGAGTGCCAACTACTTCATACGGAGCACTGGAGAGTGGAGGATCTATTACTGGTTGCGGTGACGCCCCCATAAGACTTAAGAGGATGAGGATAAAAACAAAAAACGCGATGGAAAATATTATCTTGAGACGCCTTGAGATCATGCTATAGAGTATAAAATAAAAAATTTCAAGGATTCCAAGGGTTGGGGCAACAGCAAGTATTACAAACCATATCTTTTGGCCAGCGCGTCCTGCTTTCCACATTGCGGCGATCTTCCAAGCGATACTCCAGACAAAAATTCCAATAATCACCCAGTTTGTGAATACAAGATAAAGAACAATAAATAATGATTCTGTGAGCTGTTTGGTTGTCCATGGGTCAATGAGCTGCATAGCGGTATAATAACAAAAGCATTTGAATAGGGAAATGTCTTGAAATTTATTGGATCGT
>JBBTRN010000017.1:0-20458 GCA_038065175.1 Patescibacteria group bacterium | reverse complement strand
ATTGCCATTTTAGCTCTTGAATAAAAGCTAAAATAGGATTACTCACTACCACTTCAAAATTATGCAAAAATTATCAATAATTATTCCGGCCTATAACGAGGCTCATCGAATACAAAAAACTTTGCTTTCCGTAAGCGGATTTTTGCAAAAGCAGTCTTTCCAAAGCGAGATATTGGTTATTAGCGACGGCTCAAAAGATGAAACAGAAAGTGTGGTAAATTCGTTAAAAAATCAAATACCCAATTTGAGCATTATCCAGAACCAAGAAAACCACGGTAAAGGGTGGGTAACCCGCCAGGGGATGCTAGCTACTATTGGCGATATTCGTCTTTTTATGGATGCGGATAATTCTACGAAGATTGATGAGATAGCCAAGTTTTTGCCTTTTTTTGAACAAGGCTATGATGTGGTAATCGGCTCCCGGCGAATCCAAGGTGCGGTAATTGCCGCGCATCAGGGTTTTATTAGGGATTTTTTGGGCGGAGTGTTCCGCTTTATTGTCCACACTTTGGTGCCTGTGGGTGTGGCTGATTCCCAGTGCGGGTTTAAAGCTTTTACCTCGAAATCAGCAGAAGCCATTTTTCCCAAGCAGAGCATTTACCGTTGGGCATTCGATGTAGAAATCCTCGCGCTTGCCCGCAGGGCTAATTTTAAAATAAAGGAAGTCCCCATCATTTGGGTTAATGACAGTGAAAGCCATGTGAAATTTTCCGGAATGGTAAAGATGCTTTTGGAAATAATTCAAATTAGGATGAATTTATGGTTTGGGAAATACAAGTGAAGAATTTCATCCGTCAAGGCGGATCAAATTTCAAAAAGAATACCCTAGCAATTGGACTAGGCATTTTTATCTCATTCCAATTATTTTTTCATCAGGTAGCCGCTTTTGAAGTCAATACCAGCCAGATTTTTTTAAACGATCCTGGCTTTACAACCAACTCCGCAGATATTGACAAGCAGTGGGGCTTGCAAAAGAGCGGTTTTATAGAAGCTTGGGAAAAAACCACTGGCTCTCTTTCGGTGATAGTGGCGGTAATTGATACCGGCATAGATGCCTCGCACGAAGATTTGCGTTCAATTAATTTTGTAAAAGGCTACGACCTAATTTCCAGGCAAGTGATTGAAGCGGGCGTTAATTCTGACGACAACGGCCACGGCACGCTTATAGCCGGGGTTTTGGGCGCTACTGCCAATAACCTGTCGGGAGTAGCCGGTACTAATTGGCGAATTTCCCTAATGCCAATAAAAGTCTTGGACCAAAACGGCAAAGGCGATACCGGTCTAGTGGCAGAAGGCATTATTTGGGCAATCGATAACGGTGCGCAAATAATTAATTTGTCTTTGGGCGGCATAGCTTTTGAGCGCGACAGGATTTTGTCCGAAGCAATTTCCTACGCTTTTAAAAAAAATGCCGTAATTGTCGCGGCCGCCGGCAATGACTCTAACATAGAGAGCGTAAATTTAGACCTAAAGCCTGTGTTTCCCGTGTGCGAAGACAACGGGCAAAATATGATAATTGGAGTCGGGGCCTTGGATCAGAATGACTTAAAAACCGTTTTTTCAAATTTTGGAAGGAATTGCATAGATGTAATGGCGCCCGGCAAAAGAATCCTTTCCACTATCAACCACGATCCGCTCACCAAAATCGCGTCTCCGAATGCATACGCGTATGCTTCTGGCACTTCTCTAGCCACGCCCTTTGTGGCCGGGCAGGCCGCGCTAATAAAGTCTTTGTACCCATTTGCCAGCAATGTCCAAATCCGCGACCGGATTTTGTCTACCGCTGACCAAGTTGATTTTATAAACTTAAGCCAGTGCAACAACCAGCCATGCAAAGGGCTTTTAGGCGCCGGCCGAATAAACATAAGACGCAGTTTGGAAACCGGGATTTTTGACCAAAGTTTTTTTGACGGGGATGTAGTGCGCGCGCAGGAAAACGGTTCTGTGTATTTAATTTTAGGCGGTAAAAAACAGCTGGTTTCCAGTTTTGTTTACAATCAAAGATTTTTAAATTTTGTCGTAAGAACCGTGCCCTTAAAACAGCTGGAAGGCCTTCCGGAAGGCAGCTACGCCCTGCCCCTTGACGGCACTTTAATCAAGGTGGAAAAAAATCCGACTGTTTACATGGTAAAAAACGGCATGAAGTGGCCGGTTTTAGCCAGCATCTTTAAACAAAGGGGTTTTAATTATTCCAATATTTACACAGTCGGTTTTTCGGAATTTGATTCCTGGGTTGCGGGCAGTTTTTTAGAGCCAAAAGAAGGGACAATAGCGAAAAACCCTTCGGAAAAGCTCATGTATTGGGTAATAGGCGAAACACTTAGGCCAATAAACCGTCAGTTTATAATAGACAGGGGGATTGCCAAATTTTCCCAGTTAATATTGCCGGACAAGGATATTGGCGGATTTGCGAAGGGAGAAAAGCTTTATTAAAAATTTCAAATGTCAAATGTCAAATTTCAAATGAAGACCAAATGCCTTAATTAAAAAATTTGAAATTTAAACATTGGGATTTTATTTGACATTTGAAATTTGTAATTTAATAATTAAAATTATGATAAAACAAAAAATATTCAAATTTATCAGCGCTCTGCTGTTGCTGTCATTCCCGATTTCCGTCCTCGCCCAAGCTGACCCCAATTTTAACCCGAATAAGCTTATTGAGGACGCGGTATTTTCGGACATCCAGACCTTTGGCGGGCCAGAGGGCGTGCAAAAATTTTTAGAAAGCCGGAATTCCATTTTAGCTAACACTAGCCCGGCTTTTTTAGCGATGCTAAAAGAACCATCAGCCAATCTGCTTAAGGAGGGCCTTGAAGACCCTCGGTCTAACTTAGGGCGCTTGCGCACTGCCGCGGAGCTTGTTTGGGATGCTTCCCGCCAGAGTGGCCTTAATCCACAAGTGATTTTAGTGACTTTGCAAAAAGAGCAGGGTCTTATTACCAACCATCAGAACACCCCGCCCGAAAAATTACAGAGGGTTTTGGACAAGGCTATGGGTTTTGACTGCCCGGATTCGGGCGGCTGCGGTAATTTGTTTCCGGGCTTTTATTACCAGTTGTTCGGCAATTTTGATTCCGAGGGCAACCGCTATTTGGGCGCCGCCAAATCATTAATGAAGTCATATTCCTACGCGCAAGGCAGGGGCCCGCTTTTTAACGGGCGTCCGGCCCTGGTGGGAGAAACCTTAGTAATCGAAAATACGACCGGGGATTACACCAGCGTCCCAAGCCAGAATGTCACATTGTTGAACCGCGCGACCGCGGCCTTGTACCGCTACACCCCGCATGTATTCAACGGCAATTATAATTTTTGGCGCTACTTCCAGGAATGGTTTAGGTATCCAAACGGAACTATAATTAAGCTTGCAAGTGGCGTTGACACATACATAATCCAAAACGGGACAAAACAGCTGGTGCCGCCGTTTGTGGCAATTGCCCGGCAGTTAAATACCGCCAGTCCTACTATTGCTTCGCCCACGGAATTCGAAACTTACCCGACAGATAAAGTCTTTGGCCCCACCGACGGCACCATCGTGAGGGTAATAGGCGAGAATAAACAGTTTGTGTTTGTTAAAAATATCAAGCATCCGGCTTCAGATTTTGTGGTTGGGCAAAGGGGCTTAGACCCCACCAAGGCTTTAAGCATTTCCGCGCAGGAATCCGCGTTGTTTGAACTAGGGCCAATGCTCACGCCTTCGGAAGGCACAGTCTTAAAAGGTCAGACAGACGCGGCTGTGTATTTGGTTGAAAATAGCCGCCTTAAACTCTTCAGCGGCTTTACTTTTTCCCAAAGAAAAATCCCATTCAGTAAAATTATCGTAATTCCGGACAGCGAAGTCGCGACTTACGAAAAACAGGGCTTTGTCGCGCCTTTAGATAATACTTTAGTTAAAGCCTCGGACTCGGGCACAGTCTTTTTAATGCAGAACGGGCTTAAGCATCCTCTTTCGTCTGAACTATTTAAGAACAGGGGATTAAGCTTTAAAAATGTAGTCGTGCTTACGCCAGAAGAAGTCGGCGCTTTGGTTATTGGCGCGTTTGCCACGCCAAAGGAAATTACCTGGCTGGCAAATTCCAAGACCGGGCAAATGTATTTATTTAAAGAAGGCGCGCTCCATTCCATATCGGAGTATGTGTCTAAATCAAGAAAAATTACGCCTGACTACTACTTTAGCCCGGGTGAAATAGTCGAGTGGCAGGAAAGCATTTCGTACCCGCCAAGGAATGGGGTATTGGTGAAAGGCAGCAAAGAAGGCGCGGTTTACCTGGTGCAAAACGGCCAGCTGCGCGGGATTACCGGCACAGCCTTCAAGCGCCGCGGCTATAGTTTTAAAAATGTCGTTTCTTTACCCCAAGGCGAGGTGGATAATTATGCGAAAGGGGATGTGATAGTTAAATAGTTATCCACAATCGGTAGTTGACAAAGGGTATACGAGGGTATACCCTTTAAATATGACCGATACAGAGCAAATTGTATTATTTAAGGGTAAACAGATTAGAAAAACCATCCATAATAAAGAATGGTGGTTTGTTGTCGAAGATGTAGTGTTAGCTCTTATTGATTCGAGCGATCCTAAGCAATACATCAGCAGAATGAGACAAAGGGATCCTGAATTGGAAAAAGGGTGGGTACAAATTGTACATACCCTTCCAGTTCAAACCTTTGGCGGGAGGCAAGCTATGAATTGCGCCAATACCGAGGGCATTTTTCGCATTATTCAATCTATACCGAGCGGACGATTCGCAAGGCATGCCTAAACTTAAAATTGACGCCCAAGACGGAGGCAATATTGGGGAGCTAAGCGACTGAGCGCTATGTTGGTGAGCTTTGATTCCGATTTCGATAAAACCGATTTAAAACGTCTTGAGCCCGCCAGGCCTTAGGCATTCTTGCGAAGTAAGAAATTAACACAGACGCAAGTGGATAACTATGCCAAGGGCAAGGTAATTGCCAAATAGATTGCATTTTGACGTCGGGTTTTTTGATAAAATCTATTCTCATATTCTTAAGAATTTGAGAATAGATTAAGGTGTGATATAATAAAGCTTATGAAGGCAACTAAAACCGCAAAACAATTAGAAAGGTACTTTAAGGGCCCGGCTAACCATCACCGCATAAATATTATTATGCTTTTGGCAGCCAAGCCTAAGCTAACGTTAGATCAGATCGTGAAAGAGTTAGAAGGCAATACCAAGACAATATCAGAGCACACCAGACGATTGGCTCAGGCGGGTTTAGTAAACAAGAAGTATCAGGGGAACAAGGTAGAGCATACCCTTTCTCCATATGGTGAAGAGTTTAATAAATTTTTTAAAGTATTCTAATATTCTTAAGAATTTGAGAATAGATTATGAGCCTAGTTTTTAAGAATATTTTTTGGCTAACAGTTTCAAGGGGCGCGGCCCTGGTTTTTTTGTTTTTGGCTTATGCCCAATTGTTTCGTTATTTGGGGCCATTCGGCAGCGGGCAGTATCAATTCGTCCTTTCTTATGTTTTGATATTCTCCACGGTTGTTGATTTTGGCGTCCAGCAGTTTATAACCAAAAGAATGAGCGAGGATCCCGATAATACCAAAAAGTATTTCCAGAGTTTTCTTGTTTTTGAAAGCGTGCTAGCGGTTTTGTTATATGGTTTGCTCATTGCCATTGCTTATTTTAGGCATTTTGATCCGCTGATTTTTAAGGCTGTTGCCATTATCGGTTTAGGCATGGTTGCTAACGCCCTTTGCTACCCGTTTTTGTCAGTAATGACAGCCAAACAGGATTTAAAAAAGGTAGCATTCATCAATTTTTTAAATTCGATTGTTAACATCACTATAATTTTTTTAGCCATTTGGCTAAAAAAATATATTGTGTTTTTGGCAAGCGTCCAGTTGGTTTTTGGTTTAATTGACTTGGTTTTGTATAGGCTTTTTGTAAGGAAACACTTGGTAATTAGCAATCAGTTGTCATCGCGAGTGCATCCGAAGCGATCTACATCCGAGGACCAGATTGCTTCGTCCAGTTCCTTCGCTTCGTTCGGTACAGGCCTCGCAATGACACAGTCGATGAATCAAGTAAAAAAATTTCAAATCATTATCGACATTCTTAAACACGCCTGGCCGTTTGCTTTGCTCGTAGGCTTTAGCGCAATTTATAACAGGATAGATATTATTATAATCACGCGCCTTTTAGACTACGGTCAAACAGGCCTCTATACCGCGGCTTATAAATTTGTGGATTTGCTTAATTTTTTTCCCGCCTCGGTGTCGCACACGCTATTTCCGGTTTTGGCCGGGCTTATGGCCGCTGGGATGATTAGCGATGTTAAATCAACTTTGGAAAAATATTTAAGGTTGATGATTGCAGTGGCTTTGCCCTTAGCTGTCGGCGGCATGATTTTAGCCAAGCCGCTTATTTTACTGGTGGCTGGGCAGGAATTTATTGACGCTGCGCCAGTTCTGTCTATTTTAGTTTGGGCAATTGCGATTTTGTTTATTTACATTCCTATTAATTCACTTATCATCTCCCAATTAACCAAATCCGCGGCTTTAGTCACAGGCATGAATGTTTTAATAAATGTTGTAGGAAATATTATTTTAATTCCTATTTATGGAATTAAAGCCGCGGCAATTATGACTGTAATAAGCGAAAGTATCCAAGGCATTTTTTATTTTTATTTTGTGCGTAAAAATATAACAGATTTTAAGTTTTTATCCATACTTTGGAAACCTCTTTTGGCATCGGCCGTTATGGGCCTCACGGTTTGGCAAATTAAGGATATGAATTTGGTTATTCCGATTATGGTTGGAGCTTGTGCATATACTTTATGCTTGTTTCTGATTGGATTTATAAAAAAAGATGATTTTCGTTTTGTTAAAGACTTAATTCATGCTTCATAATTCAAAAACCCGCGTAATGGTGTTTGGGACCTTCGATGTGTTGCACAAAGGGCATTGGAATTTTTTTAAGCAGGCGCGCAAATTATCAAAAAAGGCTTTTTTAATAGTAAGCGTAGCGCGGGATGTGAATGTAAAAAAAATAAAAAGCCGAAAGCCTATTAACAGCGAAAAAATACGACTAAAGAATGTCTTTTCATCAAAACTAGTAAATAAGGCGCTGTTGGGCGGTCTCAAGAATCACATAACACATATCACGCAGCAAAAACCAGATATAATTGCTTTGGGCTATGATCAGAAAGCGTATACGAAAAATTTAAAGAGAGATTTAACAAAAAAGGGCTTAAATGTTAAAATAAAAAGGCTAAAAGCCTTTAAACCGAATATCTATAAATCGTCGAAAATAATATAATGAAAATTATTAAACAGCCTTTGAACAAAGCATCAATTTTTGAAAATTCTATTGTCATAGATGACGAGTATGTAAAAGCGGTTGTTGATGTGACAAAGGAGCTAATCGCTTATGACGCCGGCATGCATTTTGATTTGGAGCAAATGCTTTTAGAGCAGGGTAGTAGGCAAGAAGACTTATGGGGGATAAATCTTCTTAAGAATATGTCAGGTGATGATTGGATAGAATTTGACAGCATGATTAATATCCGACCAGCTCAAAATAATCGCAGTCGTAGAGTGGAGGACGAGAACGCCCGAAAAACGATCGTTAATATAATAAACAAACTATTCATTTAAATGCATAACGGATTAATTACAAAAGAACGTTGGGAATCGTTGGGCACGTACAATCAGCTGGCTAACATTGGCAGTGAAGTTGGCAGGGCTTTTAAATGGAAAAAGGCCGGCGTTAAGGAAAGGGCGGACGGCGCTTTTTTTCGGGCTTGGGAATTATTTGATGCCACCCTAAACGATGGGAAAAACCAAAAAAGAAAAAGGGAAATAAACATTGCCAAGGAATTGTTCGCGGATTTGTTTTTTGATAGGCATGATTATATGGAAACACCGGAGCATCTGGAAAAATATTTCACTGATTTTGCTATATTATCTAAACAATCACAATAACACTGATGCTAATAGGCATTGAAGCCGAGCGGGCAAATACCGTTCAAAAAACCGGAGTGGAGCATTATGCTAAGCAATTAATTCTCCATTTGGCCGAGATTGATAAAGAGAATGAGTATATCCTTTACCTCCGGACTCCTCCGGAGGCTTGGTTTTTAAATTTACCTGCAAACTTTAAAATAAAGGTTATGCCATTTCCGCTTTTTTGGACACAGCTTCGCATTAGTTGGGAAATGCTGTTTAATCCCGTTGATACTTTATTTATTCCCGCTTCAGCCTTGCCGATTATCCACCCTAAAAAATCAGTCGTTGTCATCCACGACATTGCCTGGCGGTATTTTCCCGAAAGCTTTACCTGGTTTATGCGGAAATATTTGCATTGGTCAACCCGGTTTGCAGTAAGGCACGCCAAGAGGATCATCGCGGTGTCGGAATCCACGAAGAAAGATGTTGTAAAATTTTACAATGCTGATGCGTCAAAAGTTGTAGTTATCCATCACGGTTACGAATCACCCTCTCCCTTACCCTCTCCCCTCGAGGGAGAGGGCGGGGTGAGGGGGCTTCCAAACAAATACATTCTTTTCCTTTCCACCCTCCAGCCCAGGAAAAACTTGGAAGGGTTAATTGACGCGTTTCGGCTACTTAAAAATGAGCATCCGGAACTTGAACAGAAATTAATTGTTGTTGGAAAGCCGGGGTGGAAGTATGATGCCATCATACGGAAAATCGAGGAGAATAAAGACCTAATTTTGTATTTAAACCACGTTTCCGATGAAGACCGGTTGATGATTTTGTCGCGCGCTGATTTGTTAGTCCTGCCTAGTTTCTATGAAGGCTTTGGCATGCAGATTTTAGAAGCTTTCGCGGCTGGTGTGCCTGTGGCAACATCAAAAATTTCAAGTATGCCAGAAATAGCCCAGGAAGCTGCCGTGTATTTTGACCCGAATAATATTCAGGAAATAAAAAAGGTAATAGCTTCCCTGCTTTTTGACAAATCCTTGGCGGAAAATTTAGTTTTTAAGGGAAAGGAAAGACTCAAACAGTTTAGTTGGCAAAAGTGCGCCCAGCAGACTCTAGATTTAATCAAACAGTTATGATAGACGAACTGGCATTAAAAATTCGCGGACTTCCAAGGCTTAAGGCGTTAATTTTGGCGTTTACAGTCTGGCAGTATGTTTGCGTGCTCGGAATGGCAATGTTAGGCTGGCAAGAATATTTAATTTGGATAAATTTGGGGCTTTTGGCTTCTTTTATTATTTTGGCGCCTAGTTATGAATCGTTATTATTGATTATTTTATCCATCCCATTTTTTGTAGCTTTGCCGAACCCCAAATTTGACTCGCTTTCAATGTGGAGGCCTTTATTTGCAATACTATTTTTTGTCTGGCTAATCCGGGAAAAAAAATTTAAATACGCGGAAATAAAATTTTTGCCTTGGGATAAGTTTTTAGGCGTTTTTTTAATGGTCGGCATCCTTGTTACTTTAGTTTTTGGGAAATTTATCGGCCAAGGATTTAAACAAGTTTTGTATTGGGTAAATATTTATATTTTTTATTTGGTAATGATTAATGTTTTAAAAAGCAAGCAGCAAATTTTTGAAATCATCCGGTATATATTATGGTCCCTGGCAATTATTGTCACCTTAGGTTTCACACAATTGATTGGGACTTTTTTAACGGACTTCGACACTTTTTGGGTCTATTGGGCCAGCAATATTACAAAGTTATATTACGGGCAGGATTTTGCCTCTGTAGCTTTGTATTCCAATTCCTGGTTTTCTTATTTGGGAGGCAGGTCTTTGCGCGTGTTTTCCATAATGCCAGATTCCCAAAGCTTTGCCTATATTTGTATTTTTGGGATGTGCATAGGAACGGCTCTTACCCACAATGTCTTTAAATATGTTAAAAAGTGGTTGTGGTCAGGCATCCGTTTTGCCGGGCTCGGGCTGATACTTTCCGGAACACGAGCCGTATGGGTCGGGATGCTGGTGCCGTTTGCCGCTGTCTCTTGGGCGTATTTTCGGAATTTCCAAAAGCACTTGGCAAAAAAATTCATTTTGCCTTTTTTGATTATTTTTATTTTGTTCGCTATTTCGTCCCTAATTAATAAGGGTTTGGCGTTAATGCGGGTGAGCGTGTTTAAAGAAGATTTTCTTTTAAGGGCAAAAAGCATTTATGACTTGAATGACGCTTCCAATGTCGGCAGGATAAAAATTTGGAAAGAAAGTTTAGTTTTTGGCATTAATCATCCGCTGGGTTTGGGTTTTGGTAATTTTATTGTGTCTTTGGATCCGGAGAGCGCGGCGGATTACAAACAGACGGCCGGCGAAATTAATATCCGGTATAATTTGCCCCAACGTTATGTGAGCGCGCATAGCTTGTATTTGCAAATTTTAGTGGAAACCGGATTTGTGGGCTTTGTAGTGTTTTGTGGTTTCTGGTACGCGGTCATAAAATATTTTTGGCACTTTTTGAGGCACTATAAGAATAAAGAAGATTTTTTGGTTTATTTTGTTGCACAAGGCTTAATAATGGTTTTTTGGGTACTGGGAGCCGCCTTTTTTGACATTACGCTTTTAAACGACAAAGTTCTAATGTTTTTCCTTATAAATTTAGGAATCGCAGGTTTAATTGTTAAAAAGTACAACGAAATAGAAGAGATCGTCTAAATGCCCAGAGTAATTGTCGTCCAAGTTGTTTTTAATAATCGGCCATGGATTGAGCCGGTATTTTCGGCTATTTTCAATCAGACCTATAAGGATTTTAATGTAGTAGCAGTTATTTCCGGTAATGCCGATGGTTCTAAAGAACTAATTCAGTCAAAATTTCCGGAAGCGAAGTCCCGTACCGTGGACGAATTTTTGGAAAATTCGGACTCTGGTACCGGGATAGAAATTATTGACCCGGGCTATAATATAGGTTTTGCTAAGGGGCATAATTTAGTGTTTGAGAAATATCATGATGCTGAATTTTTCCAATTAGTGAATCCTGACATGATAATGCAGCCGGACTACATCGAAAATATGTTAAAGGGATTTGAAGATGAAAAGGTGGGGGCGGCAACGGGCAAGCTTTACCAAATGGAACATGGAACATGGAACATGGAACAGTTAAGGAAAAGTAAAACAATAGATACAACGGGGGTGGAAATAAGCAAATCGGGAAGGGCGCGGGACAGGGGACAGTATGAACTCGACATAGGACAGTATGATGCGTCGGCAATAGTTGACGCGGTGTCAGGAGCGGGTGCGATGTATAGGCATCAGGCGTTAAAAGCTGTGAAAATTTTAAAAAGTGGTCAGTGGTCAGTGGTCAGTGGTCAGAAACTAGTCACTAGCCACTTGCCACTCGACACTAGTTTTGAGTTTTTCGATGAAGACTTCCATTCTTACTGGGAAGATGTGGATTTAAGCTGGAGGATGAAAAATAAAGGCTGGAAAAATGTTTTTGTGCCTTCTGCCGTTGGCTACCATGGCCGCGCCGCGGGGTCGTCGAAAAACGGATATTCCGATGTTTTAGGGTTCATAAAGCACCATCGCGCTTTGCCGGAAAAAATAAGACAGCTAAACTATAAAAATCATATTTTTATGTACATAAAAAACTCGCCCTACTTCTACCCGCAGTTTTTTGTGAGGGAATTTTTTATGCTGATTTATATTTTGCTGTTTGAAATTTCTACTTTAAAAGTTTTGCCGGAATTTTTAAGACAACTGCCCAAAATATGGAAAAAGAAAAAATTGATTTATCCATAATCGTTCTTTCCTATAACTCCAAAACCGACTTGGCGAGATTATTGCCCAGTATTTTTCGGAGTGAGGGAGTAAATTTTGAGCAGGACGGCAAATCACCATCCTCACCAACCACGACTGGGAACAGTAATTTTTTAACTCACGATTTTCTGGCCGAAGTTATTGTGGTTGATAACGGTTCCACAGACGGCACCTATGAATGGCTAGAGCAGGGAAGGAGCGGCCGCTCAAATCGTGCTCAAGTAGAAATTATTCGAAATAAAAATTCAGGCTTTGCCCACGGCAATAACCTTGGCATTAAGCAGGCTCATGGCCGATACATTCTTGTCCTTAATCCCGACACCGAGCTTAGGCCGGACACGCTTAAGATAATGCTTGAATTTATGGAGCAAAATCCCGAGGTCGGAATAAGCACTTGCAAGGTTTTCCTGCCAAACGGAAAATTAGATCTAGCCTGCAGGCGGCGATTCCCTAACCCCTGGAATGGCTTTAAGCGATTATTCCTATTATCTAATGTCGACTATAATTATGCTGGTATTGATCCGGATCAATCTATGCAAATTGATTCCTGTATGGGCGCTTTTATGATGATTAGGAGGTCAGCAATCAACAATCAACAATTATCAATTTTTGATGAAGCCTTCTTTATGTATGGCGAAGACCTAGACCTATGCTGGCGGGTTAAGGAGGCTGGAGACAAAGTCTGGTACTACCCCAAAACATCAATCATTCATTATAAGGGATCCTCGTCGAGGAAGGTATCCTACCGGGCCTTAAAATGGTTCCATGACGCCATGTGGATTTTTTACCAAAAACATTATGCCGTTAAATATCCTTTCGTGTTTAATAGTTTAGTCTGGCTGGGAATATATTTTCGTTTTTACATGTTGTCAGGAGTTAATTTCTTTCGAAAGGAAAAATTTGTTAGTAAATAAAAATTATGTTAAAATAAATCTTGTATGAATCAGGATTCAGCACAAGGCGCAAGCTTCCAAACACCAAGACCCTGGCGTAGCCCGTCTAAAATACGTTGGGTAGTTTTGGTATTGCTTTTAATAAGCATAAGTTTTAAGCTGGGTTTTGACAACGGCAAAAAAGGCTTTGTTTTGGAACCCAAGGCGTTTAAAATTATTAACCAGAACGAACAGCCGGTAACGGTTGACTACCAGCTATTGTGGGACGCGCTTAAGATTGTGGAAGAACGGTATATAGAAGAGGCGCCAAAGCCCGATAAAATTTTATACGGCGCGGTGAAGGGAGCCGTGGAAAGTTTTGGCGACCCTTATACCACTTTTTTTGAGCCAAAAAATTTAGAGACTTTTAAAAGTGACCTTGCCGGGAGCTTTAACGGCATTGGGGCGGAAATAGGTAAACGGGATGGCATGTTAGTTATTGTGGCGCCGCTTGACGACAGTCCGTCGAAAAAAGCAGGCGTCTTGGCCGGCGATATTATTGTCCAGGTAAACGGGGCGGCCGCGGCCGGGTGGAGCGTGGAAGAAGCGATTAGTAAAATCCGCGGGCCAAAGGGCACCCAGGTTACTCTTTCATTGTTCCGCGAGGGGAAAAACCAGCCCTTCGATGTTACAATTACGCGCGATAAAATTGAAATAAAAAGCGTAAAGTGGGAATTTAAGGAAGTTGGAGGCAAAACCATCGCGATAGTTCGCCTTACAAAATTTGGCGATGACACAAAACAGCTTTTGGAAAAAGCAATTAACGAAATTTTGGTAAAAAATGCTGACGGGATAGTTTTAGACATGCGCAATAACCCGGGCGGATATTTGCAAACCGCGGTGGACACTGCTTCTAATTGGATAGAGAGCGGTAAGCTTGTGGTTAAGGAAGCCAAGAGTCAGGTGCCGGAGACTAATTACAATGCTTCCGGCCAAAGCCGCCTTAAAGGCATCCCGACAGTGGTGCTAATAAATGGCGGTTCCGCGTCTGCGGCTGAAATTTTGGCCGGCGCACTGCAGGACTATAAAATATCCAAACTTGTCGGTGAGAAATCTTTTGGCAAAGGCAGTGTGCAGGAATTGGTGGAACTCCGCGGAGGCAGTGCCGTTAAAATTACCGTGGCAAAATGGATAACGCCCGGCGGTAAAAATTTGAACAAAGAAGGTTTGCGCCCGGATATCGAGGTTAAGATAACAGAACAGGATATTACTGACGGTAAAGACCCGCAGATGGATAGGGCGTTAGAGGAAATTACAAATTCCAAATAACAAATTTCAAATCAAATCCTAACTCTAATGTTAAAATTTTGAAATTGTAATATTTGACATTCATTTGGTATTTGAAATTGGAAATTTGAAATTAAAGTTATGGCAAAAATAACAGCTCAAGAGCTTAGGGAAAAGTACCTAAACTTTTTCCAATCTAAAAACCACGCCATTATCCCTTCGGCTTCTTTGGTGCCGGAAAATGATCCTTCCGTTTTGTTTGTGAATTCAGGAATGTTTCCTTTGGTGCCGTATCTTTTGGGTGAAAAACATCCGGCAGGCAAAAGATTGGCCAATGTCCAAAAGTGCATAAGAACAATAGATATCGACGAGGTCGGAGACGACTCGCATCTTACTTTTTTTGAAATGCTTGGCAACTGGAGTTTGGGTGATTATTTTAAGGATGACGCCATTAAATGGTCGTTTGAATTTTTGACATCAAAAAATTATTTGAATTTATCCTTAGAGCGCCTGGCATTTTCGGTTTTTGCGGGCGACCAAGACGCGGCGCAAGATAAAGAATCGGTGGACATCTGGAAATCGCTAGGTGTAAAATCAGAGAGGATTGCCTATTTGCCTAAAGAAGATAACTGGTGGATTGCAGGCGCGACCGGGCCTTGCGGGCCGGATACGGAAATGTTTTACTGGGTGGATGACGGCACCCCAGCACCGTTAAATTTTCTGGAAACGCATAAAGATCCGCGTTGGGTGGAAATTTGGAACGACGTTTTTATGCAGTATGAAAAAAAAACAGACGGCACTTTAGAGTCCCTTAAACAAACTAATGTAGATACCGGTATGGGTCTAGACAGGACTTTGGCAGTATTAAACGGGCAGAAATCTGTTTATGATACTGAATTGTTTAAGCCAATGTTTGAGGTAATTGGCCTGGGAAACGAAATTTTGACCGGCAGCGAAGTCAAAAAATCAAGAATTATTATTGACCATATCCGTGCCAGTGTCTTTTTGGTAAGCGATGGAGTGGAACCGTCGAACAAAGACAGGGGGTATGTTGTGAGGCGTTTGCTAAGGCGCGCCCTGGTTTACGGGAAACTTTTAAATTTACAAAGCACTTGGCTTAAAGCGCTTATTGGGCAGGTAATTGTTATTTATTCATCGCCTTATGTGGAATTAGTGGAAAATAGCAACAGGATTTTTGAAACCATCGATGCAGAACAAAAAAAATTTGAAGCGACTTTGGAGAAAGGACTTAAGGAGTTTGTCAAATTATCAAGTTCATCAGGTCGCCAGGTAAACGGAAAAGACTCATTTGATCTTTATCAAACTTATGGGTTTCCGTGGGAGCTAACCAAAGAGCTGGCTGAAGAAGCCGGGCAAAAGATCAACAGGGAGGAGTTTGAGAAAGAATTTAAAAAACACCAAGAGTTATCGCGTACCGCGTCAGTCGGGCAATTTAAGGGCGGACTGGCCTCGCATTCAGACGAAATAATAAGATTACACACGGCGACGCATCTTTTAAACGCCGCACTAAGGGATGTGCTGGGAGAACATGTTTGGCAAAAGGGGAGTAATATTACAGAAGAAAGGACGAGGTTTGATTTTACGCATGACAAAAAAATGGCCCAGGAAGAAATCGCGGCTGTTGAAGCTTTGGTTAATGATTGGATTTCCCGGGATTTAAAAGTTAAACGCGAAATGATGCCTTTGGAAAAGGCGAGGGAGTTAGGGGCGCTTGGCGTGTTTGGCGAGAAGTACGCGGATACAGTATCTATTTACACAATCTATGATCCGTCAACTGACGAAGCCATATCAAGAGAATTTTGCGGCGGCCCGCATGTGGAGCATACGGGAGCAATCGGCAAATTTAAAATCGCTAAAGAAGAGTCGTCAAGCTCTGGGGTAAGGAGAATTAAGGCAACAGTTGAATAATATGGGCAGAGAAATAAATCTTAATCCTAATTTTTTAAAAAATCAGATTCAAGTAAAGTTATCAGCTCAATTTAATATGAGCGATATAAGACAAAGCCTAGCAAACAGGGAAAGGATCGTATTTATATTATAGTAGATGAACACATGCAAGTATTGCTAGGCAAAGAACATCATACTACATTAACCCAGGAATTAGGAATTGATGAGAACAAAACCAATTTTTTGAAAGGCTATATCCAAAATGTGGGACATGGGCTTGCAATCGGTGGAAATTGGAATGTTTTTTTTGAAGAAATGGGAATTGGAGGCGAGTTAGCAAATGAACTTTGGGAAAGCATCCGGTCAAGAATTATCACGGTTTTTTCATAGATTATGAAACTTGAATTTTACAATTGCCCTAGCCCTCGCGAATTAGACCCATCAATTTTACCCAAAGATGTGGGGTTTTTGTCGTACCAGCCGGATTTTAAGTTAATGGAAGATTACGCAAAAACTTATATGAACTTCCAAAATATCCTAATTATTGGCAATGGGGGTAGTATTAACCCATTAATTGGAATTTATCATCCATTAAAGCATCAGGCAAAAAAAGAGCTTTACATACTAAGCACACAGGACCCCGACTACATATACGCCCTAAAACAGAAATTAAAACCCGACGACACCCTTGTCATTTCCATCAGCAAATCAGGCGAAAATATCCAGCAAATAGAGGAAACCATGCAGTTTGTGGAGTATCCGATGCTAATGATTACAGGGAGAAGCAGTCCTTTAAGGGCATTGGGAGAAAAGCTTGGATGCAAAATAATCATGCACCCGCCTATTGGCGGGAGATTTACCGGGTTTACAGAAGTAGCGCTTTTGCCCGCCGCGCTTTGCGGCCTTGAGGTTAAAGCCCTGTACGAAGGCGCTGAAGAAATTTACCTTTTGTATGACAGGGATAATTTAGCCTGGAAAACGGCATCCATTTTTTTCCAGCTGGAACAAAAAGGCTTCCTTGATGTTTTAATGTTCTTTTACGCGCAAGCGCTGTATCCGGCAAACTACCCCATGGTCCAGCTTTGCCATGAGTCATTCGGCAAAGACGGAAAAGGTCAAAGTTATTTTGCCCACGAGGGCCCGGAAGTCCAGCACCATACCACACAAAGATTTTATGGCGGCCCAAAAAATATTTCGGGCATGTTCTTTACTGTTGAAAACTTTTTGCATCCGACCGTAAACACCTTCCCGGTTGCGGCGCATAGCGTACAAATTAAAGGCCATCCGCTGTTTGACCTGGATAAAATTCCTTTAGAAAAAGCATTGGAATACGAATGGACCGCGAATATCGAAGACGCACGGATCCAGGGGATCCCTTTAGCGCATTTTTCACTTACGGGTTTTCAAGCCAAAGAAATCGGCAGACTGTCTGCTCTTTGGCAGTTATTCGCGGTTTATTCATCTATGTTAAGGGATGTTAACCCCTTTGACCAGCCGCAGGTGGAGAATAGTAAAAATATATCCTTTAATAAGCGCCTGCAATTTAAGGGTTTTCTTTAATTGAACAAAATTGACAAAATTGACAAAATTGAACAAAATTACACAGCAGAATAAATTTTGTCAGTTTTTAAATTTTTGGCATTTATTGTATTAATTGTGTGATTCCCAGCGTATATATAAATTTGGAAGACGATGTAGCAAAAGTAATGGCGCGCCTGAAAAAAGAAAAGTCAGCGCAGCTGGTTTTGGTTTGCCCGAAGCGCTGCCAGTTATTTTCCGACAGCATTAATTTGAGGCTGTTAAAAAAGCAAGCTGACCTTTTGAAAAAAGAAGTTTCCATTTTAACAATGGACGAGCGCGGCCAATTGTATGCTCAAGAAGCCGGTTTTGCTTTGAGATCTTTGCCGAAAAGCAAAAGGACCACGGGAATTTCAGATATTGGATTCCAGCCCAAGTCCGTAATTGATTCTGAAAAAGAGCAGGAACATGCCGGCAGACTGGCTCAAACAGTAAAGGGTGTGGCAAGTTTTGTTAGCGGATTAGTTTCCAAAAAAAATACTGACAGCAACAGTGAAGACGCGGCTTTTACCGAAAAGCCTGGTGTGGAAAGTTTCAGTAGCCAACAGGAGTCTGTCAAAACTAAAGATTTTCCCAGGGCTCATTCCCTTTTGGCCCGTAAACCGCAAAAGCCCAGTGTAAGGGTGGATCGCGAGTTGGCTTTTTCTGCAAATGGCCGGGATCCCGGGAAAACAAGAAGAGCTTATTCAATTTTTTTAAGCTTAAGTCTGGCGATGTCCCTGTTGGTTGTTTTAGGCTTGGTGTTCGCAGTATTGCCTAAAGCGTCGGTGTTTATTTTCCCTAAAACTGAACCCATTACAAGGGATTTTGACGTGAGTTTAGACAACCAGGCAAAGCAGTATGATTCGGCAAAATTAATTCTCCCTACCGTAAAATTCGAAGAGAGCCTGGATGTTAATTCAAAATTCAAGAGCCAGGGAAAAAAAGATGTCGGCAACAAAGCCTTTGGCGCAATTCATATCTATAATTTTACAGGAAAGCCTTTGAACTTAAAAGCCCAAACCACATCCCTCATTGCCGGATCAAAAACTTATTATTTAGTCAATGACGCATTGCAGATTGCGCCTACAAAATATAGGAATGCCCAAACTAAAGAAATTGACGAAAACAGTTTGGATCCTCCCCTGGAAATTATAGCCGGCTCGGGCGGTGAGGATTCTAACCTGCCGGCAGGGGTTCGCATGGAAATTACCAACCAAGTGTTTGGCAGCCGTCCTTTGTTGCTCTATGCGAAAACACAAACCCCGGTTAGCGGAGGTACATCGAGGTTCCTTTCCGTGGTTACTGACAGTGACATATTGGATGCGCAAAACCAACTCGGCATCCTAGCTCTGAGGCAGGTGGAAGAAAAACTTGCGCCACAGGGTTTAAAATTTGTGGAGAACTCTTTCCGGGTGGAAGTTTTGGAGTTTTTTACAGATAAGCAACCGGGTGCGGAAAGCCCGCAGTTCCAAGCCTCCGCGAAGTTTAAGATCGTTGGTTTGGCATTTTCCGAGCAGGAATTAAAATCACTGGTCAAGGACAGGATTAGTCAATCTCTTTCAAATACACGATATTTAAAAACCGAGAGTGATTTTAATTTATCTTTTAAGGTAAAGACTGTTGATTTTAACGTTCCTTCCGGAATTTTAGGCGTGCATTTTGACGGGAAATTAATTGCGCGATTTGCAATGGAAGAACTTCCCAAAAAACTTATCGGCAAGAATAAACAGGAAGCGATTGAGCTTTTGCAATCAATGCCGGAAATTGAAAAAGCCGAAATCGTGCTTAGCCCTTCCTGGCAAACAAGTTTCCCCTGGTTTTCGGGAAAAATAATTATCCAATTGTCGGAATGAACTACCTCGGGACAAGCCCCGAGGTATCGAGGGGCAATATTATAGAATGTTCATTCGCCGAAGCTTGCCGTCCACCTTCGTCCGTTCGTCCGCCTGAGGCGGGCGGACGGACTACGGAGGATTCGCCGTATTCTATTTTCCCCGGGGCAAGCCGGGGGTATTAGCGGAGGCGAATAATTTTTAAGTGCTAAACGCGTTTACAGTCTTGATTTTCAATATCCCTCATATTTAAAACGGATATAGGAAATAAATTTTTTTATTGACAATTTTAGTTTTTTAATGTAAAATATTTACGATATAATTTTAAAGCAGAGATTTGACATTCAGCACGCAAGACTTAGGGAAGTCTAGAACAAAAAAAAATATAATAGAACTTGAGGGCAAAGTAATTGAAAATTTGCCTAATGCTCTTTTTCGCGTTCAATTGGCTTCAGGGCAATCGGTTTTGGGCCATCTTTCGGGAAAAATGAGGGTAAATATGATAAAAGTTTTGCCCGGTGACAAAATCTTAATAGAAATGACACCTTACGATTTAACTAAAGGAAGAATAACAAGAAGGTTAAGGTAAGCCAAGTATCTACACATCTAAAAATATATGAAAGTTAGGGCAAGCGTAAAACCAATGTGCAAAAATTGCAAAATCGTCAAACGTTTTGGCACGATTTATGTAATATGTACAAACCCTAAGCATAAACAGCGCCAGGGCTAGCGCTTGGCGCATAACTAATAATTGTTAATTGATAATTAATAACACACTAAGGTTTCCCGTTATTAATTATCAATTATTAATTATCAATCATAGCCGATGGCTCGTATCGCTGGTATTAATATTCCAAATGAAAAAAGGATCGAAGCGGCTCTGCCGTACATTTTCGGCGTTGGATTAAGTTTGTCCAAAAAAATCCTGGCAGCCGCTAGTGTTGACCCAAATAAACGAACCAAGGATTTGACAGAATCGGAGCTAAACAGGGTTCGGGAAAACATTGAAAAAAATTACAAGGTTGAGGGTGAGCTTAAACAGAAGATATTGCTGAATATTAAAAGGCTGAAGGAGGTTTCTAGCTACCGGGGCATGAGGCACATTAAAGGCCTGCCTGTGCGCGGTCAGAGGACAAAAACTAATTCCAGAACCCGACGGGGTAATGTGAGGAAGACAGCCGGATCTGGGCGCAAGAACGCGTCAGAGAAAACTTAAGCATATTAGACCTGTTGTTAAATAATTTTTCGCCCAAAATATGCTCTTTCGCCAAAA
>JBBTRN010000016.1:0-18896 GCA_038065175.1 Patescibacteria group bacterium | reverse complement strand
TGAGTTATAATAATTTTTCAGGATGGTTTGCGAGTACAGCGATATGCTTTTTAAAAAAGTCGTCGTCAACACGCGAATCATCTTTGAAAGACAGGCGCTATAATGCGCCGGAAAGCAATTTATGTCAGACAGTAAACTTTCGACAAAGTCCATCTCCGTTAAAATCGGAGACGGCGATTTTGTGTTTGAAACCGGCAAATTGGCCGGACAGGCGGGCGGCGCGGTTTTGGCCCGGCTTGGCGACACCGTGGTTTTGGCCACGACCATTATGAGTGAACAGGCGCGAGAAGGCATAGATTTTTTTCCGTTGTTAATGGATTACGAGGAGCGACTGTATGCCGCGGGGAAAATAAAAGGCTCGAGGTGGATTAAAAGGGAAGGCCGCGCGACAGACGACGCCATTTTAAAGGGGCGGGTTATAGACAGAACATTGCGGCCGCTTTTTCCAGAAGGCATGCGCAATGATGTGCAGGTAACGGCCATGGTTTTATCCATAGACGGCATCAATGAGCCGGACATGGTAGCGGTCAATGCCGCGAGCATGGCCTTGGCAATTTCCAATGTGCCTTTTGACGGGCCCGTAGCCGGCGTGCGTGTGGGCAAAATCGGCGATCAATATATTGTAAACCCGACCCACCAGCAGCAGGAAGAGTCAGTTATGGATTTAATTGTTTGCGGTACAGGAGAACACATTATTATGGTGGAAATGGGCGCCAAACTTGTGAAGGAGCAAGAAATTGTGGAAGCTATAAAATTTGCGCAAGCCTATTTGGGGGAATTGGTCAAATGCCAGTTGGAATTCGTCAAGCAAGTTGGAAAAGCAAAGTCCGAACCAATTATTATTAAGCCGTCGGAAAAGGTAATGGAAAAGACCAAAGAACTTTTGACAGACAAAAAAATTGAAGCCGCGGTTTATGTTAGCAATAAAGAAGAGCGCGAAGGGAATATCTCCAAATTGGAAAAGGAAATTACCGAAGCGGTTAAAACGGCCTTAGGGACTATTGAAGGCGTGAACCCCAGTAGCACAACTTCGTTGGCTTACGGGGCAAGTATTGAAAAAGACACCGCCGCTTGCGTGGATAAAATTTTAAAGAAATATCAGCAAAAGCAAATTTTAGAAAAAGAGCGGCGCGTGGACGGCAGGAAATTAAACGAAACCAGGGCAATTACCTGTGAAGTTGGGGTTTTGCCGCGCACCCATGGCAGTGCGCTGTTTACCCGCGGGGAAACCCAGGCTTTAACCGTAGTGACTTTAGGCAGTAAGGGCGACGAGCAAATGTTAGACGGGATGGAAGACCCAACCGATGGCCGCGCCAAGCGCTATATCCACCACTATAATATGCCCGGCTACAGCGTGGGCGAAGTCGCGCCCTTAAGGGGCCCTGGGCGCCGTGAAATCGGCCACGGCATGCTCGCCGAACGCGCGGTGGAGGTGGTTTTGCCGCCCCAAGAAGGCTTCCCTTATACCATGCGCCTGGTGAGCGAAATTATGTCTTCCAACGGTTCGACTTCTATGGCTTCCACATGCGGCTCAACTTTGGCTTTAATGGATGCGGGCGTGCCTATTACTGAAGTAATCGGCGGCTGTGCTATGGGCTTGGTTATGGACGAATCGAACCCCAGCAATTTTAAAGTGCTCACGGACATTGCCGGTATAGAAGATTTTAACGGACATATGGATTTTAAAGTCACGGGGAGCGAAGAAGGCGTAACCGCCCTGCAGTTAGACATGAAGCTAAAAGGATTAAGCGCGGACATTTTAGCGCAAGCTTTGGAAGAAGCAAAACCCGCGCGCGTGCACATTATTAGCAAAATGAAAGAAGCTTTACCGGCGCCCAGGAGCGAAATGTCGCCTTACGCGCCGCGCATTACTTCTTTCCGCATTAAGCCCGATAAAATCCGCGAAGTAATAGGCCCGGGCGGTAAAATGATAAACGAAATCATCGCGTCTTGTGGCGGGTTAAAAATTGACATTGAAGACGACGGCTTGGTAATGGTCTGCGGCACCGATGCCGCCATGGCCGAAAAAGCGGTTAAATGGATAAAAGACATAGTACGCGAAGTCGAGCCGGGTGAAATTTTTGAAGGCAAGGTAACAAGGCTTATGGATTTTGGAGCGTTCGTGGAAGTACTCCCTGGCAAAGACGGTTTGGTGCATATTTCCCAGCTTGCCAATTACCATGTGGGGAGAGTGGAAGACATAGTAAAAATCGGCGATACTTTAAAGGTTCAGGTTTCGGAGATTGACGACCAAGGTAGGATTAATTTGACTCATAAACCCTTTGCGGGTCCCGCGCCCGAAGGCGCGGCTGGAGCTTTTGGTAGCGGCGGAAATGACAATTTTCGCCCTAGAAGACCCACAGGCCCAAGAAGCGGAGGCTTCGGCCATGGCCCCAGGCCGCCAAGAAGGAATTTTGACAGATAATTGTCGAAAAAGTATAATAAAGTCATGAAGAAAGTAAGTATAAAATATCATAAAAATTTGCCGATATTTGTAGAAAAAGGTATCGACAGTTTTTATGTTGTTGAATGCCCCGTTTTAGAAGGCTGTTATTCGCAAGGAAAGACTTTAGACGAAGCCCTAAAAAATATTAGGGAAGTAATTGATTTAGTTTTAGAAGAAAAATCCGCTAAAAAAATCCTTAAAGATTATACTCCGCAGGAAGTAAGCCTTCATACTATTACGGTTTAAATTTTATGACGCAGTTGCCCATTTTGTCTGCCAAAAAATTACTCAAAGTTTTGGCGAATGTTGGCTACAGGGCTCTTAGGCAAAGAGGCAGCCATATTCGCCTTTCGAGTCTCGGAAGGAAATCAATAACCGTTCCGGATTATAAAAGTATTGATAGGTCGTTGCTTATAAAAATCCTTCGGGATGCCGAAGTTAGTGTTGATGAATTTATGGAGTTTTTAAAATAGAAATTTTTTAATAAATTAACTAAAATATATGGCATTACAAGTCCTCAAGGGAGAAGGTCCATCTACTCATTTTGGGACAACCTGGGGTGGGAGAAAGGGTAGCGTTGGAGAACGTCCAAGTGTGGGCAGGACAAGGGAGGCATTACAGGATTTATTCAGAAAGTATTCGCCTGAAGTTTTAAGCACAATACAAACTGAAATTGAAAGAGCAAAAGCAGAGGTTGGCGAGGATCCTGATGCTATAGCCGATCATTTAGAAAAAACTGGCAATGCATTGGTGGAAACTAGCAATAGATTCAGAGAACTCGGAGCAACCCTATCAGATGTTGCTGAAGCTATCAAACAATCGAAAAGAAAACCTAACTAAGTATTTAAACAGCGTTGCCGAAGGCAGCGCTGTTTTGTTATGCCTTTATACTTTATAGGTAATACTTTATACTATCTTCAATGTCCTATTTTGAAATTTTAAAATCAGACCACCCTCACCTAGCCTCTCCCCTCAAGGGAGAGGAAAAGACAGGGAGAGCGCGAATTGGCATAATCCATACAGCGCACGGGGATATAAAAACTCCGGCGTTTTTGCCTATTGGCACAAAAGGCGCGGTTAAAGCCGTTACCAGCGAAGAATTAAAATTTTGGGGAGCGGACATTATTCTCGCTAACACTTACCACCTGTGGCAGAGGCCGGGCGATGCGCTTATTTACAAAGCCGGGGGACTGCACAAGTTTATGAACTGGAAAGGGCCGATATTCACGGACTCTGGGGGTTTCCAGGTTTTTTCGCTATCTAAGATGAGGAAAGTCATGGAGGCAGGAGTTTTGTTCCAGTTTGATTTAGACGGCAAGCAGGAAATTTTATCACCGGAAAAATCAATCCAGATACAGGCAAATTTAGGGAGCGACATTGCGTTAATTTTAGACGATTTTCCGGGCTACCCGTTTGAATACGAGCGTTCCAAACAATCCATCGAACTCACAAAGAGGTGGGCAGAAAGAGCAATTAAAGAACACGAGCGAATAGTTAAGCACGGAGATCCGATTAATCCGCATCAGAAATTGTGGGGTATAGTCCAGGGTGCTTCCTTTGAAGATCTGCGCAAACAATCCGCACTCGATATGGTGAATTTAGGTGTTGAAGGTTTTGCCATAGGCGGCGTGGCCGTAGGCGAACCGCAAGAGGAAATGTTAAAGGCCGTGGAAGCGGCGATTCTTAATTTGCCAGAAAATGCTCCCAAACATTTGCTCGGCGTGGGTACGCCTTTTGATATTGTCCAGGCAGTGGCGCGCGGGTGCGACACTTTTGATTGCGTCATTCCGACGAGAGAAGCGAGGCATGGAAGGCTTTATGTTTCTGCTAAATATCACCCCTCCCTAGCCCTCCCCATCAAGGAGAGGGAAAATCAAGCCATTCCTCCCCCTCGAGGGGGGAGGTTAGGTGGGGGTGAACAAGTTGAAGGTTATCAAACGATCAATGTCGGGCTTGAAAAATATCGTGAAGACTTTACGCCAGTAGACAACGCCTGCGATTGCTATTTATGTTTAAACCACACCAAGAGTTATTTACGCCATTTATTCGCCACGGGCGAGCCTCTGGCTATCCGTTTGGCCACTATGCACAATTTGAAGTTTTATTTGAATTTAATGGCGAAAATAAGGAAAGCGATTGAGTATGATTATTTTGGGGAGATGGTGGCAAACTATAAAGAATTTAAAGATGCCACCCTGAGCGAAGTCGAAGGGTAAGGAATTATAAGGAAGGAGTAAGTAGCTAGTAGCTTGTAGCCAGAGTTTTTGGTATAATTTGTTTAATCACTGTGTCATCTCGAGCGAAGTCGAGAGATCCCTTAAATTTTGAATATAAGGGATTCCTCCATTCCTTTCAGTCAGTCGGAATGACAGAAAGAAAGTTCTATGCCTGAAAGTCAAGATCTAATGGATAAAATTGTTTCTCTCTGCAAACGCAGGGGGTTTGTATTCCCCGGCTCGGAAATTTATGGCGGCTTAGCCAATTCTTGGGACTACGGGCCTTTGGGTGTGGAATTAAAGAATAATATTAAACAGCTCTGGTGGGATCGCTTTGTCCATAGGCGCGATGATATTGTAGGCATTGACGCGGCTTTGATTATGAACCCGAAAGTTTGGGAAGCCAGTGGCCACATAGCGACTTTTAACGACCCAATGGTGGAATGCAAAAAATGCCATGAGAGGTATCGGGCGGATCAAAATATTAAGAAATGTGAGAAGTGCGGAAGCGCTGATTTTACAGACGCCAAAAATTTTAATTTGATGTTTAGAACTCATTTAGGCCCGGTGGAGAATCAAGATAACACAGTTTACCTCCGCCCCGAAACCGCGCAGGGCATGTTTGTGAATTTTAAAAATATTTTAGACACCACAAGGAAAACTATTCCCTTTGGCATTGCGCAAATCGGTCCGGCTTTTAGGAATGAAATTACGCCAGGCAATTTTATTTTCCGTACGCGCGAGTTTGAACAAATGGAAATTGAATATTTTGTGAAATCCGAGGAATGGGAAAAATGGTTTGAATACTGGCTGAATGAGCAAAAAGAATGGCTTAAGGAAATCGGTATTAGCGATGGATCAGTATTTGTGGAAATCCCCGAAGCTGATAGGGCGCATTATTCAAAAAAAAGTATTGATACTGAATTTAAATTTCCATTCGGGCAAAAAGAGCTTTATGGCCTTGCTTACCGCACGGATTATGATTTGGCGAATCATCAAAAAATGTCAGGGCAAAATTTGGAATATACGGACCCAAAGACCAATGAAAAATATCTCCCGCACTGTATAGAGCCCACGTGGGGAGTAAATCGCACGTTTTTAGCCATTTTGTGTTCGGCTTATCGAGAGGATGCCGATCGCGTTTATTTATCTTTGCCTCCTAAACTCGCGCCGTTTAAAGCCGCAGTTTTTCCGCTTTTGGCAAACAAGCCCCAGTTAGTAGAGAAGGCGCGTGAAATTTACTCGTCACTAGTCACTAGCCACTTGCCACTAGGCCCCATTGCTTGGGACGAGAGGGGGAATGTAGGTAAGAGGTATTACAGCCAAGACGAAATCGGTACACCCTTTTGTATAACGGTTGACTTTGACACCGTGGAAAAAGACAACACGGTTACAGTAAGAAACCGCGACACCAAAGCACAGCCGAGGGTAAAGGCGGAGGATTTAGAAAATTATTTAAGAACGCAAGTGTATGAAGAGTAGGAAAAAAACTTCAGAAGGACTGCGGGTTAGATTGCAAGAGTTTGTGGGCAAAGCAGAAAGACTGCGTCCGGTTTTTAAATCATTGTCGTCGAAAGACCCAGATTATGTAGCTCTAGCTAATTTTGTGAGCAATTCGACTCAGGCAAATTTAGCCGAATTGGATCCCAATGATTTACAAGCAGTTGTGGCTGGGTTAGAAGACGAATATAGAAAACTGCCCGACGAATATAAAAAATGAATACAAGGCTTAGAACACTTCAGTCCAGCCTGGCGAGACCTATTCTAATTAAGAAAAAAGAAAACCTGTTTTACTTGACAGGTCGGTCTTTTGATTACCGGGCGGAAGAGTATTTGTTGGTGACTAAAAAAGATGTGGTGGGGTTTGGGTCGGGTTTGGAACAGATTGATTGGGTGAAGAAGTCAGACCGCTTAAAAAATATCGGCCAATATATCAAAAGTAAAAAATTGGATATTGAGTGGGGGTTTACCTTTGGCGAAGCCAAGTATTTAAGATATAAGATTAAAGATTCAGGATTTAAGATTAAAATCCAGCCTGCAAGAAGTCCGGTGGATGTTATGCGGCAATTCAAAACACAAAAAGAGCTAGTGCTAATTCGCACGAATATGCGCATGGTGGAGAAGGTGTTTGAGAAAGTAAAGAGGAAATTAAGGAAAGAAGGGGCAAAAGGCAGGTTTACAGAAAGGGCTTTGGCTGAGTTTATAAAAAAAGAAGGTTTTGCGTTAGGCGCGGAAGACGTGGCTTTTCCGCCAATTGTGGCAAGCGGGGTGAATGCGGCTATTCCTCACCATGTGCCATCATCGAAAAAATTAAAACCAGGGGAGTCTATAATCATCGACTTTGGTTTTTCCGCCAAAGGCGGATCCGCCTTTGGCGGAAAACTCCCAGGCTATTGCAGTGACTTTACCCGCACCGTGTTTTTAAAGCGCGTTCCATCAAGACTAGAAAAAGCCTATATTCAAGTAGAGAAGGCGTATTTGGAATCAATAAGGTTTATTGAATACCCCTCCCCTAACCCCTCCCGCCAGGGGAGGGGAATTAGAAGGTTCCCTCCCCGCGGATGGCGAGAGGGTAAGGGAGGGGTGATTGCGGGCGATGTCTACCAAAAAGCCGTGGATGTTTTGGCGGAAGCAAAATTAGACAAATATTTCATCCACTCCCTTGGCCACGGCACTGGGCTAGAAATCCACGAGCTGCCGAATTTGTCGCCTGGTTCAAAAGATGTTTTAAAAGATAATATGGTTTTTAGCATTGAGCCCGGAGTTTACATAAAAGGCCTAGGTGGCATAAGAATTGAGGATTTGGTATATTTAGAACAGGGGAAGGTGCAAAAGTTTATTAGCGTTCCAACTTTGTTAAAAAATAACATTTTAATATAATACTATGACAAACATGCCGGATTCTGGACAGTTAAGTGGGGAAGGTGTTGGCGAGTCTTTTGATATTCAGTTCCACGAACAAATGAGACTTTGGGATGAAAATCTAAGAAGAATACTGGCTGATCATAGAGAAATAATTGTTAAGCTTAAAGAGTTTGTAAAATTTAGAGTTCCTAAAGAGAGTCCTCAACAAAAGTTTGCTCAGCATATTGCCGAAACGCATGCTAGACAAGAGCGGGCAAATTTTTTTCAGGCTATTCCTGAACAATCTACCACTTTGGATATTTCCGCGTTACAAACAAATAACGGGACAGAGGAGTTACTACGGGAAGCGGATAATTTTATTCATTGGCCTGACGAATTGGAGAAAATGATATTGGGGTTGAACAAAGCATTAAGCGGAAATGAAATCACTGCAGAAATAAAACGAGAACTTATTGAGACGGCTAGAGAGGAAATTCCCCAGCGTATCTCTCAAATGGAAGCTTTTTTTAAAAAAGCCGAGCAAGCTTTTGATGCGGCTTACAAAGGGGAAAAGGAGGAGTAGAATTATGAGTAATAAGCGCCGAACAGAAAACGAGCGACTTTCCGCAGAACGTCTTTTTGGACTTCAAATGTATCTTGAAAGGGCGCAAAAATTAGTTGGTGAATATAAAAAGTATAATACCGGGGGCACATTGTCTAACACAATTAATAAACTCGAAGAGTTTATTATAAGTACTGAATTAATTTTTAGTAATACGGAGCACCTGCAGAATTGGGATACCATTTCCTTATTAATAGTAAGAGGTAAACAATTACATTTAGACATGGATTAGATGAAGTACTCAAAAAAAGTTTTATCCAACGGCTTAACCGTAATAGAAGTGCCCAGCCACGACGCCGAGAGTGTGGTGGTGGATTTTTTTGTTAAGACCGGAAGCAGGAGCGAAACTCCAAAAGAAAATGGCATTTCTCATTTTTTGGAGCATTTTTTATTTAAGGGAACAAAAAAATATCCGTCCGCCCTCGCGATTTCTACTTTAATAGATTCTATTGGCGGGGAAATGAACGCCAACACCGGCAAAGAGCATACGCAGTTTTATATCAAAGCGGCATCACAGCATCTTGAATTAATTTTTGAAGTACTCACAGACATGGTTCAAAACCCGCTTTTAGACCTTGTTGAGTTGGAAAAAGAAAAGGGCGTTATTGTGGAAGAAATAAATATGTACAAAGACACGCCAATGTGCGAAATTGAAAATATTTTGGAAAAGACAATGTGGCCCAAAGACGCTTTAGGTAGGGAAATTGCAGGTACAAAAAACACGGTAACGAAGTTTAATAGGAAAATGTTTTTGGACTACATTAATCGCCACTATCAAACATCTAATATGATTTTAGGAGTGAGTGGGAAGTATGATTCGCGCGTGTTAGATAGCTTAATTAAGGAACATTGGCAAAAAAAGAGGATGACCCTCAAAGAAGAGGGTCATCCTCTGTGGGAGAGGGTAAAAGACCGCCAAATATCACCAAGACTCAAAGTCCAATACAAACAAACCGAGCAAGCGCATTTGGTTTTAGGTTTTAAAGGTTTTGCCTATGGCGACAAAAGAAATTCCGCGCAGTCAGTCTTGTCGGCTATTTTGGGGGGAGGGATGTCCAGCCGCCTGTTTATGGAAGTTAGGGAAAGAAGGGGGCTTGCTTACTATGTAAGGGCTTCGGGCGGAAATTACCAAGATACCGGAATTTTTAACATTGGCGCCGGAGTGCAGATTGGAAAAATCGAAGAAGCTTTAAAGGTAATTATGGACGAATTAGAAAAGATTAAAAATCAAAAAGTAGACGGGAAAGAGTTAACAAAAGTCAAAGAGTATTTAAAAGGGAAAGCCATTCTGGCGCTGGAAGATAACCAAGTTCGCTTAGATTGGTTTTTGGAAGCAGCGGCATTTAGGCCGAAAATCGAAAAGCCGGAAGAGGTGTTTAAAAGAATAGATGCCGTATCCTCGGGCGACATAAAAAAAGTTGCTGAAGAGTTATTTAAGAAAAAACAAATGACTCTGGCAATAATCGGCCCGTACAAGCACGAGCAAGTTTTTAAAAAACTGTTGAGCGTTTAAGAATTTGCATGGAAAATTACCGCTATAAAAAAGTTATTGAGGATTTGTTGGCTCTTGCCGATGTGCAAATAGGCGGCAGTCGGCCGTGGGATATTCAAGTTTTGAATGAAGGTTTGTATAAAAGAGCGTTAAGTCAGGGGAGCATAGGGCTGGGCGAGGCTTATATGGACGGCTGGTGGGACAGTCCTAATCTGGACCAGTTTTTTTATAAGGTATTGAGTGCAGGACTTGAAAAAGAATTTAAAAATTGGAGACTAGTTTGGGGATATCTAAAAGCTGTAGTACTAAATTTACAAAACAGATCAAGGTCTTTTAGGGTAGTGGATAAACATTATGATATCGGCAACAATCTTTATTCGAATATGCTTGGACCGACCATGGTCTATACTTGCGGGTACTGGGCTGGGGCAAAAAATTTGGAGGAAGCCCAGGAAGCAAAAATGGATTTGGTTTGCCGTAAAATCGGTTTGAGGCAAGGGATGAAAATATTAGATATTGGCTGCGGTTTTGGCAGCTTTATGAAATTTGCTGTTAAAAAGTATGGGGCTACTGCCGTGGGTATATCCATTTCAAAAGAACAAATTAAATTTGGTAAAGAATTATGCCAAGGGTTGCCCATTGAATTTAAATTTTTGGATTACCGGGACATTAGGGGGGAATTCGACAGGGTGGTATCAATAGGCATGCTGGAAGCCGTGGGCTATAAAAATTTTAGGCTTTTTATGAAAGTAGTAAGCGATTGTTTGAAAGATGACGGCTTGTTTTTATTACACACAATAGGAAATAATTTTTCAAGAAAAATTGGCGACCCCTGGTTAAATAAATATATATTCCCAAATGGGCTTTTGCCCTCTTTGGCGCTACTCACGAAAGCTACAGAAGGCTTGTTTATTTTGGAAGATTTGCATAATTTTGGGCAGGATTACGATAAAACCTTGTTGGCTTGGTTCAATAATTTTAGTTCCAATTGGCCGGTAATAAAAAAAGATTATGACGAGAGGTTTAGTAGGATGTGGAAGTATTATTTACTTTCTTGCGCGGGGATATTCCGCGCTCGTCAGGCACAATTGTGGCAGATGGTTTTTTCTAAACATGGCTTGTTAGGCGGTTATCAATCCGTAAGATGATGGAAATTTATGAATAAATTATCCATCGGCTGTCATGTAAGCGCCGCGGGGGGAGTTTGGAACGCGCCTAAGAACGCGGCGGATTTAAAATGCGAAGTTTTCCAGATTTTTACGCGGCCGCCTATGGGCGGGCCTGCGCCAAAGTTGACAGATGAAATCATTGAAAAGTTTAAAGAGGAGATGGCAAAATATTACCCCCTCCCTAGCCCTCCCCGCGAAGGGCGAGAGGGAAACAAAAAATATAATTCCTCCCCCTTGAGGGGGGAGGTTAGGAGGGGGTGTGAGTTTGTCGTCCACACGCCTTACTTTATCAACTTTGGTTCTGCAAAGCCTCGGATTTACCATGGCTCGGTATCTGTCGTCCGCGAGGAGCTTGAGCGAGCAAGTCTTTTGGGCGCAAAGTATGTTATGACGCATTTAGGTTCGAGCAAAGACCTAGGCCAAGAAAAAGCCTTTAAACAAACAAAACAAGGTTTAAAAGAAGTTCTAAAAGGTTATAAGGGCTCTACGGAGTTTCTTTTAGAAATAGCGGCTGGCGCAGGTTCGGTCATTGGCGATACTTTTGAGGAATTGGCCGAGCTTATGGAAGACTTAGTTAAATTAAAGGGTTTTGGGGGGATTTGTTTCGATACCCAACATGCATTCTCTGGTGGTTATGATTTGCGAAATGACGCATCTGTTTTATCAACTTTTGGCAAATTCGATAAGGCAATCGGCCTGAAATGGCTAAAAATGAGCCACATGAATGATTCTAAGCCCGATTTAGGCGAAAGAAAGGACAGGCACGACCATATAGGCGAGGGCAAAATCGGTAAAAAAGGTTTTGAGGCGATTTTGGGGTTTTTCAGTAGTCCCCCCTCTTTTCTAAAGAGGGGGCAGGGGGAGTTCCCCTTGATTTTGGAAACCAAGCATGATAAAGTTAAAATAGATATTAAAATCTTAAAAAGCTTGAGGGAAAGCTTAGGGAAATAAAAATATGGGAATCAGTGAATTTGCATCAAGAGTTGCTCGTGAATTCGGTTGGAATAAGCCAACGCCTGAAAAAATGGCCGGCTTGAGAGCAGAAAAAGGATTGCCAGAAAAAGCTGTTTTTGGTTTTACCAATCAGCAACTAAGCGTCGAGGAAATTGCCGCTAGGCAGGAAATACTTAAATCATTAGACTTATACCTGACGGAAGGTTAATTGTTTATGACTGACCAGGCAAAAATTGAAAAAATTATTTATTTAATCGAACATTCCGGATTAGACCCGACAATCCAGGAAATTCTTATTCGCGACTTAAAAACGGAGGGGCTAACCGATTTTTTAAAAGAGCAAATTCATGTTTATTGCGTGCAAGGCCTTAAGATTCTTGACGAAAAAATGAACAGCGCTGTACGGGATTTAGAGAACAAAAAGCAGGATAACAGTTCCCAAGCCGTCTAAACGGATTTTTTGCTAAAAGTCCATAATATCGTTATAATAAAGAGGCTTGAGAAAGCCTTTTTATTTATGGGAGAATTTGGAAAAAGAGAACAAGGTATTGGGTTAAGTTTTTTTCTGAGTGAAGCAGAAGCGGCTTCTATAATACAGAATCCGGAAACGGGAGAAGGGCTTTTGGAAATTACCAAATCTTTTGGCGGACGCTTGAATCCGGGTGATAAAGTTGTTTTAATTATACCAGTAGCCGATGAAGTACAAAGGATGTTAAGCGGTGAAACCAAGACTCCTTATAATATTGAAACAGTCGTTACTGTCGTCGCCTTACAACCTGTGGAGGGACAGGGAATGGCCGGATTCCCAAAGTATAAATTAACTTTAAAAATTTCTGCTGAATAAAGTGAAAAATAAATTTTATATTACAACGACCCTGCCTTATGTAAATTCCGATCCCCACCTGGGGTTTGCTTTGGAAATGGTGCAGGCGGACGCGATTGCCCGGTATCACAAATTGCTGGGTGAGGAAGTCTTTTTTAACACCGGCACGGACGAGCACGGCGTAAAGGTTTATAGGAAGGCTAAGGAAGAAGGCAAGGAAATTCAAAATTATGTTGACGAATATGCGGAAAAGTTTAAACAGTTAATGCCCTCTTTAGGGATTCTGCCGGATATCCATTTTATCCGCACTACCGAATCGCGCCATATAAAAGCCGCGCAGGAATTTTGGAACCGGTGTTTTGATGCCGGTGATATTTATAAAAAAATTTATAATGTAAAATATTGCGTGGGCTGTGAATTAGAAAAGACAGAAAGCGATTTAGACGAAAATGGCCAGTGCCTGGTGCATCCGCATTTAAAAATAGAAACAATCGAAGAAGAAAATTATTTCTTTAGATTTTCTAAATATCAGCAGCCACTGTTAAATTACTTTGAAAAGCATCCGGATTTTGTGGTTCCGGATTTTCGGTTTAATGAAATTAAGGAATTCGTCAAAAGGGGACTCAAGGATTTTTCCATCTCCCGCTTAAAGGAAAAAATGCCCTGGGGCGTGCCCGTTCCCGCGGATGAGGCGCAGGTAATGTATGTGTGGTTTGACGCGCTTATAAATTATGTTTCAACTTTGGGCTGGCCCCGCACCAGTCGCTCCGCTTCGGTGCGGGGTAAACCCTCGGAATTTGAAGATTTTTGGGGCACCGTGGAAAATCCTAAAGCCCTACAAATCGCCGGCAAAGATAACTTGCGCCAGCAGTCGGCTATGTGGCAGGCAATGCTTATGTCCGCGGGTCTGCCTAATTCGCGCCAGATTATTATCCATGGCTTTATTACCTCGGGCGGCCAGAAAATGAGCAAAAGTTTGGGCAATGTGGCTGATCCATATGAGATTTTAGATAAATTAAAAGCAAAAGGCTTGGACGAAAGTCAAGCGACTGATGCGCTTAGGTATTATCTCCTGCGCGAAATCCCCACCTTTGAAGACGGCGATTATACTTGGGAACACTTTGTAGCAACCTATAATGCCAACTTGGCGAATGGAATCGGGAATTTAACGAGTAGGATATTAAAGATGGCATTTAATGTTGACTTGGTGGCTGAGTCAATGAAATATGAATTTGTTGTTGACGGTGCTTATACTAAAGCAATGGAAGAATATTGTTTGAAAGAGGTTGCTGATTTCGTGTGGAATAAAATGTCAGCTTTAGATGCTTATATACAAAAGAATGAACCATTTAAGGTTGCAAAAATAAACTTGGAAAAAGCAAAAGAACAAATAACTTATTTGTTAAACGAACTATTCCAAATCTCTCATTTTATTAGACCAATTATTCCGCGGACTGCCGACCGGATAAGTGTTTATCTCCAAAAAGGGAATTTTGGTCAGGATCCCGGAGAAAAATTGTTTCCAAGAATAGAGTAAGAGAATACTATCATACTAGCTAGTATGATAGTATTAGCTAATTATGTTAATTGATACACACGCGCACGTAAATTTTAAAGCTTTTGAACAAGACGGCGAGGAGGTTATTAAGCGCGCGTTAGAGCAGGGTGTATGGATAGTGAATGTGGGGACGCAAATTGACACCTCTCGGCAAGCGGTTGAGCTTGCTGAGAAATTCAATCACCCCTCCCTTAATCCCTCCCCCTCCGAGGGGAGGGAAGGGGCGGGGGGTGGAGTTTACGCGGTTATTGGCCTGCATCCTGTCCACACTTACAGCCAGCATGTGGACGAAGAAGAAAACAGTTTTCAAACTCGCAAAGAAAATTTTGATTATGATGCGTATCATCAACTTGCCCAAAATTCCAAGGTGGTCGGCATAGGGGAATGTGGATTGGATTATTTCCGCCTACCGGCGGAAACGCAACATGGAACATGGAACATGGAGCAAATAAAGCAGCAGCAAAAAGAAGTGTTCATAGCGCAAATAAAATTAGCAAAAGAGGTTAATAAAGCTTTGGTTATCCACTGTAGACCCAGCGTGGGCAGTCAGGATGCATATGAAGATATACTTCAAATTCTCGATAGAGAATTTGAAAATTTCCAATTTCCAATTTCCAATTTCCAATTTGAGATCCATAGCTTCACTGGAACCCCGGAAATTGCGCAGGAATTTTTAAAAAGAGGGGCTTATGTGGGGCTTAATGGTATAATTACATTCGATAAGACTGGCAATATGCAAAAAGTTGTCGAAACTGTGCCGCTTGAAAGAATAGTGCTTGAAACTGACTCGCCGTATCTTACCCCAGCTCCGCATCGCGGTAAAAGAAACGAGCCACTATATGTTAAGCACGTAGCAGAAAAGATAGCGGGAATTAAGCAAGTTAGTTTGGAAGAGGTGGGAAATCAAACTACCTTGAGCGCAAAAAAATTATTTAACATATGAATGATTCGGAAGCTCCAAGAGAGCCTGATAGAATTTTTCAAAGACGAGCCACTTATGATTTTAGAAGTAAAGAGATGGGCTTTGCGTCATTATCGGAGTTTCATAATTATATTGATCGTGGGGCTGAATTAATTAGTCAGATTATGGAAGAAGCCGGAAATGCGAGTGAGTTAACACTTAAATATAACTTGTTTACAGAACCTGAAGATAAAAACGCTGCTGAAGATTTGTTGGAAATTGAAAAGAGTGAATATGGTTTAACTGTGAGGGTCGTTAATCCAAAGAAAAATGACTTTTGGCTTACTGCTCATTTCAGAATAATGAACGAGAGAACAATAGAACCCTTTACAGGCAAGATTGTAGACGGGGAATTTGATACCCCGCCGGATTGGGATTTAATGGGCGCAATTCCTAAAGGTGATTTAGATAAGCTATATAAAGTTTTAGAATTTGTCATTAAAAATCAGCTTCATAAGCTAAGGGTTATTGAAGTGGCTGAACCAACTAATACTCCAAAAAGTTTAGAATAAGATTATGTCCAAGTACAATCCATCCCAAATCGAAAAAAAATGGCAAGAGTATTGGCAAAAAAATCAGCAATTTTTGGCCAAAGATTTTTCTAAAAAGCCTAAAAAATTTATTTTAGTTGAATTTCCGTACCCTTCCGGCGCCGGGCTTCATATGGGCCATTTGCGGCCGTATGTGGCCGCGGATGTTTACGCGCGTTTTCAGAGGATGAAAGGCTTTGAGGTACTTTTCCCAATCGGTTGGGACGCTTTTGGCTTGCCTGCCGAAAATTACGCGCTTAAAATGGGGGTTCATCCTTCCATTACCACTGCCCAAAACATTAAAAATGCCAAAAAGCAAATGCTTTCCTGGGGTCTTTCCTTTGATTTTAGCCGTGAAATTAATACTACTGACCCTCACTATTACAAATGGACCCAGTGGCTGTTTTTGCAATTTTTAAAAAAAGGTTTGGCTTACGAAGCCACCGGCGTAATTAACTGGTGCCCCAAAGACAAAACGGGGCTTGCGAACGAAGAAGTAATAAACGGTGAGTGTGAACGGTGCGGTACAAAGGTAGAAAAAAAAGAATTGAAACAGTGGTACTTGAAAATCACCGCTTACGCGGAAAAACTTTTGGAGGGTTTAAAGACTTTAGACAACTGGCCGGAGGCGGTTAAACTTCAGCAAAAGAATTGGATCGGCAAAAAGACCGGGATAAACATTACTTATAATTTTGAGAACAACCGTAATTATGTTTTACTCCATGGGTTTAATGGCAATCCTGAAGGTATATTTTTTCCTTGGTTAAAGTCAGAACTGGATAAGCGTGGTTTAAGATATCAGTGCCCTGTTTTACCCCATCCCAATGCGCCAACAGAAGAAGAGCAGGTTAGTTTTGTTTTGCAAAATTGCAAGTTTGACGAAAACACGGTGCTGTTTGGCCATAGTTTAGGCGCCGTCGTAGCCATGAAAGTCGCTGAAAAATTAAATCATAAAATAGCCGGATTGATATTGGCCGGAGGTTTTTCTACGGCGACTTTTCGGGATAAGCCGCGGCCGTTTCACAGTACTTTTAATTGGGAGTTTGATTATAAGAGAATAAAATCTATTACCGGGTTCATTAAAATATTGAGCGATCCGACAGATTACGCGATTAGAATTGAGCAGGGAAAAATTTTACAAAAAAATCTGGGAGGTGTTTTGTGGGAAAGTGCCGGGGAAAAACCGCATTTTACTTCCGAGGAAGAGCCGGTCATTTTGAAAGCCTTGTCGCCCCAAATAGTTTGTTTTACCACCCGTCCGGACACCAATTTTGGAGCAACCTTTGTTGTTTTGGGCCCGGAACATCCTTTATTAAAAGACCGCAACGCTCTAAATATAGAAGAAAAAAAATGGAAAGAAATTGAAAAATACAAACAAAAGGCGGGTTCGCAGGCCGAAGAATTAAGGACAGCGGAAACCAGAAAAAAAACCGGGGTGTTCACCGGCCTTTATGCCATTAATCAGCTAAACAATTACAAAATGCCGGTTTATGTCGCGGATTATGTTTTAGGAAATGTGGGCACAGGGGCGGTTGTGGGAGTGCCCGGGCATGACAAACGGGATTTTGAGTTTGCGAAAGAATTTAATTTGGAAGTCAAGAGGGTTGTCCAAAAAGACGCGAATGATATAGGGTCTATTGATCATATAGACAAAGTCCAGGAAGAGGCGGGGACAATGGTGAATTCCGAATTTTTGAACGGATTAAACATTCACGACGCGACGGCAAAGATTATGGATTTTATGGAAGCGCAAGGGTATGGGAAAAAAGTGGTTAATTATAAATTGCGGGATTGGGTGTTTTCGCGCCAGCGCTATTGGGGCGAGCCGATTCCCATTATCCACTGCGAAGACTGCGGAATTGTGCCGGTGCCGGAAAAAGACTTGCCGGTTAAGTTGCCGAACGTAAAAAAGTACGAACCCACAGGCACAGGGGAGTCGCCCTTGGCGGTTATTAAAAAATGGGTGGAAGTAAAGTGCCCGAAATGCGGGAAACTCGCCTGGCGCGAAACCAACACTATGCCCCAGTGGGCAGGCTCAAGCTGGTATTGGCTAAGGTATACGGACCCGAAAAATAAAAAAGCTTTTTCATCCATCAAGAAGCAAAAATATTGGACGCCGGTAGATGTTTATTTCGGGGGCATGGAGCATACGACTTTGCATTTGCTTTATTCAAGGTTTTGGAACCAGTTTTTGTTTGACCAGGGACTGGTTTCGTCGCGCGAACCTTACATGATGCGAAAACCTCATGGAATTGTACTAGGTCCAGACGGCGAGAAAATGTCCAAATCCCGCGGCAATGTGGTGGATCCGCAGATTGTTGTAAAAAAATTTGGAGCGGATACCTTAAGGATGTATGAATTATTTTTAGGTCCGCACGAAGCCCAGGTGTCCTGGGATGACAAGGGAATTGTGGGGGTGAAGAGGTTTTTGGACAGGGTGTGGAAATGGACAGCGGACAGCGGACAGCGGACAGCGGACAGTAAAGCATCGGAAAAGGCAGAAAGGGCTCTACATAGGTTAACTAAAAAAATCACGGAAGATATTGAAAATTTCCGGTTTAATACCTGCATCTCGGCTTTTATGGAATTCCATAATGAGGTGAAGGACGAAGCGATCGATGAAGCATCCATAAAAAAGTTTTTGATCCTGCTTTATCCGTTTGCACCCCACATAGTGGAAGAGTTGAATCTTACTCTAGGCAATAAAACTTTATTGCAAAAAGAAAAATGGCCGGAATTTGACGCATCGATGATAGTTGACAAGGAAGTGGAAGTAGTAGTGCAGGTAAACGGCAAAGTGAAAGGCAAAATTAAAGTAGCGGCAGGGAGCGGGGAAGAGCAAGCAAAGTCTTCCGCTTTACAGCTTGAACCCGTGAAAAAAAGTTTAGTAAATGATTCGGTAAAAAGAGTGATTTTTGTGAAAGACCGGTTGATAAATTTGGTGATATGAAATTAGTTAAAGGGCGAGCAGTGGTTCCACTCGCCCTTTCCGAAGGTATTAGGCATTCATGCGAAGGCTTGCAGCCTCGCGGGCTATGTCGACGAATGAAGTTAGATTGAAACGATTTCTTAATTTCGCCAGCACAGCCTTTTGAAGAACCTTTATCCTTGTTACTTCATCCGGTAAGTTTTGACGCAGCTTTTGAGCAGTGTCTGGATCAATTAAACCAAGCTGCTTTTTGATTGCCTCGGGGGATTTGAGAAACCACAACAGAAAGGCGCGCTGCGATACCGTTCGGTTTCTGGTTGTTAGATTTCAATGTTTCGGTTAAGATTATGAG
>JBBTRN010000015.1:3763-19049 GCA_038065175.1 Patescibacteria group bacterium | reverse complement strand
GCCGCTTTTTAGTCAGGCCAAGCCTGACTTGCAAAGCGGCTCTGGCCAACTTCTTTATCACCCCTAAAAATCTTTGATTTTTGGGGAACCCCGATTTTGTTATTTTCCCGCGGTTTTTGTCGTCGTAGTCTGACTACGCCTCCAAAAATCCTCGGAAAATGCCTGGATCGTGATGGCTTGGCCTTGAGGTCGGGCTGAGCCCGACCCAGGCCAAGCCAAGCTCTTGTCGAACTTGGCTCAATGCGTAAGTCCTGTATAATTTGACTGGTCTAAATAAAACCTTTAAAATACAATAAAGGAGATTGAATATTATGCGAAGTATTATTTATGTACAAATCTATAAAGGCGACAATGTTTTCGTGGCTGAAGGTTTGAATTTACCAGTAGTGACACAGGGCAAAGACCTGGATGAAGTAGTAAAAAATTTGAAAGAAGCCATTGAGTTGCATTTGGAAGGCGAAGATCTTTCCGCTTTTGATTTTTCAAAACAGCCGGAAGTTGTAGTGAATTTCGGTTTGTCTGACCTGCGATATGCCTAAGCTAAAAGTCTTGTCGGGCAGTGATGTGATTAAAATCCTGTCCGTGTTCGGTTTTGCCGTTGTCAGCCAGAAGGGCAGTCATTCCAAACTGGCCAGGGTTCGCGGAAGCGGACGAGAGATCCTGACTGTTCCCATCCACAAAGAACTGGATACGGGAACCTTGCGGGCTGTCTTCAGGCAGGCCTCGCGGTTTATATCCGAAAGCGATTTGAGCGAATATTTTTATACGGAATAAAGCTCCTCGCAGCTCTGCTCCGAGGAGCTTTATTTATGCCAACTTTATCCCAGATGAGAATAATTATTTTTTGACAGAGTTTTGTTTTTGTGTTATTTTAATAAATATTATTAAAATTAATAAATTTTTTATGTTATCAGTTACCACAATTATACCTATTTCTTTGCCTAAGGCAATGGCGAGGGAAATTAATATTGCGGCCAAGAGTGAAAATATGACGCGGTCAGAATATGTGCGCGGGATTTTGCGCAGGCAAATCGCGCTTAGCAAAATGAGTTCTTTTAGAGGAGAATTTTCCATTAGGGCCAAAAAAGCGGGTTTTAAGAGTTTAAAGGATTCCGTAGCCGTTGTTAGGCAGTTAAGAAAACAAAAAAATGCGGGTGGTTTTTGACACCAATATTTTAATTTCAGCTTTGAAATTATTGGGCCGTCAAAATTTTTGGAAAGGTTCTAATGAACTACCTCGGGGCAAGCTGACGAGGTATCAACTGTCTAAAGATCTTTACGACAGACTGCATCACCCCTCCCTAACCCTCCCCATCAAGGGGAGGGAAAACTACAAGGAACACCGCGGCAAGCCGCGGGGTATTAGCGGAGGCGAATAAATGTGGTATAATTGTTTTATCAAATAATATCATTTAAAGGAGACAAAAATATGTCAGATCACGAAGAGTATAAGCAAATGTTAACCGACCTAATACAAAAACAAATGGTAGTCTTGGGTCCTAATATTGCTTTGGACAAGGCCCGAAAAATTCCAGGGTTAAAAATTGGCGACGACGGCACGGTAATGGACATTTCCGCTGACCCGCAATTGGTCTTAAAGGGCGTGGCGAATGAATACATGCAATTGTCCGGACAAATTGCGCAAATGACCTTAAATAGTTTAGTGGAAAAATATCCGACATTAAAGGCCATATAAACTCTAAATTCTAATATCTAAACTCTAAGCAAATTTTAAAAATTAAATTCAAATATTTAAACCCTGAATTTGGTCCGCCTAAGGCGGATAGAATTTGTGATTTGTTTAGGATTTAGGATTTAGGAATTTTGTGATTGTCAACTATCTTCTCATTATTGACTTTATAATGCTGGCCTTAGTGGTCGCGGGTTACGCGTACACTACCATGCGAGAGCGCAAATTTTTGCGTTCCGAAGCGAGCCAGTCTTTGGAGCTGCAGCAAAAAGTTTACCAAGCCCAGGTGCTAAAGGAAATCAACGAAAGGATTGGCTACTCCCTCGATACAAATAAGATTGTGGATATTATCACAAGCAGCCTCGGCAACCTTCTTGATTACGATACGGTTTCTTACATGGTTTTGGAAAATACCGGCAAAGTCATTTTTAAATGCCAGGTGCAAAATTCGGTTAACCATTCGTTTGTGGAGGAAGTAAGGGAAAAGATGCTCCTGTCTTACAGTACGATTTATAACCAGGAAATGCATCCCCAAAAAATTGACGAGATTATTACCGGAAATATCCTGGATGACAATTTAAAAGGCAAGGTTCAGTCTTTTTTTAACCTCCCCGTTGTAATTTCGGGCAAATTGGTCGGCTTAATAAACGTCGCTTCTTCTGAAAAAGGGCGCTACGGGGAAAGCCAGGCTGCCATTTTGTACACCATTACCAACCAGGCCGCGACCGCTGTTTCAAAATTGCAAGCTGTGCTAGAAAGCGAAAAGGGCAAGCTGGCGGCGATTATTTATTCGCTCACAGACGGGGTAATAATGCTCGACATCAACAATCAGCTTTTGGTGCATAATCCCATGGTAAGCGATATTTTTAATATACCTAAAGACCGCGGCGTGACGCTCTATGACATAGTAGACGGGCTAGCCGGCAAATTAGACCTTAGGACAAAAATCGACCAGGCTCTGGGGCAAAATAAGCCTATTATTACGCCTGAAGTTTATTTAAAGGACAAGGCCTTGGAAATTACTATTTCCCCGGTAAAAGACAATAATGGGGAAAAAATAGGAGCCAGCGTAGTTTTCCACGACATTACTACCGAAAAGTCTTTGGAAAAACTGCGCCAGGAATTTACGGCAATGATGGTGCATGAATTACGCGCGCCGCTCACCGCGGTGCGCTGGTCTTCGGAAAGTCTAATAAAGAATTTAGCCGCGGCCCAGGGGGTTGAGCCTAAAAAGATTAAAGACACGGTGGTCACAATAGAAACAGCCTCCAATAATATGCTGGAATTGGTGAATGACTTATTGGATGTCGCTAAAATCGAAGCCGGCAAGTTCGAATTAAATTTACAGGATTATGACCTGGTGGAAATTATTAACAGCCAAGTTTCGGCCTTCCGCCCCCAGGCGGAAATGAAGCATTTGGGCATGAATATAACTTCGCCCCCCAAAGCCATGCTAAAGTTCGACAAAGTCCGCGTTAGTCAGGTTCTGGGAAATTTGTTTTCCAACGCTGTTAAATATTCCGACAGCGGCCAAATAGAAATCAATTTGCAAATGGACGCGAAAAAAGGCGAAGCCGTGGTTGCCATAAAGGACACAGGCATAGGGATACAGCCGGAAGATTTAAGCATGCTTTTTTCCAAATTTAAGCAGTTGAAATCCGGCGATAGGTCGCGTAAAGGCACAGGCTTAGGCTTGGTGGTATCTAAAGGCATTGTAGAATCCCATGGCGGGAAAATATGGGCAGAGAGCGCGGGTGAAAATTTAGGCAGCACTTTCTATTTTTCATTACCAATTAAATAAATAAATGTATAAAATTCTAAACACGAAATCCTAAATCCTAAATAATATCTAAAATTCAAAAAAATAAATTCTAAACCAAGAGGTTTAGGAATTTGGGGTTTAATATTTGAATTTGTTTAGGGTTTAGATATTCGAATTTCGAATTTAAGAAAGGTTAAATATATGGCAAAAATCTTAGTCGCGGAAGACGATAAATTAATATCGGGTTCCCTGTGCGACGCGCTAAAAAATGAGGGGTACGAGGTTACGGCCGCGTATGACGGCGAAGAAGCCCTGGCAAAAGTCAAAGAAATAAAACCCGAGCTTTTGCTTTTGGACATAATGATGCCCAAACTCGACGGCATCGGCGTTTTGTGGGAATTAAAGTCAAATACCGAAACAGCCAAACTGCCGGTAATTGTGCTTACTAACATCGGCGATGTGGATTCTATTAGCAAGATTGTGGAAGCTGGAGCCACGGATTATTTGCTCAAAAGCGACCAGTCAATTGAAGAGGTGGTGAAAAAGGTTAAGGAAGTTTTGAGCCGGGATGTAAAGCTAGGGTAAGGGTTTTAGGTTTCGTAACCCGTATCGTTTTTGTCATTGTTTAGCGTTAGACGAAACCTCTAAACGATACGGCTATCGATAACGAAAACCATATTATGAAAATAACTCTCAAAGACGGCCGTCGCTACATACTCCGTTTTGACAAGGGCGAGGAAGTTTCTGAAAATTTAAAGAAATTCATAGCCAGCGAAAACATTGGCGCATCTTATTTTAGCGCAATTGGCGCTTGCGGTTTAGCAGAGCTTTCTTATTTTAATTTGGAAACTAAAAAGTACCAGAATAAAGTTTTTGAGGAAGATTTGGAAATTGTATCTTTAACAGGAAATAGTTCGTTGTTAAATAACAATGTCGCACTCCATGCGCATGCTGTCTTATCGCGCGCTGATTTTTCCACCCTGGGAGGGCATTTATTTAAACTCGTAGTTTCCGCGACTTGCGAGGTGTTTTTAATAAAACTGGATGGGAAGATGGAAAGAAAGCTGGATGAGGGAATGAATTTAAATTTACTTTTTTCTTCCCCTCCCTCGAGGGGAGGGGTTAGGGGAGGGTGAAAAATGTTCCGGACCCATAAACCAATATATTTAGCCATAACAATTCTTGCGGCCGTAGGCATTGCCGCCGCTCTTTTGTTTTCCATACAAAATTTTAAAACCGAAGAGGAAGTAAATTCTTCAGTTTTTCCTTTACAGGGCAAAACGTAAAGCGAAAAGCTTAAAATTACAGTGCAAAACTTTAAATTTTGAATTGTATTGGATTCGACAAGCTCACCACAGGTTTTTCACTTTTAGTTTTTAATTTTTCACTATGTTCTCTGTTATTGCCCACAATATCCGGTCTTTGCACAATGTGGGGTCGATCTTTAGGACTGCCGACGTTTTTGGGGTAACCAAGATTTATTTAACGGGCTATACCGGCAGGCCGGATTATTATGTCCACGCGGGGAAAATCGGCAAAGTGGCTTTGGGCGCGGAAAAATTTATAGCGTGGGAATACCATAAATCCGCCATTAAAGTCATCAAACAACTCAAAACGCAAGGCGTAAGCATCGTCGCCTTAGAAAACAATGCTAAATCCATCAGCATCAGCAAATTCAAACCCAAATTCCCTCTGGCTTTGGTTTTAGGCGAAGAAAGGCGGGGAGTGAGCCGCTCCATCATCAATTTATGCGATAAAGTCGTGGAAATCCCAATGCAAGGCAAAAAAGAAAGCCTAAACGTCTCCGTAGCCTTTGGCATTGCTGCGTTTTGGGTATCCCAATCTACTAGATGAAAAGCTCAACCATCGGTTGAGCTTTGAATATGTGGATATATTAATATTTAAAAGTCATAAAATCTGTTAAAATCGCTTAAAAAAGCGGTTTTTTTATATTTGTGGATTGTTGCATAATGGGTTTTAGTGGAGTATAATTATCTCACAGTGGTAAAAAGTGGGGAAAAGTGGTGTAATTTGTGGATAAATAATTAGCGTTTAGTTTAGTAAGTAGCAGTTAGTTTGTAGCAAGCATCTCTTTGTTTGGCTAAATGCTACTCCCTACACGCTACAAACTATTTAAATGTTCATCGGTGAATACCAGGCAAGTTTAGACGAAAAAAGCAGAATAGCTGTCCCGGCAAAGTTTAGGCCATTGCTTAAGAAAAAAGTGGTTGTAACCAGGGGTTTAGACCAGTCCTTATTTTTATATACAATAGAAGAATGGAAAAAGTTAGCGGAAAAGTTGGCTAGTCTCCCAATTTCTACCAGCAATACCCGCGCTTTTTCCCGACTGATGCTAGCCGGCGCCATGGATTTTGAAATCGACAAGCAGGGGAGGATAACTTTGCCCGGCTATTTGAAGGATTTTGCCAAAATGCGCAAAAAGGTGGTCTTCGCCGGGCTTTACAACCGCGTGGAAATATGGAGCGAGGAGCTGTGGACTGCTTATAAGAAACAGACTGAAAAGGACAGCAATGAAATCGCGGAGCAATTAGGGTCATTGGGAGTTTAACTAATTTCAAATATCAAATTACAAATTTCAAATGAATGCCAAATGTCTAATTTTGAAATTTAAAAATTGGGATTTTATTTGACATTTGGTATTTGTAATTTGAAATTATGTCTTATGTCCACACTCCAGTATTACTTAACGAAGTTATTAAATATTTGGACCCTCGTCCCGGCCAGAATTTCGTAGACGCGACTTTAGGCGGCGGAGGTTACGCCTCGGCGATCCTAGATAAGATAAAACCACACGGCAAAGTTTTGGTCATAGATTTAGATGAAGACGCGATAAATAATTTCAAATTTCAAATTTCAAATTTCAAAAAGAATCAGGAATCTGAAGTAACAAAACAAAATTTAATTATACATCATGGCAATTTCCGGGATTTAGATAAGATAATCAGCCATCATGGCTTTCCAGCGCCAGACGGCATTGTCGCGGATCTTGGGTTGTCATCGTACCAGCTGGACGAATCAGGGCGCGGGATTAGTTTCCAAAAAAAAGAAGTTCTCGACATGCGGTTTGACAAATCCGCGGATGGTCCGGACGCAAAGTTTATTTTAAATAATTACGAAAAAGAAAGACTGCTTAAAATATTTAAGGAATACGGCGAGGAAAAATTTGCCGGGCAAATCGTAAAAAAGATTCAAGAATTTAGAACTAAGAACCAAATAAAGTACACCACCGATCTGCATCAAATAATTGTGGAAGCATTGCCTAAGCCGGTTAAGCACCGTGCGGATGATTCGGCTAGGAGGATTTTCCAGGCCTTAAGGATAGAAGTCAACCGCGAGCTCGAAAATTTACAGGCTTTTTTGCCCAAAGCATTCGATATTTTAAAACCCAGAGGCAGGCTGGCCATAGTAGCCTTCCATTCGCTTGAGGACAGGATAGTCAAACAATATTTTGCAGGACTCACGCGTGGTTGCGTGTGCCCAATAGATTTCCCTGAATGCATATGCGGGAAAAGCCCCCAGGGTAAAGTTTTAACAAAAAAACTGGTTACGGCGGGCGAAGCGGAAATTAAGGAAAATCCCAGAAGCAAACCGGCAAAGTTAAGGGTGATTGAGAAGCTCGGGTACATATCCATATCAGGACCTACGCGCTGACTGTCATTGCGAGGAGGCCTTGCGACGAAGCAATCTCAATAAATAAGCCAAAAAAGATAGATTGCTTCGGATGTCGTGCCTGAGGCAGATCCGCCTCCGGCGGACACTCCTCGCAATGACAAATGTAGTTTAACTTGCGTTTCGTAACTCAAAGTCTAATAGCCATTTTGGTAGCTAAAATTTATATAAAAATATAACAAATTCAAATATTAAATTAATAAAAATAAAAATAAAATGCTTAAAGAACTTGCGCTCCCCCAAATTTTTGCCCACTCGCAGACAAAAGTAATTAGAGCTTCGAATCTTAAAACTGTATCTATAGGCAGAAAAGTTCTGGTAATTTTCCTGGTATTAATTAATGTGGCTTTATTTTTTTCTTACATACTGGGGGTAAACGAGCAAGCCTCTTTAGGCTATGAAATAAAAGCTTTGCAGAGTAAAATCGCGGAGGTGAGTCAGGAAAACAAGAAATCAAATTTGCAAATCGCGGAAAAGGCCTCTGTTACAAATTTGGAAAAAGAGCTTTTGCAAAACGGGTTTTCCGTGGTAAGCACTACCCAGTATTTGTTTACGGAAAACCATTTGTCGCAAAGGTAAGCATTATGATCAGGCAAAAATTACAAACTGACCCTTTTGCCAAACGAACAGCCCTGGTGACTGTTTTTTTCTTTTTAATGTTTGCCGGAATCGCGGCCAGATTATTTTTTTTGCAGGTGGTGAACGGGAAGCAAGCGAGCCTATTGGCAGAAGACCAGCATAGCCTCTTTACTCGCCTCCAGGCCGCGCGCGGCGAAATAAAAATAACAGATAAGTTTTCCAGCGGTCCGATTTCAGTCGCCGGCAACCTAAAAAAGCCCTTAGTTTATGCTGTCCCAGGCGAAATAGTCGACCCCACCCAGACTTCAATAAAGCTCGCGGCAATTTTAAAAATTGACGAGCTGGAAATAATAAAAAAATTTGAAGACAAAAGCCGCAAGTATGTACCCATAAAAAAGCAAATTACGGACAAGCAAGTCGAAGAAATAAAAAACTTAAAACTTTCCGGCATACTCTTTGATTACGAAGAAACCCGCGTGTATCCGGAAAACAGCTTGCTTTCCCAGGTAATCGGCTATGTGGGCTATAAGGACCTGCATAAAGAAGGGCTGTACGGCGTTGAAAGGTTTTTTGAAAAGGAGCTCTCCGGAAAGAATGGCACCTTGTTTGAGGAGGCGGGCGCAAATGGCGCCTGGATTTTTGGCTCTACCAGGGAAAAAATTCCGGCCCAAGACGGTATTAATTTAATTTTGACCATAGACAAATCCATACAGTTTAAAGTCGAAAGCGTTTTGCGTACCGCAGTGCAAAAACACGGGGCGGATTCCGGAAGCGTAATAGTCGCGGATCCCAAAACCGGCTCTATATTAGCCATGGCGGGCTACCCGGATTTTAACCCCAATGAGTACAATAAAGTTGAGAACCCCGAAGTGTTTTTGAACCAGGCTACAGCCGGAGCTTACGAATCGGGCAGCGTGTTTAAGCCTTTAACTATGGCTATGGCCATAAATGAGGGCAAGGTAGGCCCTGAAACAGAATATGTGGACAAGGGAAGCATAGAAGTTGACGATTATGTAATAAAAAATTCTGACCTCAAAGCCCATGGAAAGCAGAGCATGACCCGGGTTTTAGAGGAGTCTTTAAATACCGGAGCCATTTTTGCCAAAGAACAAATCGGCGATGAGAAATTCCTGGAATATGTAAAAAATTTCGGGTTCGGAAAATTAACCGGGATTGAAATTATGGAGCACAAGGGCAACCTGGACAACCTTAAAGGAAAAATCAAGGTAAATTACCATACCGCAAGCTTTGGCCAGGGCATTGCGGTTACGCCTATTCAACTGGTTCAGGCTTTTACCGCTCTGGCTAATGGCGGTAAAATGATGAAGCCGTTTTTGGTAAAAGCGAAAATTTTTCCTGACGGCAGAGCGGAAGAGACCCAAAGCAAGGTAGTGAAAGAAGTAATTACCGGGAAAACCGCGAATACCTTAACCGCAATGCTGGTAAGTGTTGTGGAAAACGGGCATGGCAAAAGAGCCGCGGTGAAAGGCTATTATATAGCAGGGAAGACCGGGACGGCGCAGGTGCCAAAAAAGGACAAAAGAGGCTACGAAGAAGGCAATAACATAGGAACTTTTATAGGATTTGGACCTGTGGAAGACGCGAAATTTTTAATGCTGGTAAGAATAAACCGCCCAAGGAACGTAAGTTTCGCGGAAAGCACGGCTGCGCCGGCATTCGGCGAAATTGCCCAATTTATTTTGAATTATTATAATATTCCGCCAACGCGGACAGAACAGTAGCTAGACTGGAGTTTGTAGGGAGATTTTCGAATCTTTTGTCTTATGTCAGAAAACAAAATAAGGTTTCAAGTTTTGAAATCAGTTTTTTACAGGACTTACGCGCTAAACCAAATTCACCCTTCTGTCATTCCGAGCCCATTCGACTTCGCTCAGGGTAAACTAGCGAGCCGAGGAATCCCTTAAATATTGGAATATTAAAGGCTAAGGGATCCCTCCACTCGCCCTCGGATGCACTCGGGCTCGGTCGGGATGACAGTCAGCGCGTAGATCCTGTTTTAATAACAGTTTTGCTAAAAACTCAATATCCCCAAAACTTGACGGCCGTCAAGTTTTGGGGATATTGTCTTTATTTTCTAATGATGATAAAATAGACAAAATTACTTTTATGAAATTATTGCGCCAAAAACCTTCCGTTGAACTCCATGACCATTTAGGCTCGGCTGTCAGCCCGCCGATTTTGTGGTCAATAGCGCACCGCCAGGGCATAAAACTACCCACCAAGGACTACTGGGAGTTTGAAGATATGATTACCATGACCGGCAACGAGCGCAACCGGAATTTAGACGAAATGCACAGGAATTTTTTCCATTGGACAGAGCTTATCCAGTCTTCGCCCGAGGCCATTGAGGAAAGCGTCAAAAGCGTAATCGGTGGCGGCTATCGCAAATGCAACATCCTGGTGCATGAGCTTAGGTTTTGCCCCATGAAAAGGAACCGCGGCGGGGAGAGGGATTTGGACCATATTATAATGTCCGGCATTTGGGGTTTGGACCGCGCGATTTTAGAATACCCCCAGGTCAAAGCCGGCTTAATTTTAATGATGGATAGGATGCTAACCTTTGAGCAAAACCAAGTTATTGTAAAAAAAGCCATTAAGTATAAAAGCCAGGGGATTATTGGCATAGATTTGGCCGGTCCGAACCGCAAAAGTTTTAGTATGAAAAAGCATGCCCCGCTTTTTGCCCAAGCGCGGAAAGCCGGCCTTGGGCTCACTGTCCACACGGGTGAAGAAGCCCAGCTCGATGAAATGCGTTTTGTGGTAAAGGTAATTAGGCCCGACAGGATAGGCCACGGCGTCCAGTGCGTAAAAGATAAGCCTTTAATGCGTGAAATATCACGGGCAGGGATTACTTTGGAAATTTGTCCGACTTCCAACTTAAGGAACAGCGTCATAAAAAATACGGCGGGCGTCAAAAAAACCATCCGCGCGCTTTTGAAAAATAAGATAAAGTTTTCCATTTCCACGGACGGTCCGGAAATGTACACGACTAATATTTATAAAGAATATGACTTCCTGCTAAAAAACCGCATCTTGAGCCAAAAAGAGCTTGATCAAACCATTAAATGGGGAATGGAAGCGAGTTTTATTAAAAACTGAATTTGTCGGATTTTCCCCGTAAGCCAACTTTAGCAAGTTCCCTTTTACGAGTTCGGGAAAGATTTATCTGCCTTAAAGGATTTTAGGAATTTTTTTATTGTATCGAACATCACCGGCAATTCGAGGTAATCGATTATTATTGCCACCCAGGCCAGCCAAACGGGCAGGATTGTTAAAGAATTGCTGTTGTGCAGAACATCAAGCACGAATTCATCGGATATCCAAAACAAATGCAGCCATTGGCTGTTGATTAACACTAATAACAATAAATCTTTTTTGTTCCATCGATTTTTTAAAGAATGAATATACAAAATTGATGTGGTGATAATTGCCGGAATTTCGGTGTAATCCACAAAAACAATCACCAGCTCCCAAAAGCGGGAAGGATCGAAAAGTGATTTATCAAAAAGCCTAAAAGCTACCACATGCGCGGTGAGCCAATAAAGGTGGACGATTTGCAGTAAAAATAAGCCCGTAGTGAGTCCTGCGTACAGGCGATAGCGCTTTTCGTATTTTTCCCAGAATTTTTCGAGCATAATTGACATAAGCTATAATAGTTGGTATTTATTATATATTATCAAATTAATCAAAAGAAAGGAAAATTATGGAAGAAAATAATATGGAAAGTCCAAATCAGCCTTCGGGAAGCAGTGCTAAAGGGATTATTGTCGTTTTACTAATTTTAATTCTAGTTGTGGGCGGGTATGTGTTGTTGCAAAAGGGAAGTAATAACCAGAGGGCAGGCGAATCTAATTTGGAAGATGCGGAGGAAGAAACCAGCGGGGGAGCGGAAAGCGGGATGCCTGTCCCCGGACAAGAGGGAGTAAAGGAGACCGAAGTTATTAAGGAAGGGGAAATGGCAGCCGAGGTTAAAACTTTTACTGTTGAGGCCAAAAATTTTTCATTCACTCCAAGCGAGATTAAAGTAAAAAAAGGCGACAGGGTAAAAATTACCCTAAATAACACCCAAGGTTTCCACGATTTGGTAATTGACGAATTCAGCGTAAAAAACCCGCAAGCAAACGGACCGACTACCGCAGAAGTCGAATTTACAGCGGACAAAATGGGTACTTTTGAATTTTATTGCTCGGTGGGCAAACACAGAGAGATGGGGATGAAAGGGAATTTGATAGTAGAGTAGAATAGAGGTTCTTAGATAAAAGAAAGCTCGCCCCGAGTGGAACTTAAGGGGCGGGCTTTTGCTTTGCTTAATCTTCCCGCATAAGCGCGGAAAAATTATCACACAACAAGAGTATGGCCGCTATCTTTTGCGCTTGTCCAGGCTCGCAGGACAGTTGCCGCAGACGGGAAACCAGGAGCCCCGCGGCTAGGGGTTCCATCTGTTTTAATAGCCCCACGGCCTCTACGGCTGGCCAGCTAAGCAGAAAGTCAACCGCTTTTTTAAAGCTAGTGAGTTTGTGGATCTGGTGGACATCCCAAAAAGCGGTTTCCTTTTCCGCTAACTTAAGCGCCTTGGCTAGCGGAAGACCAGCGAGCTTTTTGCGCAATTCTTCTTTGTTCATCATAAAAGTATTCCTCCCTAGAGTTTTCCGCCGCGTTTTGTGTATTCGCGCCGGTGATTGTTCAAAATTTTTTCAAGCAATCATCGTGGCAAATGGAGCCCTACGGCTAAAGCCGTGGTACCAACAGAACGCCCTTTCGGGGCGAACATCCCGTACAAGAAGACCAATTCATCCGCAGGGCTTGTCCCCGTGGTCTTCTTGGTACTGGGATAAAAAAACACCTTCCGCAAAGCGCAGAAGGCATAGAAATAGTTAATTTACTAATGCAACTTCAAGGACTTTGCGTGAAACGTAAAGTCTTCTTGGTGGAGATTTGTAGATTTTGTGAACTGAATGACATGCTGTTATTTTAACTAGCTTTAACTTTTTGTCAAAATGGCTGGGGTGGAAGGTATCCTACGCTGAAGCTTCGGAATACCGGAATTACCACCCGTTAAATGTCAAATATTTTCTCCACCCTTGGCTGGCCCTCCTGAACAAAATCCGAACTTTTTTCCAAAACAATCCGGATGTTGAATGATGCGCGCACAATCATCCCCGCCGTTTTTAGGAGAAAATTATAAAACGGCGGGGATTGCTCCCTTGGCCATTTAATTTTTGTCTATGCCCAATATTTTATTCCAAAACTCGTATTTCTTTATCAGATATTCTTTCCAAGAAATCCCGTCACATTCGAGTTTTATTTTCTCGTATTCTAAAAGTAGATCTCTATTTTCTTCAAGAATTTTGTTGGTATCAATTTGTTCTTGAAAATTCGGTGTCATAAAAGCATTGAGATGTAACTCGACTGGAAAACCATTACGGTTAAACTCCCATTTTACATATTTATTTTCCAAATTTGTATGCTCGGGATTACCATATTTTTTCTTAAAAATTTCAAAGTAATTATCAAAGGTAGATTCTCCAAGAACCGTCATATCAATATCATTTTCTCCTGCGATACCAAGAGCTGACGAACCTATATAAAAAACTTTTGCAGACGGTAAAACAGATTTTATTTCATCTGTAATTTCTTTTGCAGTAGTTTGAGTAGCAGGATCAAAAGCCGCCACATGAGCGATTTTATCCTTGGGAACTGTATTTAAATACCCCTCTTGATTTTTAGTAAGCATAATTTAAAGTTTTTCTTTAAATCAGGACCTACGCGCTGACTGTCATCCCTCCATTCAGATGCATTCAGTCGGGATGACAGAATGCGCAGTGCGTAAGTCCTATAATTGAGAGATGGTAATATTTTTCTTGCCATTTTCGATTGCGCTCATATAACCCCTATCTATATATCAAGCGCTCGGCAAATGTCGCCCTGCGACATTCCTTTGGTTGTCCGTATTTTCTTGATGTCTACTCTTAATTTCTTACTTATCAACATAATAATAACATACAAAATATTGCATTTCCAAACAATCTTGAAATATAATTCAATAGTGGCGAAGCAAAACCAAAAATTTTCTTTCCATTAAAACATTCCGATATTCTGCAGAATATCGGAATGTTTATTTGGGTACTGCTGTTTTAAGTGTTTCTACCCATTTTTGAATTTTATTGTTTTGTGGAAAAATATAGGGAGATGGGGATGAAAAGGAAGTTGATTGTAGAGTAGATTTTCAATTATACAAAATAAAAGACTCATACAATGAGTCTTTTATTTTGGTAAAGTATTTATTGGTTGTGCGGCTCGGTTTAGAACCAAACCTTTAGGGATATTTTAGGGATTTTTGGAAGGTTTTTCCAGAGGCCTGTTGACGCGCCTCGGTCGGAGTCAAATCAATCATAATATACAGTTTTTTTACAATTCTTGGCTTTGCAATTACAAATAAATTTTTGGCCTTTATTTTTGTGATTAAAAAAGTCTGCTGTTAGTTCCTGTCCTTGTGGAATATCCTTGTCGGTGATCATTACAAATTTATTTACTATTTTGCAATTAGGGGCACAAGAATGGTTAATAAAGTCAGATGAGTCTAATTCCGACAGACTAGTTTCAGCTAGATAAAAGCCAGGGTATAATTTCAAAGCATAATTATACGCGATATCTTTAGGTAGTTGTTCAACCTCATTTTTTGTAGTTACCCGACCTCCCCAAACTGCTACGACTGTATCTTTTTTAATGCTTCGCTTAGCAAATAAACCCAAGCCATGAATCGAGCTTAGCTTGGTTTTTGTAAAAGAAGATACATATCCATGGACTCGAGGTTTTTTATCAATTTGGAAAAGTAGCTTCTTATAGTTCATAACTATTATGCATATAGGCCACCCGAGGTACTAAAAGTATATGGCTGGGGTGGAAGGATCCGAATCCCGGTAGAATATGCTTCGCATCTCTACGGGACAAGCCTTCGAATGGCGCCTCTCCACCTTTATCAAGATTTCGGCGGACCAGCAAAGACCCCTGCCCCGCCTTTTCGGCGAGTCGCCGATGAGGCGACTCACTTGATCATAAATTTTTTCTGGTGGCTGGGGCGGTAGGGATCGAACCTACGAATGGGGGCTTCAACCCGCCTCAGGCGGGTACCGATGTCTTCACTAATGATCGTTTAACAAATGGCTGGGGCGGTAGGGATCGAACCTACGAATGGGGGCTTCAAAGGCCCCTGCCTTACCGCTTGGCTACGCCCCAATCATTTGTTAATCAGATGATAATTTCTTTATTTCCTCACGGCCTTTCCCGGTTTTTAAAAACTTTTCTCTAAGCATCGCCTGGATTTTAGAGTGATATTTTTCCAAATGTACCATTTTATAGGGTCGATTTTTATAAGTGAAGGAGTTTTTCTTTAAACTACTATTATGTTCAAAAATTCTTCTTTCCGGGTCATTAGTAAAACCAACGTAATAAAAGGAGTTCTTCAAACTTTGTAAAATATATACATACCACATGAATTTTCCTTCAACCCGCCTCAGGCGGGTACCGCTTGGCTACGCCCCAAT